>NZ_JBLIWA010000068.1:0-27018 GCF_047525675.1 Streptomyces sp. 796.1 | reverse complement strand
GGCGCGACGTCCGCCGTACCCGAACCCGACATCGACCCGCCCGGCACCGGCACCGGTACGCCGCCCGGTCCGTACGCCGCCCCGCACCCGGGCCCGCCCGGCGACCGCGGCGACCTCGGCGCCCCCGCCGGGCCCGCCCCGGAGGCCGCCTGGCGGCCCGACACCGCCGTGATCATGATCGGCGCCAATGACGTGACCCACCGGATGCCGCCGGCGAAGTCCGTACGGCTGCTCGCCGACGCGGTCCGCGCGCTGCGCGCCACCGGGTGCGAGGTGGTGGTGGGCACCTGCCCCGACCTCGGCACCATCGAGCCCGTCTACCAGCCGCTGCGCTGGGTGGCCAGGCGGCTCAGCCGGCAGCTCGCCGCCGCGCAGACCATCGCGGTGGTCGAGCACGGCGGGCGGACGGTCTCGCTCGGCGACCTGCTCGGCCCCGAGTTCGCCGCACACCCGACGGAGCTGTTCGGGCCCGACAACTACCATCCGTCGGCCGAGGGCTACATGACCGCGGCGATGGCGGTCCTGCCGACGCTCTGCGCGGCGCTCGGCCTGTGGCCCGAGGAGGAGCGGCCCGACCCGGCGCGCCGTGAGGGGTTCCTGCCGGTGGCGCAGGCCGCGGCCCAGGCGGCGGCCGAGGGCGGCACGGAGGTGGCCGCGGCCCGTGGCCCCTGGGCCCAGCTCTTCCGCCGGCGGCGCCGCCGACTCCCGGCCGACCCCGCATCGGCCAGCGTCACGGGGTGAGGCCGCGCCCGGCCCGGCCGTACGCCGCCGGACCTTGCGGCCCGACCCTCCGCCGCCCGAACGTGCGGCCGGGCCCGTCCGCGCACCGCCCGACGCCCTCCCGTTCCGGAGCCAGGCCCGGCCCCGTACCCCGCCGCACGCCGCCCGCCCCCGACCACCTCGCGCGTACGCGCCCGCGGGGCACGGCCACGCCCCGGCCCCGCCAGAGCCACCACCACAACCGCGGCCAGGGCCACGGCACCACCAACCCCGAACCCACCCCTGAGCAAGCGCTTAGAAAAGAGGCCCGCATCACAGCGTGCGCCTGGTGACCTCGGGGCTACGGGCCGGTAGCTTCCGGAACAGTCCTGCCCTCCCTCCCCTCAGGAGCCGTGATGACCGAAGCCGTGATCGTCTCTGCCGCCCGTACGCCCATCGGTCGCGCCTTCAAGGGGTCGCTCAAGGACGTCAGGCCCGATGACCTGACCGCCGGGATCATCGCGGCGGCGCTCGCCAAGGTGCCGGAGCTCGACCCGCGCGACATCGACGACCTGATGCTGGGCTGTGGGCTGCCCGGCGGCGAGCAGGGGCACAACCTGGGCCGGATCGTCGCCGTCCAACTGGGCATGGACCACCTGCCGGGCTGCACCATCACCCGCTACTGCTCCTCCTCGCTCCAGACCTCGCGGATGGCGCTGCACGCCATCAAGGCGGGCGAGGGCGACGTGTTCATCTCAGCCGGCGTGGAGACCGTCTCGCGCAACGTCAACGGCTCGTCCGACGGCATGCCCGGTACGCACAACCCGCTGTTCGCCGACGCCGAGGAGCGCACCGCGGCCCGGGCCGCGCAGGAGGGCACCGACTGGCACGACCCGCGCGCCGACGGCCTGGTGCCGGACGCGTACATCGCGATGGGGCAGACCGCCGAGAACCTGGCCCGGGCGAAGGGCATCACGCGGCGGGAGATGGACGAGTTCGGCGTCCGTTCGCAGAACCTGGCCGAGCAGGCGATCAAGGACGGGTTCTGGGCGCGCGAGATCACCCCGGTGACCACCCCGGACGGCACCGTGGTCAGCCAGGACGACGGGCCGCGCGCGGGCGTCACGCTGGAGGGCGTGCAGGGTCTCAAGCCCGCCTTCCGGCCGGACGGACTGGTGACGGCCGGCAACTGCTGTCCGCTCAACGACGGCGCCGCGGCCCTGGTGATCATGTCCGACACGAAGGCCCGCGAGCTGGGGCTGACCCCGCTCGCCCGCATCGTCTCCACCGGGGTCTCCGCGCTCTCGCCGGAGATCATGGGGTACGGGCCGGTCGAGGCGTCCCGGCAGGCGCTGCGCCGGGCCGGGCTCGGGATCGGCGACATCGACCTGGTGGAGATCAACGAGGCGTTCGCCGCGCAGGTCATCCCCTCGTACCGGGACCTGGGCGTGGACCTGGACCGGCTCAACGTCAACGGCGGTGCGATCGCCGTGGGGCACCCCTTCGGGATGACCGGCGCGCGGATCACCGGCACCCTGATCAACTCGCTCCAGTGGCACGACAAGCAGTTCGGGTTGGAGACCATGTGCGTCGGGGGTGGGCAGGGCATGGCGATGGTCATCGAACGGCTGAGCTAGGACGGTCGCCCGGCCTCCGGTCCGTCCGGCCCCGGCCCCGCTGGCTCCGGGCCCCGGTCACGCGCCCCGTACCGCCCCGCGCGCCTGACCTGCGCCGTACGGTCCGCCCCGGCCGAGCCGTGCCCCCGTCCCGCGGCCCGTGCCGCGGGGCGCGGGGGCGCCGCTCACCCACCGGGCCGTGACCGAATCTCCCCCAGGATGTGACCAACGCCCCCGAGGCGCATCGATCGTGCAGGTCAGCGATGTTCGGTACAGGCTGTCTGGGTCTTTATACCCGGTCAATCCGTGACGTTGTGCACTGACACCGGGCGACGACACGGGCCAAGCTGAGGTAGGAATTCGGGGGACCATCAGCAACCGGGAGTCTGTCAGTGAGCGCTACGTCCCTTGCCGTACTGCTGGCCGCAGGCATCGCCACGGCCGTCGGCGTCGCGGCCCTGCACACCACCCGCGGACTGCGCCGCCAGATCGCCGCGCTCCGCGCCGACGTCGCGGTGGCCACCGCGGCCGGCGCCGCCGGCGTACCCGCCGCCCGGCAGAGCCCGGCCGAGGAGATACGCGCCGCCGTCGCCGACGCGCTGGCCGAGGAACGCGAGCGGGAGCTCGCGGAGGCGCGCGCGTTCTGGGCGGCCCAGGAGGCGCGCGACGCGGCACCCGGTGCGGAGGGCTCAGCGCTCCTCGGCGGCCTGGCCGGCTTCGGCGACGAACCCGGCCTGGACGCGGCTCCGTTCGTGCCCCGCCAGCCCGACCTGGCCGGCCTGGAGCCGATGATCGAGTCGGAGCTGCTGGACGCCGCACTCGAAGCGGCGCTCGACCCGGCCCTGGACGCCGTCCTGGACCCCGCGCTCGACCTGCCGGGCGAGGTGGAGGGCCCGGAATCGGCCGAGCTGGCCGCCGCCCGCCGCCGGCACCCCTCGCACCCGGCGCACGCCGCGGGTGAGGCCGCCCAGCACGCCGTCGTCGGGCACGAGCGCACCGTCGCCGCCCTGGACGAACTCGCCGCCGACCGCACCCCGCTGGTCGACGTGCGCCCCGGCCCGCTCGGCACCCTCGATGTGTACGTGTTCGGCAACGGCACCACGGTCTGCATGACGCCCGGCCACCGCGAGACCGCGGACCAGCTCGCCGAGGCCCTGCGCGCGGGCGACGCCCCGGTGCTGCTCGGCGGCTCCGGCGTCTCCGGCGCGTACACGCTGACCTTCGGCTACGGCGACACGAGCGTCTACGTCCTGGCCGACCGCGTCATCGCCTCGCTCTGAACCCTGCGCCCCGGCGCGTCCAGGCGCCGGGTCACCGTTCCAGCCACTCCGGCAGCCACGCGTCCTCCGGCGTCGGCGGCCCCGACGCGCGCAGGTGGTCGCGGAGCGCGGCCAGTACGGGGTGCCGGTCCCCGGTGCGGGACAGCAGCACGTGCGGGTAGACCGGGGTCGGTCCGTACAGCGGGATGCGTCGCAGGTCGTGGGAGCCGGGCCAGAGGTAGCGGTCGCCGCTGCCGACCAGGGTGGCCAGCGTGGCCGAGTCGGCCAGCGCGTCCATCAGGGCCTCGTCGCCGAAGGCGGGGCCGAGCGCGTCGACGCTCAGGCCGAACGCCCCGGCCAGCGCCTGGTAGAACGCCGCCCACTCGGTGCCCGGCCTGATCCCGGGAATCCAGATCCGGTGGCCGGCCAGCTCCGCCGGTCTGACCCGCTCCGCCCTCGCCAGCGGATGGCGCGGCCCGACCAGGAGTTCCAGGGGCGCGTCCAGCAGGCGTTCGGCGCTGATCCCGGCCGGGACCTGGTCCGCTGGCAGGGCCCGGAAGGTCGCGTCGACGCTGCCTTCGAGCACCGCCCTTGCGGCCCCGGCGGCGTTCTCCTCGCCCAGGGTGACCGTGTCCAGGCCCGTCTCGGGGTGCGCGCGGTAGAACCGGTACACGGCCTGGGCCGGGGCGATGCGCCGGTTCAGCACGTCGACGCGGAGCGGCCGGCTGCCGGGGCGCACCGCACGCTCGGCCCGGTCCAGGGCCGCCAGCACCTGCTTGGCGTGCGGCAGCAGCACCTGCCCGTCCGGGCTCGGCCGGGAGCCCCGCGCGGTGCGCACCAGGAGCGTGACCGACAGGTGCCCCTCCAGGGCCGCGATCCGCTTGGAGACCGCCTGCTGGCTGATCCCGAGCTCGTCGGCCGCGGCCCGGAAGTGACCGAACTCGACGACGGCGACGAACGTGCGCAGGGCTTCCACATCCATCCCCGCAAGGTACGCCCACAACCAACGGTTGTGTCTGGCGCACGGCCGGTTGTTTGATCACCGGCGCTGTGCACTGGTGGACTCCTCGCATGTCTTCCCGTACCGAGCAGATCATGTACGTAGAAACAGCCGAGTTCGCGCGCCATGCGGAGCGCATCGCCGAGGTGACCGACGCGACGTCCCGACTGAACGTGCTGCCGTTCGGCGACGTCGAGGGGCGCGCCGCACTACTCGCCGTTGTGTTCGGCGGTCCGCTTCCGGAGTCCGTGACGATCTATCCGCCGTTCTTCACCGAGTACGGGCTGAACACCAGCTTCGGGGCGAACGTCTTCGTCAACCAGGGGTGCACGTTCATGGACCGGGGCGGGATCAGCATCGGCGCCGGCGTCATGATCGCCCCCAGGGTCAGCCTGATCACCGGCGGGCATCCGCTGCCGCTCGCGGAGCGGCGGGCGTACCTCTCCTTCGCCCCGATCGTCATCGAGGACGACGTCTGGATCGGGACCTCCGCGGTGGTCTTGCAGGGGGTGACCGTCGGGGCCGGTGCGGTGGTCGCCGCCGGCGCGGTGGTCAGCCGTGACGTTCCGGCCGGCACGCTGGTCGCGGGGGTTCCCGCCCGGGTGGTGAAGGCGATCGGTTGAGCCCGCGGCGCGGTCCCGGGCCGCGGTTCTCCCGCCGGCGCCGAGCCACTGGCGAGTCCCGCCCCGGCTCACAGCCCGCAGCGGACCCGTACCGACTCCACGAGGGCCCTCGCCTCCGCCGCCTGCGCCCGCACCGGCTCCGGGGCCGCCGGGCGGCGGGCGCCGGCCGGCGCTGCGCCACTCAGGGCATGGGCGAGGTCGTGGCCGGCCACGGCCAGTTGGTCGGCCACCACGAAGACGCCGGCGTCGGGCAGCGTACGGGGCTCGCTGTCGGGCGACTCCAGGAGTTGGGCGCGGCTGGCCAACGCGCGGGCCAGGGCCAGCGCTTCGGCGGCCGGGCCCTGGCGCAGCCGGGACTGGGGCAGCGCCCGCAACCGGTCGGCGAGGCGGTCCACTGCGGCCAGGAAGGCGGTCACATCATCCACGCGGCGACTCTATGCGCCACTCGCGGACTGTTGCCAACGCCCAAACGCTCAGGCACGGTGAGGTGAAGGACACCCCTGGGCCACGATGTGGCAGCAGCGATCAGGACAACGCCGGAGGCGCCGATGTCCCACGCTTTCTCCGAAGAGACCCACCGGAACCTGCTCTCCCGAATCCCGCACTGCACCGGCCGCGAAGTCGCCGACTGGCTGCGCACGGTGGACGAAGGCCCCGCCCTGTCGCGCTTCGAAGAGAAGGTCGGCTGGCTGCGCGGCGAGCACGAACTCGCCTACGGGCACGCCAAGGCGATCATCCACGAGCACGACCTGCGCCGCGCGGCGCGCAAGCTGCGGTAGCCCACCCGCCGACGGCTACGGCAGCGAGCCGCCGACGCGACACCTCACGGCCCGAGGTACGACCCGGTGGACGCCGGGTGCCGCGGAGGACAGGCCGTACGAGACCACGACGGACGGCCTGGCGCACGGCGCGACGTAAACAGGACGACAGGACGACACACGACACGGCAGAGCCCCGGAGGCGGTGCCTCCGGGGCTCTGTGGGTGTCCGTGCGGGCGGGTCCGCGGGCCGCTGACTCGGGCGGCCGTACGGGCCCTGCCGGGTGGGCCAGCCGCGGACGGCCGGCCCGGCGGGACTACTCCCGGAACAGGGCGATCAGCCGCAGCAGCTCCAGGTAGATCCAGACCAGCGTCAGCGTGAGGCCGAACGCGGCCAGCCACGCCTCCTCGCGCGGGGCGCCGTACGCCACGCCGTCCTCGACCTGCTTGAAGTCCATGGCGAGGAAGGCTGCACCGAGGACCACGCCCACGATGCCGAAGACGATGCCGAGGGCGCCGCTGCGGAAGCCGAGGCCGTCGCCGCCGCCGAACGCCGCGAACAGCAGGTTGACCACCATCAGCAGCATGAAGCCGATGGCCGCGGCCATCACGAAGCGCTGGAAGCGCGCGTCGACCCGGATCAGCCGGGTGCGGTAGGCGATCAGCACACCGGCGAAGACCGCCATCGTGCCGAGCACCGCCTGCATCGGAATGCCGGACCAGCGCGAGTTGAACATCTCGCTGATCACGCCGAGGAAGACGCCCTCGAACGCCGCGTACCCAATGATCAGGGCCGGGACGGGCTTGCTCTTGAACGCCTGGACCAGGCCGAGCACCATCGCGATCAGCGCGGCGCCGATCGCGATGCCGTAGCTCTTGCTGGACACCGGCAGCGCGGCCCAGGCGACGACGGCACCGACGATGACGGTGCCGAGCGTCATGGCCGTCCGCATGACGACGTCGTCCATCGTCATCCGGCCGGTCTGCGGCGGCGCGACCTGGCCGCCGTAGAGCTGCTGCATCTGCTCAGGGGTCAGGTCCTGCGCGCCCGGGGCATACGGGTTGGTCGGCTGGGCACCGGTGGCGTACGGGTTGCCCTGGGTCGCGGTGGGGCCCCCGGCCTGCGGCGCCGTGTTGAAGCCCGCGTAGGCGTTGTCGCGGCTGAAGCCCCGTCGCGAGAAGACCGGGTTGCTGCTCCTCATCTCACTCCTCCATGGCCGCCCTGCGCGACCTTGAGTCAAGGGTAATGGGTAAGCAAAAGAATCACCCTAGTGCCAGGGGAGGATCTTTTCGCCCCTCTTTAGCCGCTACCCGGCCACCGCGGGGCCATGCGACGAACCCTCGGCGACGACCTCGCCACGGAGCGTCGGTGGGAGCGCCGCCGGGTACGGCGTGTCGCCCGGGCGGCCCGGGACCGGCCGCCGGGGGCCGCACCCCGCGAGGCCCCCGCCAGCCCTTTGCAGCTCCCCGCAGCCCTTTGCGGCCCGGAAGGCGCGTACCGCGCGTACCGCGCGTACGGCGCGTACGGCGAGCGAGTGAGCGCTCTCCCGCGGGCGCGGGCGCGCGTTCGTGGTGCGTGCCGTCACAGGCGGGCGAACGGGGCCCAGCGCTCGATCGCGAAACCGGCGCCGCTGCGGCGCACCTCGGCCGCGCCGCGTCCGCCGAGGTGGGCGGGGAAGACCAGGGCGCCCTGGTCGGCGGCCCAGCCGAGGACCCGGTTCCGGGCCGCCCTGGCCCGCCCCGGGTCCTCGCAGGCGCAGCTATTGACGTGCGGCTCCACGAACTGGGCCGGCGAGTGCAGCAGGTCCCCGACGAACACCGCGCGGTCCCCGCCGGAGTCCAGCTTGAGCACCGAGGAGCCGGGGGTGTGCCCCGCGGCCAGTTCCAGGTGCAGGTGGCCGTCGATGGTGTGGCGTTCGTCCCAGAGCTGGACCTGGCCCGCCTCGTACACCGGGGCCACGCTGTCCTCGAAGACGTTCTGGTTGCCGCGGCCGAGCCGCGAGTGGTGGCCGCGTGCGGGGTCCCAGAACTCGAAGTCGCGGCGCGGGATGAGATAGGTCGCGTTCGGGAAGGTGGGGACCCACTGGCCGGCGCGGAGTTCGGTGTTCCAGCCGACGTGGTCCACGTGCAGGTGCGTGTTGACCACCAGGTCGACGTCTTCCGGCCGCACGCCGACGGCCGCCAGATCGGCCAGGAAATCGGTCTCCAAGTGGCTCCACAACGGGGCGTAGGGCCGCTCCTTGTGGTTGCCGACACCGGTGTCGACCAGGATGGTCCGCCCCTCGCTGCGCACCACGAACGTCTGCACCGCGCACCGGCACTCGCCGGTGGCCGCGTCCAGGAAGTCGGGCACCAGCCACGGGTGCCGCCCCGCCCAGTCCGCGTCGGGCGCGACGGTGAAGAACTCGTGCGGCTGCATGCGGATCGACCCGTAGTACTCGGTCACCCGGGTGACCGAGACGTCGCCGATGCGGAGTTCGTCACCGGTCGGGGCGGTGCGGGGGGTGCCCGTGGCCCCGGGTGCGTCGGGGGTACGGGGCGCCTGGGCCGTACGGGTGGTGTCGGTGGGCCTAGAGGTGCCCGCGATACGCGTCGTGTCCGCCGTACGGGGCGTGTCCGCGGCGGTGCCGTGGTCTGCGGAGGGGTCGACGGCGGGGTGGTCGGCGGCTACGGGATGGTCGGACACGGTTGCTCCAACGGGGTGGGGACGGGTTCCCCGCCAGGCTCGGCCGGGTGGGGCGGCGGGGAACAGCCCCGCCCGTGCCCACCCCTGGCAGGGTCTGGATCGGCGCCCGGCCCGGCGGCAGGCTTGGGCCATGGACGACCGGAGGTTGGGGGAGTTCCTGCGGGCGCGGCGGGCCGCCGTGCGACCGCAGGACGTCGGGTTACCGGACGCGGGGCGCCGGCGGGTGCCGGGGCTGCGGCGGGAGGAGCTGGCGCTGCTCGCCGGGGTCGGCGTGTCGTACTACACGCGCCTCGAACAGGGGCAGGCGCACAACGCCTCGCCCGAGGTGCTGGACGCACTGGCCCGGGTGCTGGGGCTCGACGAGTTCGAGCGGGCGCACCTGGCGCGGCTGACCGGCCCGGTGCGGCGCCGGGGCGGCGGCCGGGACAGCGAGGTGGAGCAGGTGCCGGCGGCGACGCGCGAGGTGCTGCACGCGGTGGGCGAGGTCCCGGCCCTGGTGCTGGGCCGCCGCGCCGACGTGCTGGCCTGGAACGCGCTCGGCCACGCCCTCGTCGCCGGCCACCTCGATCCGACCGCCCCGGACCGGCCGGCCGAGCGGCCGAACCTGGCCAGGCTGCACTTCCTCGATCCGCACGGCCGTGATCTGTACGTCGACTGGCGGCGCAAGGCCCGCGCCACGGTCGGCAACCTCCGGCTGGTCGCCGGCCAGTACCCGGCCGACACCAGACTGGCCGCGCTGATCGGCGAACTGACCATCGGCAGCGCGGAGTTCGCCGCGCTCTGGGCCGATCACCGGGTGCACCCCTGCGAGGGCGAGGTGTTCACGCTGCGGCACCCGACCGTGGGCACCCTCACCGTCACCCAGCACGCCCTCCAGGTGCCGCGCTCCCCCGGTCAGGCGCTCATCCTGTTCACCACGGCGGCCGACTCAGCGTCCGCGCACGCCCTGACCCTGCTGGCCGCCCAGACCCACACCCGCCCCGCGCCACGCCCCGCGGGACCCGCGGAGTCCGCGGCCGGGGCGGACCCGCGGGCGTCGGGTCGCGAGGCGGCTGGGGATTGAGGGGCTGAGGGGGCTACGGGCCGGGTGGTGGGTTGGGGGGCCACGGCCGGTACGGGCGTCGCGGCGGGTACGGGGCGTCGCGACGCGGAGGGGCGCCAGTGCGGACGGGGGCGACGCGGCTGACCACCGCGGGCCCTGCCGCGCCGGCGGCAGCCGCGGGACCGCCGGCGGGGCCGGTACGGGCGGCCTGGGCCGGGCGTCGGCGGTCACCGCGGCGAGGTGGGGGCTCCCGTCGGCGGGGGTGGTTCGGTGGGCGGTTCGGTGGGCGGTTCGGTGGGTGGCTCCGTGAGTCGTCCGGCGATCGGCGCCGCCGGTGGCGCTGCGGCCGGCGGCTCCGCGGATGGTGGCGCTACGGCTGGTCGTGCGGGCGGCTCTGCGATGACCTCGCGCGCGAGGGCGACCAGATCGGGTACGGCCGGATGGCTGGGCGGGTCGGTCCAGGCCAGTAGGACCGGCACCGGCGGGGCGTCGACCAGCGGGCGGTAGCTGACGCCCGGGTACGTGTGCAGGTCGGCGGTGGCCGTGGTGCTCACGCCGACGGCGCGCCCGGCGGCGATGGCGATCAGCCAGTCGTCGGTGTTGCCGACCTGCACGGTCGCCGACGGCCCGCGGCCGGCCGGCCACAGGTCGCGGCGGGTGGTGCCGGAGACCCTGTTGAGCGTGATGACCTGGCCGGCGAGATCGGCCAGGGTCAGTTCGGGGCGGCGGGCCAGCGGGCTGTCGGTGGGCACCGCGGCCACCCGCTCCTCGTCCAACAGGTGCGCACTGCGCAACCCGGGCTCGGGCAGCGCACCGCGCAGCACCACCACATCGGCCTGGCCCGTACTGAGGCCGGCGGTGCGGTCGTCGACGCGCAGCAGTTCGAGCAGCGTGTCCGGGTGGTCGCGGTGCCAGCGGCGGAGCAGCGGGGTGGTGTACGCGCCGAGGGCGGCCCAGGCGTGGCCGAGCCGCAGCGGCCAGCCGCCCAACCGGCCGGGGGTGAGCGCCGCGTCCACGGCGGCCATCGCGGTGGCCGCCCGCAGGTGGAGGGCCCGGCCGGCCTCGGTGAGCCGCAGGTGGTGCGTGGAACGGTCGGCGAGCCGCACCCCGAGGTGCACTTCGAGCTGGCGCAGCGACCGGGAGAGCGCGGGCTGACTGAGGTGCAGCCGGGCCGCGGCGCGGGTGAGGTTGCCCTCCTCGGCGATGGCGAGGAAGTGGCGTAGATGACGCAGCTCCACGGTCATGTCTGGGAAGCATAACCACCGCTCAACGCGCATTTCACAGCCGCGGCCCGGCTGCCTAGCGTGGGCGGTATGACCGACCTGTACGCCGGACGGCCGACGTCGTCGGGCGCCGCGCCCCACGCGCCCGGCCCCCCGCCCCGTACGCCCGGCGGGGCGTACGGGCGGGCCCGAGCCGGTGGGCGCGTACGGGCCGGTGGGCGGATGTGGCCCGGTGCCGGTGGGCGGATGGGCCCGCCCGATGGGCGCGTACGGGCCAGTGGACGCGTACCGCCCGATGGACAGGAGCGGCCCGGCGGCGGGTGGATGCGGCCCGGCGGGCCTGGGCGTCGGGTCGCCGGGGGTGGGTCGCTGGTCGGGCTCGGGCTGGTGGCCGGCGGGCTGGCCGCGCAGCAGTTCGGGGCCGCGGTGGCCGCCTCGCTGTTCCCGCGCGCCGGGGCGCTCGGCGTGGTGACGCTGCGGCTGACCGTGGCTGCCGTGGTGCTGCTGGTCGTCTGCCGTCCTGCGGTACGGGGCTACCGGCGCGCCGACTGGGCCGTGATCGTCGGCTTCGGCGCCGCGCTGGCCGGCATGAACGCCCTGATCTACCAGGCCATCGACCGCATCCCGCTGGGCGCGGCGGTGACCTTGGAGGTGCTCGGGCCGCTGACGCTGTCGGTGCTCGCTGCGCGCGGGGCCCGGCGGTGGCTGTGGGCGGGGCTCGCGCTGGCCGGCGTGGCGCTGCTCGGCCGCGGTGGGTTCGACGGCCTCGACCCCGTGGGCGCCGGCTTCGCGCTCGCGGCCGGCGCGGCGTGGGCGGCGTACATCCTGCTGTCGGCGCGTACCGGCAGCCGCTTCCCCGGCGTCGACGGGCTGGCGCTGGCGATGGCCTTCGGGGCGCTGCTGAGCCTGCCGTTCGGGGTGGCCGACGCGGGCGGCGCGCTGCTCGATCCGGTCACCGTCGGTCTGGGCGCCGCGGTGGCGCTGCTCTCTTCCGTCCTGCCCTACACGTTGGAGCTGTTGGCCCTGCGGCGGATCGCGCCGGCCACCTTCTCGGTGCTGATGAGCCTGTCACCCGCGGTGGCCGCGCTGGCCGGTCAACTCGTCCTCGGCCAGGCCCTGTCGCCGACCGACGTGGCGGCCATCGCCCTGGTGGTGCTCGCGAGCGCGGGCGCCATCCGGGCAACGGCCGCCCTGCGTTCGGAAGTCGAAGCGTAGGAACCGGCCGTGGCGGTCCGGTCACTCCGCTCCCGCAATGCCCACAAAGGCGCCCGATCTCCCGGGTAAGCACCAGAAACCAGGCAAAGGGCGATGGCTCCTACCAACTAGGCCGGAATCTCCGCTTGATGTGTCGTACGGGTGGGAGCGGTACGCGCCAACTCTTCGCCGGCAAACCCGAACAGAAGGTGCATGTGACACGCATCGGCCCGGTCGCGCGGTGGGCGGCTCGATGTTCGTCGCTGGGCGGCGGGCGGTCGAAGGCCGTCACCCCATCGGGCGGCAAGGTCGGCCGGTCGACTTCCGCCACCTCGCGCCGCGCACCCGCGCGCACGCCCGCAACGACCGGGCCTCCGCCCCCATCCAGGGCGTTTCCGCAGGTCAGACCCGGTGATCGGAGTGGTGCCCGGAGCCGGACTTGAACCGGCACGGCCCGTAGGCCAGCGAGGTTTAAGCTCGCCGTGTCTGCATTCCACCATCCGGGCAGGGGCACTCCGGCCGCCGCACATACCGGGTACGGCTTTCCCCCCAAGGAGAGCAGGACGAGCCTAGCCGGGGAACGCGCCACGAACGGCTGAACGGTCGATCGCCGTTGTCTTATTTTATTGGCAACTGAGGGAGCATCAGCGGGGGGAACTAGCCAATGGCACATGCCAGTGGCCCATCAAGCCTGTTGGTCCGACACGTCACGCCCGTCACACCGAATTGACGAAAACTCGACGCAGTGTTGAGTAAATTGACGAACGCACATCCGGTCCACCCCCCGCAGGCGGGTACACCTCCCCGCGACTCGCCGGCCGCGCCCCGGCCGCACCGCACGGGCCACGGAGCCGGCGACCGCACGCCGCGGCCGGCCGCATTAGCAGAAGCCGACGCCACCGAAAACCCACCGCCAACCCCCGAACGCACCAACCTCTGAACCCACCGAACACCCGGCACGCGGCACCCGGCACGCGGCACCCGGCACCCGGCACCCGGCACCCGGCACCCAAACATCTCAGCCACACCGGGCCCACCAGCCCCGCCGGGCTCTCCCGCCCCACCAGACTCCCGCGCCACCCCATCTCAACCCGCCCCGACCCAGCTCGCGCCACCCCGGCCCTCCCCACGAAGCTGACCGTGCGAGGCCCGCCGCGCAAGCCCCCGTACGCCCTCCGTCGTACCCGAGCCGCCCCACGCGCCCCGGCGGCCCGCTCACGCATGTCGCGCTCGCCCGGAAATGCCGGCCGCCCGCGTGCGCTTCGGGCGCGCGCGCCACGGTGCCGCACCACCCCGATGCGCACACCGCCCCCGCCACCCGGCGTACCGCCACGGAACGCCCCCCTCCGGTGGGCCACCGCGCCCCGTCGGCCGCCCCGCGGGCACGGCCAGGCCCCCGCCCGCGCCCGGCCGACACCCTCCGCCGGGCCGATCCGGTGGACGCCCCCGGCGCCCTCGCCACCCGGCCGCCGGGCGCCGGCTTGCGTCCCGTACCACGGGGCTGACCTGCGCAGACGCCGATGAGGACGAGGGCGGGGACGGCACCAGGAACGGAGTGGGGACGGGCCGGCCGGGAGGGGGCCGCGGGCGGTGGGGCGGGCCCGGGGCCGGAGCCGTGCGGAGCCGGGACGGTCCGGGAGCGGGGCCGGGCCGCGGGCGGTCCGCGGCCGGTGTCCGACCAGGGTCTCAGGGTCCCTCTCCTCCTTGGGGAGGAGTCGGCCTCCGCCACGTACCTCGTGAGTCGCGGCGGGAACGGGCGCTGGGGTTGATCCGACAGGCTGATGTTCGGGTGAGGATGGTGGAGTCCCCAGGCACCACACCGACAGGAGTTCGATCGTGACCACCACCCCCACCGCCACCCGCAGCACCGCGGTGGCCGCCCGTGCAACGGATCTCCGCAAGGTCTACGGCGAAGGCGAGACCCAGGTGGTTGCCCTCGGCGGCGTCACCGTCGAGTTCCGGCAGGCCGAATTCACCGCGATCATGGGCCCCTCCGGTTCCGGCAAGTCGACCCTCATGCACTGCATGGCGGGGCTCGACTCGGTCTCCGGCGGCTCGGCCCGGATCGGCGACGTCGAGTTGACGACGCTGAAGGACAAGAAGCTCACCCAGCTCCGCCGCGACAAGATCGGCTTCATCTTCCAGGCGTTCAACCTGCTGCCCACGCTGACCGCGCTGGAGAACATCACGCTGCCGATGGACATCGCCGGCCGCAAGCCCGACAAGCAGTGGCTGGACATGGTCGTGGAGACGGTCGGTCTCTCCGGCCGCCTCAAGCACCGCCCCAACCAGCTCTCCGGTGGCCAGCAGCAGCGTGTGGCCGTGGCCCGCGCGCTGGCCGGCAAGCCCGAGATCATGTTCGCCGACGAGCCCACCGGAAACCTCGACTCGCGCTCCGGCGCCGAGGTCCTGGGCTTCCTGCGGAACTCGGTGCGCGAGCTGGGCCAGACCGTCGTGATGGTCACCCACGACCCGGTGGCCGCGGGCTACGCGGACCGCGTGGTCTTCCTCGCCGACGGCCAGATCGTCGACGAGCTGCACGGGCCGACCGCCGAGGCCGTGCTCGACCGCATGAAGCGCTTCGACGCCAAGGGCCGGACCAGCTAGTTCCGGCGCGCCCCGCCCACCGGCCCTCCTTCCCCAGGACTGACACACCATGTTCCGTACCGCCTTGCGCAACGTGCTCGCGCACAAGGCCAGACTGCTGATGACCGTCCTCGCCGTCCTCCTCGGCGTGGCGTTCGTCGCCGGCACCCTGGTCTTCACCTCGACCATCTCCGACGCGTACCAGAAGAGCTCCGAGAAGGGGTTCGACCACGTCGACGTCGCCATCAGCCCCGACAACGACGACGACAAGAGCAAGCCGGGCGACGCGCCCGACCTGAGCCAGTCCCTGCTCGACCGGGTGGCGAAGCTGCCGGGCGCGGAGTCGGCGATCGGCACCGTGGGCGGCTTCGCCGCGATACCCGACAAGGACGGCAAGCTCGTCGGCGACGGGTTCTCCTCCGCCGGTGCCAACTACTTCCCGGGCAAGGACGGCAAGGACGCCCGCTACCCGATGAAGGAGGGGCGCGCCCCGGCCAACGAGCACGAGGTGGCGCTCGACCGCAAGACCGCCGACCGCGCGGACTACGAGGTCGGCGACAGCATCAAGGTCTCCGTCGACGGCCCGGTGCTCCAGCAGAAGGTCGTCGGCATCTTCACCACCGACGACGGCAACGTCGCGGCCGGCGGCAGCCTCGCGCTGTTCGACACCAAGACCGCCCAGCGGCTCTACGCGGACCCGGGCAAGTACACCGGCATCGAGCTCTCGGCCAAGCCCGGCACCTCGCAGGAGGCGCTGAAGGCCCAGGTCGAGAAGGTGCTGCCGGAGCGGACCGAGGCCGACACGGGCAAGAAGCTCGCGGACGACCAGGCCGAAGAGATCAAGAACGGCATGAGCGGCATGCGCACCGGCATGCTGGCCTTCGCCGGCATCGCCCTGTTCGTCGGCATCTTCATCATCGCCAACACCTTCACCATGCTGGTCTCCCAGCGCACCAAGGAGCTGGCGCTGCTGCGCGCGGTCGGCGCCAGCCGCCGCCAGGTGACCCGCTCGGTGCTCATCGAGGCGCTGGTGGTGGGCGCGGTGGCCGCGGTCGCCGGTCTGCTCGCCGGCATCGGCATCGGCGCCGGGCTGCGCTCGCTGCTGAACTCCACGGGCGCCACCGTCCCCGACGGCCCGCTGATCATCGACCCGACCACGGTCGGCGCCTCGCTCTTCGTCGGCATCGTGGTGACCGTCCTGGCCGCCTGGCTGCCCGGCCGCCGCGCCGCGAAGATCCCGCCGGTGGCCGCGATGAGCAGCGTGCACGCCCCGCCGTCCACCCGTGGCCTGGTGGTGCGCAACACGATCGGCGCGATCTTCTCCGGCGTCGGCATCGCCCTGGTGCTGGCCGCGACCGGCATGGACGACGGCAAGGGCCCGATGGGTCTGGGTGCCGGACTGCTGCTGATCGGCGTGTTCGTCCTGACCCCGCTGCTGTCCCGGCCGCTGATCGCGGCGGCAGCGCCGGTGCTGCGGATCTTCGGGATGCCCGGCAAGCTCGCCCGGCAGAACGCGGTGCGCAACCCGCGCCGCACCGCCGCCACCGCCTCCGCGCTGATGATCGGCCTCACCCTGATCACCGGCCTGACCGTGATCGCCGGCGGCATCCAGAACGCGATCGACAAGATGGCCCGGGACTCCCTGCGGGCCGACTACATCGTCAGCATGGCCAGCATGACCCCGCTCGCGCCCGAGGTGGGGCAGAAGCTGGAGAAGCTGGACGTGGTCGAGAAGTCGACCCCGCTGCGCCTGTCGCCGTCGCGCATCGACGGCAAGAAGACCGACCTGGCCGGCGTCAACGCCGACTCGATCGGCGCGCTGACGAACCTGGAGTTCACCCAGGGCTCCTTCAAGGACCTCGGCGGCGAGCGGGTCGTGGTCGACAAGGACCTGCTCAAGGACCGCGGCTGGAAGGTCGGCTCCACGCTCAACACGACCTTCGAGGACGGCAAGAAGGGCCGCCTGGTCGTCAGCGGCGTGTACGAGGGCAACGCGATCATCTCCGGCGTGATGGTCGACAACGCCGCCCTCACCCCGCACGTGGAGGACATCGCCGATTTCCAGGTGATGCTGAAGACCAAGGGCGGCGTCGACGACGCCACCCAGGACAAGCTGGAGAAGGCGCTGGGCGACAACCCGGCGATCAAGGTCCAGACGATGGACGACGTCTCCAACGACATCGCCAAGCTGATCAACCTGATGCTGAACATGCTCTACGGGCTGCTGGCCATGGCCGTGATCGTCGCCGTCCTCGGCGTGGTCAACACCCTGGCGATGTCGGTCTTCGAGCGGTCGCAGGAGATCGGCATGTTGCGGGCGATCGGCCTGGACCGCAAGGGCATCAAGCGGATGGTGCGGCTCGAATCGCTGGTCATCTCGCTCTTCGGCGGTGTGCTCGGCATCGGCCTCGGCGTCTTCTTCGGCTGGGCCGCCGGCGAGCTGATCGCCCCGAGCCTGAGCACGTACGAACTGGTCGTGCCGTGGGGCCGGATGGGCGTCTTCCTCATCCTCGCCGCGCTGGTCGGTGTGCTGGCCGCCCTGTGGCCGGCGCGCCGCGCGGCGAAGCTGAACATGCTCACCGCCATCAAGGCCGAGTAGCCGGTAGTACGGGCCCATCGGTACGCAGCCATCGGTACCGGGCCATCAGCAGGGGACACAGCGGCCGGGGCCCCGGGACGACCACCACGTCGTCCCGGGGCCCCGGCCCGTTCCCGTGCCTCCCGCGTACGCGCCGGACACCCGCTCCCCGTACGCGCCGGGCACTCCCCCCTACGCCCCGACCACTCCCCCGTACGCGCCGGCCCGGTCGCCCGGGTGCGGTCGCCCCGGCCCGGGGTCAGTCAGCCCTGGTCGTCCCCGCCGCCCCGCCGCCCCACGTACGCGTCCGTCGGGGCAGCCCCGAAGCACCGGACTGCGGGGTGCGGACCGCGAGTACCTGGTTGACGCCGATGCGGTTGCGCTCGAAGGACAGTGCGCTCGCGGCCATGTACAGCCGCCACACCCTGGCCCGGCCGGCCGAGGTGTCGCGGACGGCCTGCGCCCAGTTCCGCTCCAGGTTGGCGACCCAGGCGCGCAGCGTCAGCGCGTAGTGCTCCCGGATCGACTCCAGGTCCCGCACCTCGAACCCGGCCTCCTCCAGTTGGCTGACGGTCCGCCCCACCGGGGCCAGCTCGCCGTCGGGGAAGACGTACCGGTCGATGAACTCGTCCACGCGGTACGCGTCTTCGTCGCGCTGCGGGCGGCGGGCGATCTGGTGGTTGAGCAGCCGCCCGCCGGGCCGCAGCAGCCCGTACAGCAGCGCCGCGTACTCCGCGTACCGCACGGCGCCCACGTGCTCGGCCATGCCGATGGAGGAGATCGCGTCGTACGGGCCGTCGCTGACCCGGCGGTAGTCCTGCACCCGGATCTCGATGCGGTCGGCCAGGCCCTCGTCGGCGACCCGCTTGCGGGCGTACTCGGCCTGTTCCTGGGAGATCGTGATGCCGACGGCCCGCACCCCGTACTCGCGCGCCGCGTGCAGCACCAGCGAGCCCCAGCCGCAGCCCACGTCCAGCAGCCGCTGGTCGGGTTCGAGGCCGAGCTTGCGACAGACGAGGTCGAGCTTGGCGAACTGGGCGTCCTCCAGGGTGCCTTCGGCGGCCGGCCAGTAGCCGCAGGAGTAGACCATCGAGGGGCCGAGGACGCGCTCGTAGAAGTCGTTGCCGACGTCGTAGTGGTGGCTGATGGCGGCCCGGTCGCGGTGCAGGGTGTGCAGCGGGCCGCGGTGCCTCCTGGCCTCTTCGGCGGGCGGCGACGGGGGCGGCCAGGGGCCGCCGATGGCGACCAGTTCGCGGGCCGCGGCGCGCAGCCGCGGGTTGCGGGCGGCGCGCAGTGCGGTGCTGAGGCGGTTCTCGGGGGCGCCGCCGTCGCCGCGTTCCCACAGCGCGCCGGCGAGCAGGTCGAGCGCGGTGTACAGGTCGCCGTCGACGTCGAGGTCACCGGCGACCCAGCCGCGGGCCAGGCCGAGTTCGCTCGGCTTCCACAGGAGCCGGCGGACGGCCCTGCGGTTGCGCACCACGAGGGTGGGGAGTTCGAGGGCGCGAGTGGTGGGTTCGTTGGCTGCGGGGCCGGGCGGGGGGCCTGCTTCGCTGCCGTCCCAGGCCCGGATGCGGACCGGGAACGGGGTCCCGAGGACCTCCTCAGCGAGCGCGGAGAGCCGTCCAGCGGCGTCGGCCATGTCGCACACCTCCAGGGAGACGCGGTGAATTCGCGGGGGTGCACCTCAGGAAGGTTCACCCGCCACGTAAAACACCCGCCGCCCCTGCGGCAGTCCCGTGCGCAGTTGTGGAATCGGCAAAATCCCCGGCCGCACCACCGTCCGCCGCGCCACCGGCCACCCGACGCCACGCACCGGACCACCGCCCGACCAATCGGGCCATACCAGCCTAAATCGCCCCGAGCCGCGGTCGGGGGCAGCGGCGCGCCGGGGCGGGGTGGGGCCCGCATACGCGTCCACGCACGCCAAAGGCGCCCACCCCACGGATTGGTGGACGCCTTCGGTGTGTGCTGGAAGCGGACTGGGTGGGTCCGCTCGGGGACGGCCGGCCGGGGCCCGAGCGGGCGGGCTCCGGCGGCCGGGTGACTACGCCTTGGCCTTGGCGGCCTTGGCTTCGTCCTTGTCCTTCGCCGCCGGGGCCGCCGCACGGGCGGAGGTCGGGGACGCGGCCTCGTAGAACTCCTCGCGCGGGTTCTCGATGGCGCCCAGCGAGACGACCTCACGCTTGAGGAACATCCCGAGGGTCCAGTCGGCGAAGACGCGGATCTTGCGGTTGAAGGTCGGCATGGCCATGCCGTGGTAGCCACGGTGCATGTACCAGGCGAGTCGGCCCTTGAGCTTGAGCTTCATCTTGCCGACGACGATCATCGCGACGCCCTTGTGGAGGCCGAGGCCCGCCACCGCGCCCTTGTTGGCGTGCTTGTACTCGCGCTGCGGGAAGCCCCGCATGCCCGAGATGACGTTGTCGCCGAGGACCTTGGCCTGCCGCAGCGCGTGCTGCGCGTTCGGCGGGCACCAGGCGTTCTCGTTGCCGGCGGCGCGCCCCACGAGGTCGGGGATCTGCGCGTTGTCGCCGGCGGCCCAGATGTAGTCACTGCCCTGCACCTGGAGGGTGGCGGCGGTGTCCACGTGGCCGCGCGGGCCGAGCGGCAGGTCGAAGCGGGCCAGCGCGGGGTTGGGCTTGACGCCCGCGGTCCACACGATGGTGTTGGCGTCCACCTCAAGCCCGTTGTTGAGCACGACGTGGCCGTCGACGCAGGAGTCCATGCCGGTCTTGAGGTAGACCTCGACGCCCCGGCCCTCAAGGTGCTCCTTGCCCCAGGCGCCCAGCTTCGGGCCGACCTCGGGAAGGATCTTGTCGGCGACGTCGACCAGCACGAAGCGCATGTCCTCGCGCTTGACGTTCGGGTAGTACTTGGACGCGTCCCGGGCCATGTCCTCGACCTCGCCGACGGTCTCCGCACCAGCGAAGCCGCCACCGATGAAGACGAAGGTGAGCGCCTTGCGGCGGATCTCCTCGTCGGTGGTCGAGTCGGCCTTGTCGAGCTGCTCAAGCACGTGGTTCCGCAGGCCGATGGCCTCCTCCACGCCCTTCATGCCGATGCCGTTCTCGGCCAGGCCGGGGATCGGGAAGGTACGGGAGACCGCGCCCAGCGCGATGACCAGGTAGTCGAAGGGCAGCTCGTACGCCTCGCCGACCAGCGGCGCGACGGTGGCGACCTTGCGGTCCTGGTCGATGGTCGTGACGCGGCCCGTGAGGACCTCCGCCTTGGGGAGCACGCGTCGCAGCGGAACCACGACGTGGCGCGGGGAGATGCTGCCCGCAGCAGCTTCAGGAAGGAAGGGTTGGTACGTCATGTACGAACGCGGGTCGACGACCGTGACGGTCGCCTCGCCGTACCGCATCTTCTTCAGGATGCGGCGTGCCGCGTACAGACCTACGTACCCACCGCCTACAACGAGGATTCGGGGACGCTCCGTGGTGCTCATGATTCGAGTATCCAGCACCCCCAGGGGGGTCGCTCGTGAGCCCCTTCACAAGAATGGTGAGGGGCTCTGCTACACTGCGCGGCCCTCGTGATCCATCCCATAGTCACCCGAGGGAACCGGAGGGTGGCGCGGAGCGTTACGCACCCCCGTTGATCTGGGCCTGTGGCCGTACGGGCGAGTAAACCAGAGGCTTCCGCCGGCGCTCCGTATCTCACGTTTAACTCGGCTGAAACAGGGCGCGCCTCGACCCGCGGCCATCCCGACACCGGGAACCGGCCGTGCCGGCGCCTCCAGGGCGGTCACCGGGACTTTTTTCATGTGAAGAGTTTCACGAACTTTCTCGGCGACCGTCGCGCGAGGGGCCCTCGAAGGGGCCCATAAGACCGTTTTGGCCCATCCGGCGAGGCCCCACGGGAACCCGGAGGCAAACGTTCCAGCCGCCCCGGGGCCACTCCTCCGCCACCGGGCGTTCGCGCCACCCGCCGCGCGGCAAACGAGGCGGGGCGCGAGCGCGCGAACACGGGAAGCGGGAGAGGAGGTCGAGGGAGGGGGCACGGAGATGCCCGCAAAGTATTTTTACTCTCGTGGCATTTTTATGTTGACACCCTCACGTCAGCCGGGCTAAGTTTACGTCCGTCGCAAGTTTGCGGCCCCGGAAAGAACGAGGAGTGCCCGTGTTCGAAGCTGCCCCCACCGCGATCCCCCTCCCCACCCCCGCCGCGTACGCCCCCACCGCCTACGCCCTGAACGGCGCCGCGGCCGAGCGTGACCGCGGTGAGCGGGTGCCGGCCCCGGCCCCGCGTACCGGCCGCGACGCACGCCGCCCCCGCATCGACCGGGGCGCACCGGCCCGACAGGCTCCGCGCGTCCTGCGCAACATCCCGCGCCGCCACGGCTACTGACCCCCACGCCCGGCAACCACCCACCACCGGCCCCCTCCACAACCCACCCCACCAGGGAGACCCCTTGCAGTTCAGCGCGTCCACCATCTCGCTCACCGTCGCCGACGTCGCCGCCTCGCAGGCGTTCCTGACGACCCACCTGGGCTACGCCGTCCAGGCCGAGGCCCCCGGCTTCGCATCCCTGACCCGCCCCGACGCGGTGGACGTCGTCCTGCTCGCCCGCGGCACCGAGGTCCTCCCGCCCGACCAGCGCGACCAGCACGCGAGCGGCCTGATCCTGGCCTTCACGCTCACGGCCGGCCTGACGGAACAAGAGCAGCGGCTACGCGCCGCAGGCGTCGACATCACCATGCCGCTGCGCGAAGAGCCCTGGGGCGAGCGCCTGTTCCAGGTCACGGACCCCAATGGGGTGGTCATCCAGTTCGTGGAGTGGGTGGCTCGGGTGGCGCCCGAGGGCGCGTGATCCGCACACCGCGTCGACCCCGATCGGGGCCGGCGCGGTTGAGCTATCGCGTGTACACAGGTGCGCGTACACTGGATGGATGACTGAAAATGCCGTGACGGTGCGGGAAGCACGTGCTCACCTTGCCGACCACATCAACCGGGCCGAAGGAGGCATCCCGACCGTCATCACGCGCAACGGCACCCCCGTGGCGGCCGTGGTCCCGATCGCGGACTTCGAGGCGCTGGAGGAGGCGGCCGACGTACTGCTGGCGCGCGAGGCCGAAGCGGTGCTGGCCGAGGGCGGCCCCACCGTGACGATGGCGGAGTTGCTGGCGGATCTGTTCACGGAGCGGGACGGCGAGCCAGAGTGAAGTACGCCTTCCGCTTCACCGCGGCGGCACAGCACCAGCTCCGGGCCATCGCCCGGCAGGACGCCATGCGCATCCTGACCGCCCTCACTGCGCTCGGCGAAGACCCGTACCGCCAGGATGCCGACGTCAAGAAGCTCACCGGCCCGTCCGGGCTCTACCGACTCCGAGTCGGGAACTACCGGGTGGCGTACCAGGTCAATGACGGCGAACTCGTCGTCCTCGTCGTCAAGGTGGGGGATCGACGGGACGTCTACCGGGCGCTGTGACGCCAGGTCCACCGGTGGGGCTGCTGGACATGCGTCGGCGGGTTCAACGATTCAGGCGCCCCCAGGGGAGCGATTCCCTTGCGCGCAACTCCTTGGCGCACAGGCACAGCAGCAATCTGCCGCAACCCATGGGTACCGGCCTGCCGCCCGGCGCATGCTGATCTCACCCAGCCCAAGGAGAGGCCCATGACGCTCAGGTTCCTCGGCACCACCAGCGACGAAGGGGATTGCCCCACTCTCTACGACATCCAGGAGACCGACGAGGTCCTGGTGCAGGGCGACCGCGAGACCGACCCAGGGCATCTCGTCCAACTCCGCGACGTGAAGGAGTCCGAGACCTTCGTGCGAGTGCCGCGCTCGCTCCTCATCCGGTACGCACCACGCACAACCGCGCCCGAACTGGTGCCGTTCAAGGAGATCGACCACCTGTTCCGCGAGTTCCGGCACACCGCCTGGCGGCTGGAGACCCGCCGCGGCTACGCCTCCGACCGCAACACCCCGAAGTGGCAGCGCTGGCTCGCCGGCAAGGACATCGCCACAGCGGAGCCCACCGCTTGGCACGACAACGTGCGCACTCAGGTAGCCGCAGGGCGACGCTTCGAGCGCGTGCGGCTCGTGGACGAACCGGCCACCCAGGGCCAGCAGTTCCTCGCCGCCGCCGCGCCCGCCAACATCACTGCGGGCGAGGACATCCGCACCCTCACTCGTGCCCAGGCCCGACAACTGCGCCTCCCTGAGGACGACTTCTGGCTGTTCGACTCGCGGGTCGTCGCCCGCTTCGCCTTCGACGACGAGGACACCACCCTGGGCGTCTACCTCTCGGAGGACCCTGCCGAGGTGGTCGCGGCCTGCCAGGCTCGGGATGCCGCATGGCACCACGCAGTCCGGCCGAACGGGTAGCTTCCCCTGTGTGAGCACCGACTTCCAGAGCGCACGGGTGGCCCTCGGTGCGCGGCTACGCGAGTTGCGCACCGAGGCCGGCCTGACCGGCAAGGGCGTAGCCGAGGAACTGGGCTGGCAGCCGTCGAAGGTCTCGCGCCTGGAGACCGGCAAGCAGACCGCAACCCCCCATGACCTGACCCGGTGGGCCACGGCTGTCGGCCGGCCAGAGCTGGCGGGCGAACTGCGAGGTCGGCTGGCTGGGCTGGAGAGCACGTACCGGTCATGGCGCCGGCAGCTCGCCGACGGGCACCGACCTCGGCAAGAGGTCGCGATCGTCCAGACGGAGACGACCCGTATCATCCGCGCCCTGGAGGTCGTCCGTATCCCGGGGCTGGTCCAGACCGCCGACTACGCGAGGTCGCTCTTCGCCGCCGCAGCCGAGTTCCGCGGGACCCCGCGAGATACCGAGGAGGCTGTCCGTACTCGGATACGGCGCCAACAAGCCTTGTACGAGCCGGGGAAGACGTTCCGGTTCCTCCTTTGGGAAGGGGCGCTGTACGCCCGACCATGCCCGCCCGAGGTGATGTCCGCCCAGCTTGATCGTCTGGTGAGCCTGATCGGGCTGGACACCGTTGAGCTGGGCATCATCCCGTTCGCCGCGCAGGTGCGGCGCGCTCCGTCTCACGGTTTCTGGATCTACGACCGTCGGCTGGTCATCGTGGAGACGGTGTCTACTGAGATGTGGCTGGACGACGCCGAGTCCATCGCACTGTACGAGCGCGCCTGGGAGTGGCTCGCTGAATCCGCCGTGCATGGTTTCGGAGCCCGCAGGCTGATCACGCGGGCCCGAGGCGCACTGGACCTGGCCTAGGCAATCTCACGCCATCAGCCTGTGGGATTCGCAATCCCGCGCAATCGCCTCCGGCTCACGCAGTACACGGCCCTACGGTCAGTCATCAAGCAATCACCGATGACGCCGGAGGCTGCGCCATGCCGACCGAACACGCCACTCCGCCCTATGACTGGGTCCCACCTGGCAGCAGCATGAACTGGGTGCGTGTCGGGGAGTTCGGCTGGCACACCCTCACCCTGCCTACGGATCTGGGGGAACCCGTTCTCGCGGCCCTGAGGCACACGACCGGCGCCGTGATCCAGGAAGACGCCGACCATCGTCTGAGCTGGCTGATCGAGCCGAAGGCACCGGCCGTGGAGCACCTGCACGAGCGCGCCGAGGTCACCCTCTCCGGGGACGACGGCAGCTTCGTCTTCGTCCCCGGCTTGGCCCGCACCCACCTGGTCTGGTGGCGCGTGTCCCCCACCGCAGACCGCCTACTCACGCCGGCGGACCAACTCGCCGGCGCCATCGCCACCCAATGCCCCGAGTGGGCGCCGTGACGGTCGTAGGCCGGCCCCGGCCCGCGAACCGGTATCCGCAGGGCTTGGCCGCGCACCACGCCTGCGCCCACCACCTGGCCGCCAGGGCCTGACGATGACCCGCAGCCTCCACCGCTACGTCACCATGCGCCTAGCCCCCGACCCGGACGCCGACCCCTACACCGTCCGCGCCACCTGCGGCACCTGCGTCGAACGCTCGCCCGCGCCCGACCCCGACGACTCCATCAGCGAGCAGTACGAACAGGCAATGAGCTGGTGCAACGACCACGCCGCCACCGACCACCCCGACGGGCGGCACCTCCGCTTCACCTCCACCGCCACCGTCCACTGGCGCGTCACCCCCTCCGAGGACATCGGCCCAGAAGCACCCTGAGCCGGCGGGTCGTGGCGCGTGAGGTGACTCCCCGTTGCGCCCGTGCCGCGGCCTGCCATCGGCCGCCGTCGTACCGCCCCCAAGGCCGGCGGCGGCCACCCACCCCCCACCGGACCACCAGCCCCACATCACCTGCACGTCAACGCGAGGCGCTGTCTCGCCCACCCAGGGAGATGTCGTTGAGTGAGTACGGCGAGTACCAGGACAAGGCCGACCAGCGAGGCCGCAAGAAGCCGGGCCCCGGTGGCGACCAGGGCAGCGGCGCCACGAGCGGCTGTATGGTCGTGGCGGCGTCGGCCGTTGCACTGCTCGTGGCTGCGGCGATGACACGGACGAGGAGGCGCCGGTGAAGGTTCGGACCGAGCGGACGTGGACCGACGAGGACGGCCAGATCTATCCCGATGAACACGGCACCCGGTTCTTCGGCGTGCCTGCCTGGGCGATCTGCTTCGCCTTGGTCATCGCCATGGGCGCGGCGCTGCTCGCCTACACCTTCGCCAGTCGCTGACCCGACACGGCGGTGCCCCGGCAAGGTTCCTGCCGAGGCACCGCCATTTGCTCAACGCGCGTCAGCCGCCCCCATCCGCCGCAACACAGCTCTGCGCGATCCCATCCAAAATGTCGTGCTCGCTCACCACCACCTCCGTGGCGCCCGTGCGTTCCATGATGGACAGCAGGACCAGGGCGCCCGCGGTGATGACGTCGACGCGGCCGGGGTGCATGACCGGGATCGCGGCGCGTTCCGCGTGCGTGGAGTGGAGGAGGCGGTCGGTGATCTCGCGGACGCGGGGCAGGGGGATCACCGCGTGGTGGATGGACTCCGAGTCGTACTCCGTCAGGTCCAGGGCGATCGCTGCGACCGTGGTGACCGAGCCGGCGAGGCCGACCAGGGTGTAGCTGCCGGTGGTCGGGCGGAGCGGGACGGTCTGTTCGACGGTGTCGAGAGCGGACTCGACGTCCGCCCGTATCGCGGCGATCTGCGCGGGGGTCGGCGTGCCGGGCTCGGGGACGGTGCCGGTGGCGTCGGCCAGGTGGCGTTCGGTCATCCGGACGCAGCCGACGTTGACGCTGCGCGCGGCCTGCACCTCGTGGTCGCCGACCACGAACTCCGTGGAACCGCCGCCGATGTCCACCACCAGGTACGGGCCGGCGCCGTGGCGGTGGCCGTCAGTTCGCGGGTGGCGCCGGTGAAGGAGAGCGCGGCTTCCTCGTCGCCGGTGATGACCTCGGGGTCGACGCCCAGGATCTCCCGCACGCCACGGACGAAGTCCTCCCGGTTGGAGGCGTCGCGCGAGGCGGACGTGGCGACGAAGCGCAGCGCGGGCCGGCCGCCGCCCGGCACCTGGTGCTCCTCGATGACCCGCGCGTACTCGCGGCAGGCGGCGAACGTGCGCTCCAGCGCCTCGGGGGCGAGGCGACCCGTGCGGTCCACGTCCTGGCCGAGCCGGACGATCGTCATCCGGCGGTCGAGTTCGTGCAGGGCGCCGGTGGCCGGGTCGACGTCGGCGACCAGCAGCCGGATGGAGTTGGTGCCGCAGTCGATGGCGGCGACGCGCTTCACTCGCCGGCTCCTTCGGGGTCGGTGGCAGGGCGGGCGGGGGCAGCGGGGGCGTCGCTCTCCGCACCCGGCGCGGGCTCGGCGGCCGGCGCGGGCCCGGCGGCCGGCGCGGGCC
>NZ_JBLIWA010000067.1:0-29434 GCF_047525675.1 Streptomyces sp. 796.1 | reverse complement strand
GGTGTCGGGCCCGCGTCGGCGGCCGGCGGTGCGGCGGTCTCCCGCGGCGGCTCAGCCGGTTCGGCGGGGGGCGGCCCGGCGGCGGGACGGGTGCCCGGGCCCCGACCGAGGCTGCGGCGGCGGGCGCGCGGCTCGGCGGCCGGGGCGGGGTCGTCGTTGGTGGGCATGCGGTTCCAAGGTGCAGGGGCGGGCGATCGGCCCGTACGAGCGGGCAGGCTACCGCCGCCACCCTGCGATGTGCGGGATCTCCGCGCCGGTCAGCGACCGCGCAGACGCCGTACGAGGATGCTCGCGTCGCCGCGCGACTCCAGGTCGGCCAGGACGACGGCGACCGCCTCGCGGACGATCCGGCCGCGGTCCACGGCGAGGCCGTGCTCGCCGCGCAGCACGAGTCGCGCGTGTTCCAGGTCCATGAGTTCTTCGGCGGAGACGTAGACCGTGATCTTCTCGTCGTGGCGCTCGCGCCCGCTGGGCCGCCGGCCGCCGGCTCTGCCGCGGCGGCGCGCCTGGGCCGGTGCCGCGGCGGGGTCGGCGGCCGGTGCCTGCCGGGACTTGGGGCGCTCCTGCCCCGCCGACCGCCGGTCGCTCGGCTCCTGGCCGCCGTCGCGGCCCTCGTGGCCGGCGCCCGGCTGTTCGTCGGCGTCGGCCGGGCGCCGCGCGTCAGCCGCGTCGGCGTCGGTCGCCTGGCCGGGGACCCGCCCCCGGGCGTCGGCCGGCGCCGCCCGTTCCTCGCCGTTGTTCTGCCGGCGGGGCGACGAGGACTGGAGGGCCGTGCCCCCGGTGGTGCGGAACAGCTCGTCGGCTCCGGGCAGACTCACTCGGCGTGACACCGGGCGAGCACCTCCCTGGCGAGCTGACGGTAGGCGGCGGCGCCGACGGAGTTGGACGCGTACGTGGTGATCGGCTCACCGGCGACGGTCGTCTCGGGGAAGCGCACCGTACGGCCGATGACCGTGTGGTAGACGTGGTCGTCGAACGCCTCCACCACGCGCGCGAGCACCTCGCGGCTGTGCACCGTGCGCGAGTCGTACATGGTGGCGAGGATGCCGTCCAGCTCCAGGTCGGGGTTGAGCCGCTCCTGGACCTTCTCGATCGTCTCGGTGAGCAGCGCGACACCGCGCAGCGCGAAGAACTCGCATTCGAGCGGCACGATGACCTTGTGCGCCGCGGTGAGCGCGTTCACGGTCAGCAGGCCGAGCGAGGGCTGGCAGTCGATGACGATGTAGTCGTAGTCGGCCAGCAGCGGCTTGAGTGCGCGCTGGAGGGTGGACTCGCGGGCCACCTCGCTGACCAACTGCACCTCGGCGGCCGACAAATCGATATTGCTCGGCAGCAGGTCCATGTTGGGGACGGCGGTCTTCAGCAGCACCTCGTCCGCCGACATGCCCCGCTCCATGAGCAGGTTGTAGACGGTGAGGTCGAGCTCCATCGGGTTCACGCCGAGGCCGACCGACAGGGCGCCCTGCGGGTCGAAGTCGACGAGCAGCACCCGGCGGCCGTACTCCGCGAGCGCGGCGCCCAGGTTGATGGTCGAGGTGGTCTTGCCGACCCCGCCCTTCTGGTTGCACATCGCGATGATCTTGGCGGGGCCGTGCTCGGTGAGCGGTCCCGGGATCGGGAAGTAGGGCAGCGGGCGACCCGTCGGGCCGATGCGCTCACGGCGCTGACGGGCCGCGTCGGGCGCGAGGGTGGCCGCGTACTCGGGATCGGGCTCGTACTCGGCGTCCGGGTCGTAGAAGTGCCCCTCGGGCATTGCGTCGTAGTCGGCGAAGGTCGCGGGGTCGGTCCCGCCCTGCTCGCCGGCCATGGCGTTCACGTGTTGGCCGTCCATGCTCTGGTGGGCTCTCGTCATGCTCTGGTGGGCAGCGAAGGTGTGGACAGCGACGGAGCCGACAGCCCGTTGCCCTGAGGGACTCTGGCCCCGCGCAGCCATTCCTGGTTGACCACCCCCGGGAGAAAATGTCGACTCATCCACAAGTCGTCCTACCTCCTTGGTGACCAGGAAATTTCTCGATTGGTCAGCGTGACACCATGCCGACGATTGGCGACTCTATGGCGTGTCGGCGGTTCGCAGCAACACAATCCGCCGGACACAGCCGGATGTGTCGGCAACAGAACACTCGGATGTCAAGGGCGGATGGCGCCCGGCGTCGAGGTTTCGCAGCCGCCCATAGCGGCTAAAAAGTTGTGTTCAAGGCGAGTTGGTCGAGCGTCGCGCGCCCCGTAGTCCCGGGCGCGTCGCGCACACCAATGGCCGGGTCTCGCCGCTCGGCAAGGCCCGGCCATTGGTGGGGTGTTGACGCCGAAGGTCGCCGATCTAGCCGAGCAGCGAGCTCAGTTCGACCGAGGAGAGGCCGTGGGCCTCGGCGACCGGGCCGTAAACGACCTGGCCCTCATGCGTGTTGAGGCCCTTGGCGAGCGCGGCGTCGCGGCGCAGCGCCTCGCGCCAGCCGCGGTTCGCCAGCTCCACGATGTAGGGCAGCGTGGCGTTGGTGAGCGCGTGGGTGGAGGTGTTGGGCACCGCACCCGGCATGTTGGCGACGCAGTAGAAGACCGAGTTGTGGACCGGGAAGGTCGGCTCGGCGTGCGTGGTCGGGTGCGAGTCCTCGAAGCAGCCACCCTGGTCGATCGCAATGTCGACAAGTACACTTCCGGGCTTCATCCGGGACACCAGCTCGTTGGTGACGAGCTTCGGCGCCTTGGCGCCGGGGATCAGGACGGCGCCGATGACCAGGTCCGCGTCCAGGACCGCGCGCTCCAGCTCGTACGCGTTGGAGGCGATGGTCTGCACCTTGGTGCCGAAGACCTTGTCGGCCTCGCGCAGCTTGTTGATGTCCTTGTCGAGCAGCGTGACGTGGAAGCCCATGCCGACCGCGATCTGCGTGGCGTTCCAACCGGAGACGCCGCCACCGATGACGACGGCCTTGCCGGCCTGCACGCCGGGGACGCCACCGGGCAGCACGCCGCGGCCACCGGCCGAGCGCATCAGGTGGTAGGCGCCGACCTGCGGGGCGATCCGCCCGGCGACCTCGGACATCGGCGCGAGCAGCGGGAGCTGCCGGGTGGCCGTCTCGACGGTCTCGTACGCGATGGCGGTGGTGCCGGACTCCAGCAGCGCGTCCGTGCACTCGCGGGAGGCCGCCAGGTGCAGGTACGTGAAGAGGGTCTGACCCTTGCGGAGGCGGTGGTACTCCTCCGCGATCGGCTCCTTGACCTTGAGCAGCAGGTCAGCGGTGGCCCACACCTCGTCAGCGGTGTCGAGGATGGCGGCACCGGCGCCGGTGTACTCCTCGTCCGTGATCGAGGAGCCGAGGCCGGCGCCCTTCTCGATGAAGACCTGGTGGCCATGGCGCACGAGCTCGTGCACACCGGCGGGGGTGATGGCCACCCGGAACTCGTTGTTCTTGACCTCGCGGGGGATGCCGACCTTCACGTCGATCACGGTCCTTGTTTCTGGGATTTTCCGGACAATACCGGCTATGCATTTACATACCGGAAACGACCGTGGCGGTCGCCGTAATCCCAGTCTAATGAAGGATGTCGCGCTGTCTAGCCTTGCATTGCATCAATCTTGCCGGCGAGTGCTGCTGATTTCGCAGGTCGAGTCTGGCGTGTCACTTTGGGTGGCCTCTCCAGCGTCCTCCGTTTCAGCCTCCGTTACGGCTTCAGCGGCGACCGATACGATGCGTGGTTCTCGTGGCCCCAGGACCCGGGCCGCCGCCCGCCGGTGGAGATCGGCCCCCGGCCCGTCGCCGAGCCGCTGGAGGAGGTTCGCGAGCCGCATCCGCACCAGCGCGTGGGCCCGCCCGTCCCCCGCCCGGCGCGCCAGCTCCACCGCCTCCTGACACGTGTGCAACGCCTCACCCGGACGCCCCGCGTGCTCCAGCACCCGCGCCACCTCGCCCAGCGCGTGCGCGTGCCCGGCCACGTCGCCGATCCTGCGGTAGGTGGCCGCCGCCGCCCGCCAGCCCCGCAGCCCCTCGCTCCACCGCCCCGCGCAGGCGTGCACGGTGCCCAGCCGCCCGTACAGCCGCGCCTGGTCGGGCAGCTCGCGCCGGGTGAGCCGCAGCTCCAGGGCCCGGCCGTACCAGTCGGCGGCCCGCGGCCAGTCGGCCAGCTCGTGGTAGGTGGCCCCGATCGACTCCAGGGAACGGCCGATCGCGTACGGGTCCTCGGCGCGGCGCGCCGCCTTGAGCGCGCCCCGGTACCGGGCGAGCGCGGCATCGGTGCGCCGGGCCCTGGCGTCCAGGTCACCCAGGTTGAGCAGGGCCGCCGCCCGCTCCAGCGGCAGCTCGCGCCGGGTGGCCACCTCAAGCACCAGCTCGTGCAGCTCGTACAGCTCCGGCGCGGCGCCGGCCGGGCCGCGGTGTGCGGTCAGGGCGTGGGTCAGCGCGGCGAGCAGCCGGCGGGCGAGGGTGTCCAGACCGCCGTCGTGAGCCGCGAGCCGCGCGGCGGCCAGTAGCGCGGGCTGGCGCGAACGAAGCCAGCGCGCGCCCTCGGCTCGGTCGGGGAACCGCAGCGGCGCCGGGAGCTCCGCGGTGCGCTCGTCCTTGGTCTCGCCCTCCGGCGCCGCGGCGAGGTGGGCCGAGTGCAGCAGCCGTACCGAGCGCTCCAGCATCCGAGCCCGGGCCAGCTCGACCTCGGCGGCCCGCTCGTGCTCGGCCAGCAGCGCGGCCAGGGCGGGGGCCAGACAACCGGGGAGCTGGTAGCGCGGCGGCATCACGTCGCTGGCGGGCGTGCGGTCGGCACCGGCGGGCGGCAGCGGGCGCAGCAGCCCGTGCGCCAGGAAGTCGGTCAGGGCCTGCTGGGCGCTCTGCACCGAGCAGCCGGCCAGCGCCGAGACGGTGTGGGCGTCGACCCAGCCGCCCGGGGCCAGCGCGAACAGCCGCAGGATGCGCGCCGCCCGGGTCGGCAGCGAGGTGGCGACCAGGTGGAAGGCGCGGGCCAGCGGGCGGCCCGCGTGCTCGGCCCCCACCTCGGCCGGCACCGCGCGCAGCCGGGTCACCAGGTCGGAGACCGACGCCTGCGGGCGCGCCGTGAGCCAGCCGCCGGCCAGCGCGAGCGCGGCCGGCTGGGCCCCGCACTCTTCGATGACCGAGCGCGCCGCGACCGGGTCGACGGTGATCCGGGTGGGTCCTGCGTACTGTTCGAGCAGCGCGAGGGCGGCGGGTTCGTCGAGTCCGCCCACGGTGCACGGGCGCACGTCGGGCACGCCGGTCAGCGGGCCCCGGCTGACCACCAGGGCCAGGCAGTCGGGGGCGTCCGGCAACAGCGCGTCGACCTGCTCGGCGCTGTCGGCGTCGTCCAGGAACAGCAGCGCGCGCCGCCCCGCGAGGGCAGCGCGCAGCGCCTCCGTCAGTTCGTCCTCGTCCGCGCCCGGCGCCGCGCCGACGCCGAGCGCCACCAGCAGGTCGCGGGCGCTGCGCCCGGTGGGCACCGGCTCGCCGTCCGGCGCGGTCAACTGGGCGCGCAGCACCCCGTCCGGGTAGTCGCGGGCGACCTGGGCGATGAACGCCTCGGCGAGCGCGGTACGCCCCGAGCCCGGCCGCCCCGCGATGAGCAGCACCCGGCTGCGTGGCGCCTTGCGCCCGGCGAGGGTGTCCAGGCCGGCCCGGTCGATGTCGGCGCGCAGCCCGGCCAACTCCCGCCGCCGCCCGGCGAAGCGCCCCGGCGGGCCGACGACGTCCACGCCCGCGTCGCGCCGTACGACCCGCGCCGCTTGCCGCGGCTGCCCTGCGGCCGGCCCGCCGAGGTCGTCCGCCCCGGGCACCACAGCGGCACGAGGGGCCGTACGACGCGGCTCGGCCGCCCCGCACGCCCCCGGTGAAGCGGCGGCCCCTGCGTCCTCTGCCGCCCCAGCGGCCTCGCCTTCCCGGGCCGCCACAACGATGTCAGGGTCTTCCGAAGGCTCATCGGCCTCAGCGATTCGCCCGGGTCGGGTGGTGCCCGACGGCGCCGGGGGGCCCGCAGGAGCGTCGGCGCGGGCTTCGCTGGGTGTGGGGGACGTGGCCGGGGCTGCGGGAGACGGAGCGGGGCGGGTGTCCGCAGCGGCTGACGCCCCCGGTGCGTCGCGGGACTGTGCAGCGTCCGCGGGCACGGGGTCCGCGGCAGCGGGACGAGGCGCGGCGGGATCGGGCACGGCCGGGTCTGCGGGAGACGGAGCGGGGCGCGAGACCGCAACGGCTGGCGGCTCCGCGGCCTCTTGGGCCCCCACGGCCCCCGCGGGCACAGGCCCCGCAGCCGCAGCGCCGGACACCACGGAACCGGCATCAGCCGAGTCCGGGACGGCCGCTTCCCGGGCGGCCGGGGCAGGGGCGTCCCCGCCCCGGGTCGCGGGGCGTGGCGGGTCCGCTTCCTGCCGTGCCGTCGGGGGACGGGTGTCGGAGGTCTGGTCCTGGGTGGGCGGCGAGGTCCGTATGTCCCCCGGCGGTGACTCGGGTCGTGGTGTCGCGGGCTCGTCCGGCGGGACGTCCCCCCGGGTGCCCACCGCCTGCTCGGCCACGGCTCACGCTCCTTTTCCCTGGCTGGGGCGGGGCGACCCCGTTCCCGCGCGGCCACCGGCCACGAGCGCGGCCGGGCGGCACGAGCCTAGTTCACCGGCCCCCACCCACCGGGCGACCCCGGCTGCACACCCACCTCGAACATCACCTGATCGGATCGACCGCGCGCCCCGGGCCCGCGCCGACCCCGCGCGGCCGGCGGCGTGCCCCCGTCCCCTTCCGGGCCCGCCCCGCCGGCGCGCACCTGCTGGCCCGCGGTCCTAGACGTTCTCGAACGGCCGGGCCGGCCACGGCGCATCGGCCGGGCGCAGGGCGTCGATGCCGTCCCCCGCCTGCGCGGCGAGCAGCGCGAAGACGCCCACCACCAGGCAGTTGTTGTGCAGTTCGCCGGCGAGCGCGCCGCGGGCCAGCTCCGCGAGCGGGACCCGGGCCAGCTCCATGTCGGCCTCTTCGGCGAAGACCTCGAACCGCTCGCCGTCGGCCTCCGAAATGCCCTGGGCCAGGAAGATCCGTACGGCCTCGTCGCACCCGCCCGGGGTGGTGTAGACGTCGGTCAGCACCCGCCAGTCCTCGGCCTTGACGTGCGCCTCCTCGTACAGCTCGCGCTGGGCGGCGTGCAGCGGGTTCTCGCCCGGTACGTCAAGCAGCCCGGCCGGGATCTCCCACAGCTTGTGGCGTACGGGGTGGCGGTACTGGCGCAGGACGAGGACGCGGCCCTCGTCGTCGAGGGCGAGGACGGCGACGGAGCCCGGGTGGACCTGGTAGTCGCGCAGGGCCGTGGAGCCGTCGGGCATGACGACCTCGTCCGTGCGGACGCTCGTCTTGTTGCCGGTGAAGGGCGTCGTGCTCGTCACGACCTGCCACTGTTCGGCGGTGTCCTTGATGCCCATCGTTGCGCCTTCCTGAGCTGGCTGTGCGGTGGTGAGCCGGTCGCGACGGGGCGGGCGCCGCGGGACGCCCGGCTCCGGGTACGACACCGGGGTACGTGCCCGCTGACAGGCGCGTACCCCGGCAACCGTATCGGTCCGGCCTCGCGTTACGACGCGGTGGCGGTGCCCTCGGCCTCCGGCGCGGGCCGGGTGTCGCCGGCCGCTTCCTGCTGGCGCGCGACGGCGGCCTTCACCAGGCCGGCGAAGAGCGGGTGCGGGCGGGTCGGGCGGGAGCGCAGCTCCGGGTGGGCCTGGGTGGCGACCAGGTACGGGTGGACCTCGCGCGGGTACTCCACGTACTCGACCAGCTTGTTGTCGGGCGAGGTGCCGGAGAAGACGATGCCGGCCTTCTTCTCCAGCTCGGCCCGGTAGGCGTTGTTGACCTCGTAGCGGTGGCGGTGCCGCTCCTCGACGTAGGGCTGGTCCGCGTAGACCTCGCGGACGATGGAGCCCTCGGCGAGCTTGGCCGGGTACATGCCGAGCCGCATCGTGCCGCCCATGTCGCCCTCGCCGGCGACGATGTCGAGCTGTTCGGCCATGGTGGAGATGACCGGGTCGGTGGCGGCCGAGTCGAACTCGGTGGAGTTGGCGCCGGCGATGCCCGCCAGGTTGCGCGCCGCCTCCACGACGATGCACTGGAGGCCGAGGCAGAGGCCGAGCAGCGGGACCTTGTTCTCCCGGGCGTACCGGATCGCGCCGACCTTGCCGTTGACCCCGCGCTCGCCGAAGCCGCCGGGGATGACGACCGCGTCCACGTCGGCGAGCTGCTGCTCGGCGCCGGCCTCGGTGGTGCAGTCGTCGGAGGTGACCCACTTGACCTTGACGCGGGCCTTGTTGGCGAAGCCGCCGGCGCGGATCGCCTCGGTCACCGACAGGTAGGCGTCGGGCAGGTCGATGTACTTGCCGACGAGGGCGACGGTCACCTCGTGGTCGGGGTTGTGCACCCGGTCGAGCAGGTCGTCCCAGGTGGTCCAGTCCACGTCGCGGAAGGGCAGGTCGAGCTTGCGCACCACGTACGCGTCCAGGCCCTCGGTGTGCAGCACCTTGGGGATGTCGTAGATCGACTTGGCGTCGATGGCCGCGACCACGGCCGCCTCGTCGACGTCGCACATCAGCGAGATCTTGCGCTTGATCGCGGTCGGCACGTGCCGGTCGGCGCGGAGCACGATGGCGTCCGGCTGGATGCCGATGTTGCGCAGCGCCGCCACCGAGTGCTGGGTGGGCTTGGTCTTGAGCTCGCCGGAGGGGCCGATGTAGGGCAGCAGCGAGATGTGCACGACGAAGACGTTGTCCCGGCCGACCTCGTGCCGCACCTGGCGGACGGTCTCCAGGAACGGCAGCGACTCGATGTCCCCGACCGTGCCGCCGACCTCGGTGATCACCACGTCCACGTCGTCGGTGGCCATGCGCCGGATGCGGTGCTTGATCTCGTTGGTGATGTGCGGGATGACCTGGACGGTGTCGCCCAGGTACTCGCCGCGCCGCTCCTTGGCGATGACCTGCGAGTAGACCTGGCCGGTGGTGACGTTGGCCGAGCCGTCGAGGTCGACGTCGAGGAACCGCTCGTAGTGGCCGATGTCCAGGTCCGTCTCGGCACCGTCGTTGGTCACGAAGACCTCACCGTGCTGGAACGGGTTCATCGTGCCGGGGTCGACGTTCAGGTACGGGTCGAGCTTCTGCATGGTGACCCGCAGGCCCCGCGCCTTCAGCAGCGCACCCAGGCTGGAGGCTGTCAGCCCCTTGCCGAGGGAGGAGGCGACACCCCCGGTGACGAAGATGTGCTTGGTCGTCATGGATGTGGGTGGCAGTGCCAAGAGGGGGCTCCCGTGGGATCGCGAAGTGAGGTGCGCCCGGCGGCGTCCCAGGCGTGGGGCGATGCCGTCGCAGCGGTCCGGCGTCACCCGAAATGTCGCCCAGGTGTCCACCGGTTTCCACGGGATACCAGGCTATCAGCGCCCCGGGGCCGCCGCGCCCGGTGGCGCCCCGCCAGCTTCTGGAACAAGCTGCCCGGAAACCCTGTGACCTGCGGTGATACCAAGGGCCTCGCGAGGAGCTCACACGGCGCGCACATCTCGTCCGCACACCCCACCAGCTCACCACCGCGCGAGCGCCCCCGGCGGCAGCCACCATGTGGGACTCTTCCCACGGATCGGGCCCGTGCGACGTATCCTGCACGGACGCACGCTGCGAGCCGACCCGGTGTGGCACTTCACCCCCCGTTTGCCTCCGGAGCACCAGCTCGTCCAAGATCCAGAACCGCAAGACCGCAAGGCGCCCCGCGGGGGCGAGGCGGCCGTTCGAATGGGGATGCACGTGGCCGGGCGCATTGAAGATTACGCACTCATTGGCGATATGCAGACCGCCGCCTTGATCAACAGGGACGGCAGTGCTGACTGGCTGTGTCTGCCGCGCTTCGACTCGCACGCCGTCTTCGCGGGGCTGCTCGGCACCGAGGAGCACGGATTCTGGCGGCTCGGCCCGGCGCATCCGGCCGACGCCCCGGCGCCGCCGGCGGACCGCCGCAGGTACCGCGGTGACTCGCTGGTCCTGGAATCGGAGTGGGACACCCCGCGCGGCACCGTACGGGTCATCGACTTCATGCCGCCGCGCGACGGCGCCCCGCAGTTGATCCGGATCGTGGAGGGCGTCAGCGGGCGCGTGCCGATCCGCTCCGAGCTGCGGATGCGCTTCTCCTACGGCTGGGTCGTGCCGTGGGTGCGCAAGGTGGACGGGCGGACGGTCGCCGTCGCCGGGCCCGACTCGGTGTGGCACGACACCACGGCCGAGACGTACGGCAAGAACCTCACCACCTACTCCGACTTCACCGTCTCGCCGGGCGAGCGGATCGCCTTCACGATCAGTTGGCAGCCCTCGCACAAGGAGCCGCCCGCGCTGCCCGAGCCGGAGACGGCCCTTGAGGCGACCGAGGAGTTCTGGCGCGAGTGGGTGGAGCACTGCACCTACCACGGCCCGTACCGGGACGCGGTGGTCCGCTCGCTGATCACGCTCAAGGCCCTGACCTACGCACCGACCGGTGGCATCGTTGCCGCGCCCACCACCTCACTGCCCGAGGAGGTCGGCGGCGTACGGAACTGGGACTACCGCTTCACCTGGCTGCGCGACGCCGCGATCACCCTCTCCTCGCTGCTGCGCACCGGCTACCGCGAGGAGGCGCGCGCCTGGCGCGAGTGGCTGCTGCGGGCGGTGGCGGGTGACCCGGAGAACCTCCAGATCATGTACGGCATCGCGGGTGAGCGGGAACTCGGCGAGACGGAGCTGCCGTGGCTGCCCGGGTACGAGGGCTCGCAGCCGGTCCGGGTGGGCAACGGCGCGGCCGGACAGCTCCAACTCGACGTGTACGGCGAGGTCACCGAGGCGCTGCACCTGGCGCACATGACAGGCCTGGCCCGCAACGACTACGCGAGCGTCCTCCAGCTCAAACTGATCGGCTACCTGGAGAAGCACTGGAACGAGCCCGACGAGGGCATCTGGGAGGTGCGCGGCCCGCGCCGGCACTTCGTGCACTCCAAGGTGATGGCCTGGGTCGCGGTGGACCGCACCATCAAGCTCATCGAGGCCGGTGACGCGGACGGCCCGTTGGAGCGCTGGCGCGCGATGCGCGACGCCATCCACCGCGACGTGTGCGAGAAGGGTTACGACAAGGAGCGGAACACCTTCACCCAGTCCTACGGCTCCAAGGAACTGGACGCCTCGCTGCTGCTCATCCCGCAGATGGGCTTCCTGCCGCCGGACGACAAGCGGGTCATCGGCACCATCGAGGCCATCCAGCGCGAACTGTCCACGCCGGACGGGTTCGTCATGCGCTACCCGACCAGCAGCGGCGACGACAACCTGGACGGGCTGCCCGGCGACGAGGGCGCCTTCTTGGCCTGCTCGTTCTGGCTCGCCGACGACCTGGCGATGATCGGCCGGGTGGACGAGGCCCGCAAGCTCTTCGAGCGCCTCCTCGCCCTCCGCAACGACCTCGGGCTGCTCGCCGAGGAGTGGGACCCGCGCCTGAAGCGCCAGGTGGGCAACTTCCCGCAGGCGTTCAGCCACGTGCCGCTCATCGACACGGCCCTGCGGCTCACCGCCTCCGGCGCGTACGGCGGCTGAGGTCGCGACGCCGGTGCCCGAGCCTCCCGCGATCACCGTGGCGCGGGCACTGGAGCTGCCCGCGCTGCGCCGCGGCCTGCCGGAGGTGCTGACCGCGGCCGACGGGCTGGGGCGACCGGTGCGCTGGGTGCACGCGGGCGAGACGCCCACCATCGCCGCCCTGCTCAAGGGCGGCGAACTGCTGCTGACCACCGGCATCGGCCTGGGCACCAGGGCCGCCGAACAGCGCGCCTTCGTCCGCAGGCTGGCCGAGCGCGGCATCGCGGCCCTGGTGGTGGAGCTCGGTTCGCAGTTCACCGCGCTGCCGGCCGCGGTCGTGGACACGGCGCGCTCGCTGGGGCTGCCGCTGGTCCAACTCCACCGCGAGGTGCCGTTCGTCGCGGTCACCGAGGAAATCCACACCGAACTGGTGCATGCGCACTACGCGCTGCTGCGGCGCGCCGACGAGGTGCACCGGCAGTGCACCGAGGTGCGGCTGCGCGGCGGCGGCGTGCCCGAGATCCTGCGGCTCTTCGCCCGCTTCGCCGACAACCCGGTGTTCCTGGAGAGCGCGGACGGCCGACTGTTGTACGCGGCGGGCCCCGCCGGCCGGCCGGCGCTCGCCGATCCGCTCCAGGTGTGGGACGGGCTGCGCGGCCGGCGGCAGGGCGCGGCGGCCACCGGCCCGGATGCGACGGGCCCGGCCGGCAGCGTCGTGGTGGAGGTGCCGGGGGGCGGCCCGGGGCCCGGCGCCGTACGGGCCAGGCTCGTGGTGCTACCGGCAGCCGGGCCGCTGGCACCGGTGCACCGGTTGGCGGCCGAGCGCACCGCGGACCTGCTGGCCCTGGTGCTGCTCCAGGCCCGGCAGGAGGAGGAGCTCGCGGCGCGCGGCCGGGGCGACTTCCTCACCGATCTGGCCGAGGAGCGGATCACGGCGGCCGACGCGCCGGCGCAGGCCCGGGTGTTGGGCTTCCGGCCGGGCGACGGCCCCCTGTTGCCGATGGTGATGGCGCTGCCCACAGCGGTGGTACTGCCCGACGGCGGCGACCACTGGGCGGCACTGGCCGGGGCGCTGGGCGAGGAGTTGGCGGCGGTGGGCGCGCCGGTGCTGCTGGGCGTGCGACTGCCGGAGGCGCGGGTACCGCTGCTGGTCGGGGTGCGCGCGGCGGACGAGCGGGCGGCGGTCGCGGAGCGGGTCACCGGCGCGCTGCGGGCCGCGGTGGAACGCGCCTGGCCCGAGCAGGCGCCGGCGCTCGGGCACCGTGGGGCCAGGTCGGGGCCGCCGGTGGTCGTGGTGGGGCTGGTCGGCGGCTGGGACGCGGTCGGCGCCGAGCTGCGGCACTTGGCGTCGGCCGCGAGCGCCGCCCGTGAGCTGCCCGACCGGCCGTGGCACGACGTGCGCGGCCTTGAGGTGGACCTGTTGCTGTGGCGGCTGCGGGAACACGGCGACCTGGCGGCCTTCGTACACCGCATGATCGGCCCGCTGCTCAGCCACGACCGCACGGCCAGGCCACCGCTGCTGCCGACGCTTGAGGCGTATCTCGCACACGCGGGCCGCAAGGCGGAGACGGCGCGCGAACTGCACGTGAACCGGCAGACGCTGTACGACCGGCTGGCGCGCATCGCCCGCCTGCTCGGCAGCGACCTGGACGAGCCCCGCACGGTGCTCGCCCTCGGCCTGGCCCTCCAGGCCCGGCGCCACCTGCCCTAGCGCGGGTGTGCCCGGCAGGGACCCGTCTGCGGTTCTGCTGCGCTCGCCTGGGGCTCGGCGGGGCATCCAGGCTTCCCGGTTTTGTCCGGGGACCTGCTGGGGGCTGGACGCGGCCAATCTGGGGGCCGCGGGTCCGTCGGGGCCCCTGGGGTCTCGCGGGGCTCGCGGCTCGTACGGGGATCTGCTGGGTTCCGGCTGCGGCTCGCCCGGAGATCGTGGCTCGTCCGGGCCTCCGAGGTTCCGACCGCGCCCCAGCCGGGATCGCGTCTCCTCCGGGGATCTGCTGCGGTCCGACCGCCGCTCGCCCGAGGTGGTTCAGCTCAACTCGTCGTAGACACGCAGGACATGGGCAACCGACTCGTCCTCGGTCGGCCACTGCCTGGCCCTGGCCCGGCCGGCCGCGGCGAGCTCGGCCCTGCGGTCCGGTGCGGCGAGCAGCCCGAGCACGGCGCGGGCCAGCGCCTCAGGCTCGCCGAAGGGGACCCATTGCGCCGCGTCACCCGCGAGTTCGAGAACGCCGCCGGCCGCGGTGGCCACCAGAGGCGCCCCGGTGTGCAGGGCGTCCCTGGCGAACTTGGTGCTGGCCTGCCCGCGGCCGGGCGCCACCGCCACATCGGCCGCCGCCAGCAGGTCGGCCGTGTCGGTGCGGCGGCCGAGCAACCGCACCGGCAGCCCTTCGGCCGTGATCCGGTGCTGCAACCGGGACCTGGCCGGCCCGTCGCCCGCGATCACCAGGAGCGGCGCCGGGTCGTAGGAGCGCCAGGCCCACGCCGCGTCCAGGAGTACGTCATGGCCCTGGTCGTCGGTGAGCGGTCCCGCGGTGAACAGCAACGGGCGCTCCACCGCGCCGAGTTCGGCCCTGGCCTTGTGCTGGCGCGGGTCTTCCACGGGCGGCTGGGGTGTGGCCGGCGCGGCGATCGGGGCCAGCCTGGCGTCCCGGGCGCCCCGCTCCCGCGCGAGGTCGAGCAGGTCGGCCGAGGCGGCGAGCACGACGCGGGCGCTGCGCGCGACGTGCCGCTCGGCGAGCCGGCGCAGCCCGGCCCTGGCGCCCTGCTGGTCGGGCGGGGCGGCCTGCCAGCTCACGACGAGCCGGGCGGCGCGCCCGGGCAGGCCGAGCGAGGCGAGCAGGCCGGCCGACGTGCCGTGGGCGTGGACGATGGCCGCATCGGCGCAGCCGGCGCGCAGCGCGGCCAGCGAGGTCGCGCCCGGACCAGGCCCCATGGGCAGGAAGTGCGCGCCGGCCGCGCGGAACCCGTGCGTCTCCTCCGCGTCCCGCGGCCCACATACCGTCACCCGCACACCGCGCGCCACCAGCCCCGCGACCAGCGACCTGACCTGGTCGCCGTCGTCGGCCGGGCCGCCGCCGAGCACCTGGACCGCGTGCAGCGGTTCGGGCCCGGGCGTCGGCGCCGTGGGGCTGCTCACGGGTGGGCTCACGCGGGCATCGCTCCTCGGTCGACGGACGGTGGCGGATCGGCGCGGTCCGGGCAGCCGGACGCCCGGGCGCCGGTGGGGGCGCAGCGCGGTACGGGGGTGGCCGACGGGGGTCGGGCCGGGACGGTCGGCGGGGCGTGGAGAGGACATGTGATGCGCGTAGCGCGGTGCTGTCGGGCTGCGGTCGGAGCGAGTTACGGCGGGCAGGGGCAGGAGTCGGGGGATGGGGAGCAGTGGGACTCGGCCCGCGCGGAAGGAGAGGGGTCCGGGCGGCCCGGGTGCCTGGGGTGGGGTCGAGAACGGCGCGAACGAACGCCATGCGCCGCATCCAGCATGACAGGAACGGGCCGTAGCGGGGCACCACTGTTTCCGCCTTTCTGCCAACGCGCACCGTACGGTCCCCACCTGATTCACTCACACGAGCGAGCCCCCGCCCCCACCAAGCCCGCCCGCACCCGCCCCTGTACGACGTTCCGACCGGCGCTCGGACGCGCCGCGGGGTCCACTTTCGGCCATGGCGCCGTTTGGTGTGGGTGTGTGGGGCGCGCCCGTACGCCGTGAGGCCGTACGCCGTGGGCTCTCGGTCGCCGCCGGCCGGCGTGCCCCTGCGCTGCCGTACCCTTCTGCGCCGCCGTACCCGTGCGTCGCCGGACGCCCGGCCGCTGGTACGTCCCGGGCCCGTGCAGCAGGGGGCGCGGCTGGCGCAGGGGACACTAGACGTGAGCCAGCGAACCGGCTGGGCAGCGAGCCGGCGGATTCGCGGCGCGAGGGGCGGCGCCGCGCGGGCGCGGGGCCCGGGCCACAGCCGCCGCGCCGCCGCCCAACACCCGTCCGCCCCACTCCCCCGCAGCCACGGCCCCCGGCCGATCCCGCCATCGTTCGCCGGCTGGCTGGCCACCCGGCGAAGCCGTCAGCCGGCGGCGCGGCCCGGGGTGCGGGCTGCTGCGCGGGCCGTTTCGAGGAGTTCTTCGGCGTGGGCGCGGGCCAGTTCGGAGTCCTGGCCGGCGAGCATGCGGGACAGTTCGCGCACCCGGTCCTCGCCCTCCATGACCTGGACCCCGCTGCGGGTCACCGAGCCGTCGTGGGTCTTCTCGACCACCAGGTGCCGGTCGGCGAACGCCGCCACCTGCGGCAGGTGGGTCACCACCACGACCTGCGCCGACTCGGCGAGCTTGGCCAGGCGACGGCCGATCTCCACCGCCGCCTTGCCGCCCACGCCCGCGTCCACCTCGTCGAAGAGGTAGGTCGGCACCGGGTCGGAACCGGCGAAGACGACCTCCACCGCCAGCATGACGCGGGAGAGTTCGCCACCGGACGCGCCCTTGGCGATGGGCCGCGGCGGCGCGCCGGGGTGCGGGGCCAGCAGCAGTTCGACCTCGTCCACGCCGTGCGGCCCGTAGCCGACCACGCGGCCGTCCACCTCCACGCCGTCCTCGGGATCGGCGACCTCGTTCTGTCGGATCGCGAAGGTCACCCTGGCGTGCGGCATCGCCAGTTCGGCGAGCTCCCGGGTGACCGCTTCGGCGAACCGTCCGGCCGCCGCGTTGCGCGCGTCGGTCAGCTCCTGGGCCCGCTGGCCCAGTTCGGCGCGGAGCGCGTCCCGCTCGGCGGTCAGCTCCTCGATCCGGTCGTCGTCACCGTCGAGTTCGCCCAGCCGCGCCGCGCTCGTCTCGGCCCACTCCAGTACGGCGGCGATGTCCTCGCCGTACTTCCGGGTGAGCTGGGTCAGCGCGGCCCGCCGCTCCTCCACGGCGGCCAGCCGGCGCGGATCGGCATCCAAGTTGTCCGCGTATCCGGCGAGTTCGCCCGCTACGTCCGCGGCAAGGATGCCGATCTCGCCGAGGCGGTCGGCGAGCGCGGCGAGCGCCGGGTCGTGGGAGCGTACGGCCTCAACGGCGCGGTGCGCGCCGGCGATCAAGGTGGCCGCGTCGATGCCCTCCGGGTCCTCCGGGTCGCCGGCCAGCGCGGTGTGCGCCAGGCTCGCCGCGGCGGCCAGGGCCTCGGCGTGACCGAGCCGCTGCGACTCGGCGGCCAGTTCGGCGTCCTCACCCGGCAGCGGCTCCACGGCGGCGATCTCATCGAGCCCGAAGCGCAGCAGATCGGCCTCCTGCGCGCGCTCGCGGGCGCGCGTGGTCAGCTCGACCAGCTCCGTCGCGACGGCGCGGAGCCTGCGGTAGGCGACCGCGTACGCGGCCAGCGGGGCGGCCACCGCATCGCCCGCGTACCGGTCGAGCGCCTGCCGCTGGCGACCCGGCTTCAGCAGGCCCTGCTGATCGGTCTGGCCGTGCACGGCGACCAGTTCGTCGGCGAGTTCGCCGAGCATGCCCACGGGGACCGACCGGCCACCGACGTGCGCGCGGGAGCGCCCCTCCGCGGAGACGGTGCGGCTGATCAGCAGCGTGCCGTCCTCGATGTCGGCGCCGGCCTCTTGGACCCGCTCGGTGACCGTGCTCCCTTCGGCGACCACGATCCGGCCCTCCACGAGCGCGGACTTGTGGCCGATCCGTACCAGGGCGGCGTCGGCGCGACCGCCGAGCAGCAGACCGAGGCTGGTGACCACCATGGTCTTGCCGGCACCGGTCTCGCCCGTCACCGCGGTGAAACCTGGTGAAAGCGCCACGACCGCGTCGTCGATCACCCCGAGCGACTGGATCCGCATCTCCTCAAGATGCGGGCGCGCAGCCGCTATGGCCTGCGTATTTTCCTCTCGACGAGTGCCCACTTGCCCCTCTGGGGAGATTTTGGGGAGTTGGCTGCACTCCCGCTCGCGTCGTTCTGTCCACCGAGGAGGGTAGCGAGCGCCCCGCGCCCCATCCCGCCCGCCTCCGGCTTGGGCCGAGCGTAGTGGCCGAAGACACCGATCGGCCAAGTGCTGGTCACTCCGGCGCCCCGAAGCGGGTGGGGACCCCGTCGTAGCAGGTCGGGGCCGCACGCCGGGTCGCGCACACGTCAGAGCCGGGCCCCGCCGGGGCCCGACCCCCATGCCGCACCCGCGTACGGCACCGGCCCGTCGACCTCTCGTACGAGCCGTACGCCCCGAGCGTCGCCGCCCCGGCGCACGGCCGGCCGGCCCACTGGCACGGCCGCCGGACGGCTTCCCGCGCACGCGTACGCGAAGCCACGCGAACGCGGGACGTCCCGCACCACCGGCCACGCGGTCGGGTACGGAGCGGCTGCCTCGCGCGCATGCGTACGCGCGAGGCAGCACCGTACGCGGACGCGCGAGGCGGCGAGCCGGCCGACAGGACAACCGGGCCGCCGCGGCGCCTCGCGGGCCGGTACAGGGCCGACGTGCCCGGCCGCCCGGCTCAGCGCCTGGCGCCGCGCCACCCCGCCACCGGCAGGGCGAACTTCGCCACCAGCCGGTCGGTGAACGAGGCGTGGTGCAGCCTGGCCAGCCGGACCGGGACCGCCCCCCGCCGCACCTCCACCCGGGCGCCGGCCGGCAGTTCCACGGTGCGCCGGCCGTCGCACCACAGCACGCCGTGCGGGGTCTGCGGCTGCACCTCCACGGCGAGCACCGAATCCGGCGCGGTGACCAGCGGCTTGGCGAACAGGGCGTGCGCACTGATCGGCACCATCAGCAGCGCCTCCACCTCGGGCCACACCACCGGGCCACCGGCCGAGAAGGCGTATGCGGTCGAGCCGGTCGGCGTGGCGCACACCACACCGTCGCCGCCGAACCCGGTGACCGGGCGCCCGTCGACCTCCGTGACGACCTCCAGCAGGCGCTCGCGCGCGGCCTTCTCCACCGACGCCTCGTTCAGGGCCCAGTCGGTGTGCACGATGCGCCCGTCGTTGCGGACCAGCACGTCGAGCGTCATGCGCTCCTCGACCTCGTACGCGCGCGTGACGACCCGGTCCACGACCTGGTCCAGGTCGTCCCGCTCCGCCTCGGCGAGGAAGCCCACCCGGCCCAGGTTGACCCCGAGCATGGGCACGCCCGAGGTGCGGGCGAACTCCGCGCCGCGCAGCAACGTTCCGTCACCACCGAGCACGATCAGCAGCTCACAGCCCTCAAGGACCTGTGGCGTGGCGTCCACGCGCTGCACCGCCGATGGCAGTGGCAGGTCGGCCGCCTCGGCGGCCAACACGCGGACGCCGATGCCGTGCCGCAGCAGCCCCTGGACGACGAGTTCGGCGCTGCGGACGGCCGCCGGTCGGCCGGTGTGCGCCAGCAGGAACACGGTGCGCTCCCCCGCCGGCCCGCCGGTAGCGGGCTCGACGGCGGCGAGCGGTCCGGCCGATGCCGGCGCGGCCGGCACGGGCCCGACCGGGGCGGACCCGACCGGCGCGGCGAGCGCGTCCGCAGCGGTCCGCGCGGGAGCTACCGACCCGGCCGGTGCCTGACCTCCCGACCCGGCCGGTGCCGGCGGCTGCGCCGCGATCCCGCCCCGGGCATCCCGCACGTCCCGGATGTTGTGAACATCCCGGTCGATCTGGTCACTCCGGCTGTTCTGGTCACTCTGGTCGCTCTGGCTGTTCTGTGCGGGTGTTGCTGAAGTGGTCAACGGGGCCCCTCCGCCACTGCACGGTCGACATCCGCCGGGTCCAGCGCAGGCGCCCCGGCGCGAAGCCACAGAAAGTACTCGACATTGCCCGCGGGCCCGGGCAACGGACTCGCCGTCACGCCCAGCGCCCCGAGCCCCAACTCTGCCGCCCGTGCCCCGACGGCGCGAACGGATTCTGCGCGTAGTTCCCGGCTGCGGACCACCCCGCCGCTGCCCAGCCGTTCCTTGCCGACCTCGAACTGCGGCTTGACCATCAGCACCAGGTCGGCGTCGGGCGCGGCGCACCGCACCAGCGCGGGCAGCACCAGGCCCAGCGGAATGAACGACAGGTCGCCCACCACCAGGTCCACCGGCTGGTCGTCGAGCTGCTCCAGGGTCAGCTCACGGACGTTGGTACGGTCCTTGACCACCACCCGGTCATCGCTCTGCAACGACCAGGCGAGCTGCCCGTACCCCACGTCGACCGCCACCACCTGCGCCGCCCCCGCGCGCAGCAGGACGTCCGTGAACCCGCCCGTGGACGCCCCGGCATCCAGCGCCCGGCGCCCGGCGACGCGCAACCCCCGCCGCCCGGCCCCGGCACCGACGGGAGAGCCGGCCGGGTCCGCGGCAGAGTCGGCGTCAGGGCCGGAAGCGGCGTCAGGGCCAGGCGTGGCTGCGCCGTCCGCGGGCGCCTGCCCACCGGCGGCGACGCTGGCGCGGTACTCGTCGCTGAACGCGTACAGCGCACCGGCCAGCTTGTGGCCGCCGCGCGAGACGTAGTCCGGATCGCTGTCGTCCTGGCTCACGACGACGGCGGCGCTCCGCTCGACCTGGGTGGCGGCCTTGGTGGCGGTCGCCCCTCCGACGGTCACCCGGCCCGCCGCGATGAGCTGGCTCGCGTGCTCGCGCGAACGCGCCAGCTCGCGGCGGACGAGCTCGGCATCGAGTCGGGTACGGCGTGGGCGGCTCACTGCCACGTGCGGTTCAGCTCCTGTGATCGTGCGGGGACGGGGCCGGGACCCGGGGGCCCGGCCCGGGGCGCTGGTCGAGTGCGTCGAGCGCATCGCGCAGGCCCTGGTGTACATCCTCGTACACCGCAAGGTGCCCGTCGACGGGCAGGTGGTCCAGGTCGGCGAGCCGGTCGAGCCCCGCGTCCACGCGCGGGTGGTCGGTCGGCGTCCGGACGACGCCCAGCGGGGCGGTCCGCTCCCGCTGCTCCCCCCGCTCGCCCTCCTGCACCTCACCGCCGGACGACTCAGCCGGCTCCCCCGCCGCGCCCGCTTCGTCCACCGCGTCCGCCTCGCCCACCTCACCCGGCACGGGCGCGTGCTCCGTCGGCGCCGCTGGAGCAGGGGCACCCGGGGCAGCAGCCGGCCCGGGCACTCCCGGCCTGGCCGGCGCTCCCGCCGCCCCTGCCAGCGGCGCAGCGCCGGACGCGGCACCCCCGTCCGGCCGCAGCGGCGTGACCCCGGCGATCGAGCGGCGGGCCCCTTCCGGTGCGCGGGCAGCGGGCCACCCGGTGGCGGGCCGCCGTTCGACGTCGGTGAGCCGCTCGGCTGCCGGGCTCTGGGCGGGCGGCTGCGGAGCCTGCTGGGTGCCGCAGTCCCGCTCCGGGACGGAGCTCTCGACGGTCGCCGACGGTTCAGCGGTACGCGGCGGCCCCGGCCGGGCGGGCGCGCTGGGCATGGGCTCATCCATGGCGCCGACGCTACCGTGCACCACGGCCCGACCGAGCGGCCCACGGCGGGGTGGCGGCGTACGAACAGCGCCGAAGCCGAGGCTGGACGGCGCTCCGCCGGTCCGACCGGCCACCTGCGCGCCCCGGCATCCCGCTCCGGGCGGCTCCGGCCACGCGTACGCACACGCGTGCACGTACGCGCGCACGTACGCATCCGGCTACGCGTACTCCTACGGCGCAACCGCCGGTGCGGGCACCGTCGCACGGTCCGCGTCCCCGGCAGCGGAGTCCGCCCCTGCGGTGGGCGTCGTCGTCGCGCGGCGCGAGCGCCGGGCCGCCGGGATCACCAGCGGCGTGCCGGTCTCCGGGTCGTCGATCACCTGGCAACGCAGGCCGAAGACCTGCTCGACCAGTTCGGCGGTGACGATCTCGCCCGGCTCGCCCTCGGCGACGATCTCGCCGTCGCGCATGGCGATCAGGTGCGTGGCGTATCGCGCCGCGTGGTTGAGGTCGTGCAACACGGCCACCAGCGTGCGGCCCTGCTCCTCGTGCAGGTCGGCACAGAGGTTCAGCACGTCGATCTGGTGCTGGATGTCGAGGTAGGTGGTCGGCTCGTCGAGCAGTAGCAGCGGCGTCTGCTGGGCGATCGCCATCGCGATCCACACCCGCTGCCGCTGGCCGCCGGAGAGTTCGTCGACGAAGCGGTCGGCCAGTTCGGTGACGCCGGTGGCGGCCATCGACTCCTCGACGACCCGCTCGTCGGTCTCGGACCACTGCCGCAACAGCCCCTGGTGCGGGTACCGGCCCCGGGCCACCAGGTCGGCGACGGTGATGCCGTCCGGCGCGATGGAACTCTGCGGCAGCAGCCCCAGCGTCTTGGCCACCTTCTTCGCCGGCAGCGACGAAATGGCCTGGCCGTCCAGGAGCACCGAACCGGCAGTGGGCTTGAGCATCCGCGACAGCGCCCGCAGCAGGGTGGACTTGCCGCAGGCGTTCGGCCCGACCACGACCGTGAACGAATGGTCCGGAATGGACACCGACAGGTGCTCGGCGACGGTACGCCGGTCATAGGCCAGGGTGAGGTCCTGCCCGGTGAGCCGCTGCTGGGCGGGGGTTGCCACGGGGGCATCAGGAGAGGAAGCCACGGTCCGTTCGGTGTCCTTGTCGTCGTCGTTGTTGCTCATGCCCAGACCCCTGTCACTGCCGCCACACCCGCCCCGCTCGTCCCGCCTGCCGCCCGGTGCCGACACGCCACCCGCGGCGCGCCCCCGGGCGATCGCCCAGCCCGCAGCCCGCCACACCGGACCCGGCACTCGCCGGGCGTCCGCCCCGTACCGCCACAACCGTACGAGAGCCGGCGACAGGGACGTTACGATGCCCCATCAGTGCTGGTCGGACGGGCCCTGCGACGTCGGACGGCCCAGCGTGCGGCAGCGCGGGGAACGGGCCGGTGCGGCCGGGCAGGTCGGCGAGGCCAGTGGGGCCGGTCGGGCCGGTCGTCCGGATCGCGCCGGGGCCGCGGGGAGCGGGCCCGGGAGCCTCGGCCGCCGTCGACACCGCGGCCGGCAGGGGGCTCACCACGGTCACACGGAACTCCGCCTCTGAAGACAGGGGCGACCGGGACTGCCGCCCAACATTAGGTTAGGTTAACCTAACTCTCGTTTTACGTCCCCTGTCGTGCCGCACACCCCTTTGACCAGGTGGTTTTCCCATCTGCCGGCGGGGCGGAACCTGGCACCGCAGAGCCCGCACACGTACTCAGAGCAAGGCCGCCGATGTACCGTCCGCACGCCCCGCGCACCCCCGGCGACCCCGCGCCCATCGATCGGCCCGGGTCACGGTGCAGGCCGCCCGGGGCAGCGGCGCAGCCGCCGCCACCGCGCCGCCCACGGCTCCGGCCGGACGGAACCCCACACCGGCCCGGGTACGACGCGCCGCACCCACCCGAGCCCCACGGCCCGCTCCGTTCACACCACCCCGGCCGCCTGACTCCGGTCCTCCGGCCCACTCCACCCCACCGCAGTTCACCGCACCCGCCCCAACGACGGAAGGCACCACCATGGCGAACCCGCCCTACAGCTTCTTCGACCTGCGGGTCGTGCGGGCCGAGCGGCTGAGCCCCAGCTTCGTCCGCGTCACCTTCGGCGGCGAGGGGCTGGCACCCTTCGTGAACGGCGGGCGGGACCAGCGGCTCAAGCTCTTCCTCCCGCAGCCGGGCCAGGAGACGCCGGTGGTACCGCGCACCAACGACCTGTCCTGGTACCCCCAGTGGCGCGCCATGGACCCCGCCGTCCGCGGTGTCATGCGCACGTACACGGTGCGCGAGCACCGCCGCGACCCGGACGAGGTGGACATCGACTTCGCCCTGCACGGAGACACCGGCCCCGCCTCCCGCTGGGCCGCCGCCGCGGCCCCCGGCGACCGGGCGACCCTGCTCGGCCCGACCGCCGAGGAGAACGGCGGCGTGGACTTCCAACCGCCCGGCATCGGCGGCGTCCCGCTCGCCACCGACCGGGACGGCACGCCACGCCCCGGCACCGACTGGGTGTTGATCACCGCGGACGAGACGGCGCTGCCCGCCGTGGCCGGCATCCTCGCCTGGCTGCCGGCTGGCACCCCGGCCGCGGTGTGGATCGAGGTCCAACACGCCGAAGACCGGCAGGACCTGCCGACCGAGGCCGCCGCCGACATCACCTGGATCGTGCGGGACCAGACCCCCGCGGGCACTTCCGATGCCCCCGAACACGGCCAGCGCACGGTGGACGCCATCCGCGCCGCCGAACTGCCCACCGGCACCCCGTACGCCTGGATCGCGGGCGAGTCCGGCACGATCCGCGCCCTGCGCCGGCACCTGGTCGGCGAGCGCGGATTCGACCGCAAGGCGGTCAAGTTCACCGGCTACTGGCGGCTGGGCGCCACCGAGGACCAACTGCTCGAACAGGAAGCGGCAGAGGCCGCCGAAGCTGCCGAAACCCCCGAGACCACCGAGACCAGCGACCAACAGCGCGACGACCGCGCCTGACCCACCGCCCTGACCCACCTCACGTCCGCCCCGAGCACCGACTCGGGGCGGACGCGGTACGAGCGGCGCCGTACGACGCGTGCCCACCCCAACCACGAACCCCACGGACCACACGACCCGGCGCCCGACTCCCCACCGCACACCGCATCACACACCCACGCACCCACACCCCCGCCCGCCCCCAGAACAGTCACCGCCCCACGCTCACAACCCCAGCTTCGCCAACGCCTTCTCCGCGTCGATCCGGTCCCCGTCCCGGTGCGCCGCGCTCAGCCCGGGCCCGGCCCCACCCGCACGCCGGGGCACCTCGGACGCCGCGCCCTGTTCGTCGGCCGCCGTCCAGGCCGCCGCGCACAGCGCCCGCAGCCCGTCCAACGGCTCGCCCTCGCCCGTGAGCACGGCTTCCGCACCCCGCACCCGGGCCGTCCAGCCGGCGCAATCGAACCCGTCGCCACTCGCCCGCACCTCCGGGTGCGCGACCAGCATTCCGCGCAGGTCAGCGGCGACGAACGTGGGCCGGTGCACCGGCTCGGCAGCCAGCAGTTGGGCGGCCGTCGTCACCCCGGTCAGCACCAGCAGCGAGTCCACCCCGCCGCCGTGCGCCCCCTCGATGTCGGTGTCCAGCCGGTCCCCCACCACCAGGGGCCGCTGCGCCCCCGTACGCAAAATGGTCTCCCGGTGCATGGGCGGCTGCGGCTTGCCCGCCACCTGCGGCGAACCGCCGGCCACGAACCGTACGACCTCCACCGCGGCCCCGTTGCCCGGCGCTATGCCGCGTGCCGTCGGGATGGTCAGATCGGTGTTGGACGCGAACCACGGCACCCCGCGCGCCACCGCGTACCCCGCCTCGGCCAGCCGCTCCCACGGCTGCTGCGGACCGCCGTACCCCTGCACCACCGCCGCGATGTCCGCCTCCGCCGAGTCCACCGGCACCAGCCCCCGCTCGCGCAGCGCCACCCACAGCCCCTCGCCGCCGATGGCCAGCACCTGCGACCCGGCCGGCACCTGCTCGGCGATCAGCCGGGCCACCGCCTGCGCCGAGTTGATCACGTCGTCGGGCTGCGCCGGGACGCCGAGCCCGGTGAGGTGCTCGGCCACCGTCTGCGGCGTGCGGAGCGCGTTGTTGGTGACGTACGCGAGGCGCATTCCCGCACGTCGGGCCACCTCCAGCGACTCCACCGCGTACTCGATGGCCTCGCCACCGGCGTACACCACGCCGTCCAGATCCAGCAGGGCGGTGTCGTACGCCTCGTGCAGCGGACGCGCGCTGGCAGCGGGCCGGGTACGGACGCTGTCGGTCATGGGGTCGTCGCTCCTCGTAGACTCATATGTTTGTCCCCCGATCATCGCGCATCCTGTTGCGCGGCATAGCATTCCCCAATGAGCACTCCAGGACCTGTCAGGCAAGGTCTTCAGCTCGCCCCGTTCCGAGGCCTGCGGTACGCCTCGGAACGGGTCAGCAGCCTCGCCGCCGTCACCTCACCGCCCTACGACGTCGTAGTGCGGCCGGACGGTCTGCGACATCTGGAGACGGCCGACCCGTACAACATCGTCCGCCTGATCCTTCCGCAGACCGAAAGCCCCACGGCCCGCCACCAGCAGGCAGCACAGACGCTGCACCGCTGGCAGGCGGAGGGCGTGCTGGCCCCTGATCCGGAGCCGGCACTCTACGTCTACGAGCAGCGCGACGCAGGGCAACTCCAGCGCGGACTGATCGGCGCCCTGAGACTGAGCCCGCCGGAGGAGGGCATCGTCCTTCCGCACGAGAACGTCATGCCGCACGTGGTCGAGGACCGGGCCGACCTGATGCGGGCCACCGCGGCCAACCTCGAACCGCTGCTGCTCTCCTACGACGGCGCCCACCCTGGCAGCGCCAACGGCAGCCCGAACGGCGCCCACCCCGCCGCGCCCGCGCCCGACGCGCCGGCCCCTGACGGCCCCGCGCCCGCGGCGCCCCGGGGCGTCCAGGCGGTGATCGACCGCGCCGTGCAGCGCCCGCCGCTGCTGGCCACGACCACCGAGGACGGGGTGGCCCACCGGTTGTGGCGGATCGCCGACCCGGCCGAGATCGCCGAGGCCACCACCGACCTGGGCCGGCACCAGGCACTGATCGCCGACGGCCACCACCGCTGGGCGACCTACCTGCGCCTGCGCGCCGAGCGGCACGCCCCGGGCCCCTGGGACTTCGGCCTGGTGCTCCTCGTGGACACCGCCCGGTATCCGCTGCGGGTCCGCGCCATCCACCGGCTGCTGCGCCAGTTGTCCCCGGCGGACGCGCTCGCCGCCGTGGGCGACGCCTTCCGGGTACGTCCCGTCGCCGGCCCGCTCCCGGACGCACTGGCCGCGCTCGCCACCGCCCAGCACGAGGCGGCCGAATCGGGCGGGCCCGCCAATGCGTTCCTGCTGGCGGGCGGCGGCGAATTCCACCTGCTGGACCGCCCGGACCCGGCCCGGCTGGCCGCGGCCGTACCGCAGGACCGCCCGCAGACGTGGCGGGAGCTGGACGCGACGGTGCTGCATACCTTGTTGCTCGATCAAATCTGGCAGGTACCTGACGCCCCGGAGCACATCGGGTACATCCACGACGCAGTCGCGGCGGTGAAGCAGACCGAGCGGCACGGCGGCACGGCCGTCCTGATGCGTCCCGTCGCCGAAGAAGTGGTACGGGAGCTGGCGCAGCAAGGCGTGGCGATGCCCCACAAGTCCACGTCCTTCGGCCCCAAGCCAGCCACCGGCCTGGTGCTGCGCAGCCTCGAACTGGGCTGAGAGACCAGCAAACCCCGGGAAACAGAAAACGGCTGGGGGCGGAACCCCATCGGGATTCCGCCCCCAGCCGCACTGTCGCAACCGTCGTGCACCGGGCCGGTGCCGGACCGGCCCTCCCGAGTCGGCCCGGCACACCGGCTGAGCCGACCAAGGACGCGATCAGCCGCGCAGGTCAGCCGGCGTCCGGCCGGCCCGGCTCGCCCTCACGGTCAGCCGGGGCCACCTGCTCGTCCCCGGCAGCAGGAGCAGCGGAACCCTCCGCCGCACCGTCACCGGCACCCTGCTCACCCGCACCGGCCGCCTGCCCGGCCACCGCCTCATCAGCAGCCGCATCGGCATCATCGGCCGCACCAGCCTCGGCGCCACCACCAGCCGCACCGCTCACGGACGCGTCCGCCACCTCACCGGCCGCGGCGTCGTCCGCCTCGGCATCCGGCGTCGCGTCCGAAGCATCGCCCGCCACGTCCTCCGCCGCGGGGCGACCAGCACGGTCCGCGTCCACGGCGGTCGGCTCCTGATCGGCAGCGGCCGGCTCGTCATCGTCCTCCAGCGCGTCGACGAACTCCACGCCGTCGAGTTCGGCCAGCCGGTCCGATGCGTCCGTGGTACCGCCCTGGTCCGCCTCCAGCGCCTTGGCGAACCACTCTCGCGCCTCGTCCGTACGCTCCACCGCAAGCAGCGCGTCGGCGTACGCGTAGCGCAGCCGCGCGGTCCACGGGTGTACGGCGGACGAGGCGAGCTCGGAGCTCTGCAACGTCACCACGGCGGCCTCGGCCTGCCCCATGTCACGCCGCGCACCGGCCGCGACGAGCCGCATCTCGACCTGCCCGGCCCGGTCGAGCTTCTGCACCTCGGGCTCGCCCGCCATGGCCAGCGCCCGCTCGGGCCGCCCCATACCGCGCTCGCAGTCGGCCATGACCGGCCACAGGTCGGACGAGCCGGTCATCCGCCGTGCCGCCCGGAACTCGGCCAGTGCCTCCGCGTACTTGGCGACCCCGTACGAGGCGAAACCCGCCGCCTCGCGCACCGCCGCCACCCGGGACGCCAGCCGCAGCGCGACCCTGGAGTAGCCGTACGCCTGCTCCGGGTCCTCGTCGAGCAGCTTCGCCACCATGACGAGGTTCCTGGCCACGTCGTCGGCGAGGGTCTTCGGCAGGCTCAACAGCTCCTGCCGCACGCTCTTGTCGATCTCGTCGCCCGTCACGTCGTCCGGAATCGGCAGCCGGCGTACGGGCTCACGCTCCCGGTCGTCCCGACGCCCACCGAAGCCACCGGAACGCTCGTCGCGCCGCCCGTAACCACCGCCGCTGGACCGGTCATCGCGCCGGCCATAGCCACCGCCACCGCCAGCGCGGTCATCGCGCTGTCCGTATCCACCACCAGCACGGTCGTCGCGGCGTCCGTATCCGCCGCCGCCACCGGAACGCTCGTCACGCCGCCCGTGCCCGCCACCGTGGTGGCCACCGTCCCGACGCCCGCCGAAGCCGCCCGAGCGCTCGTCGCGCCGCCCGTAGCCGCCACCGCCGGCGCGGTCATCACGCCGCCCGAAGCCACCGCGCTCCTCACGACGCTGCCCACCGCCGCCGAACCGCTCGTCGCCGCGCTGGCCGCCGCGGTCGTAGCCCTCCCGGCGGTAGCCGCCGCGGTCGTCGTGGCGGGGGCCGTGGTCGCGATCGTCACGGCGGGGGCCGCGGTCACGGTCGTCGTGCCGGGGGGCACGGTCGCGGTCATCCCGACGGGGACCACGATCATCAAATCGCGACCCGCGATCACGGTCATCCGACCGAGGCCCACGCGGCCGATCATCCCGCCGGAACGACGAACGCTCATCCCGACCACCCCGGTCACCCCGGCTATCCCGGTCATCCCGACGGAAGGCAGGACGCTCATCACGCCGCCCGAACCCACCACCAGAACGCCCACCACGCTCATCATCCCGACGCGGACCGCGTGGCCGGTCATCACGATCCCTGCGGAACCCGCCCCGGTCGTCATCGCGCCGGAACCCGTCCCGCCCACCATCGCGGCGGAACCCACCACGGTCATCGTCGCGGCGGAATCCGCCACGATCGTCACGCCGGGGGGCGCCTCGGTCGTCGTCACGGCGCGGTCCACGGTCCCGCTCGTCCCGACGGAAGTCCCCGGTACGCGGGCCACGCCGGTCATCCGGCCGGTCTTCCCACCGACCGCCGGAACGCGGCTGGTAGCCCTCGCGGCGGTAGCCGCCACGGTCGTCACGGCGCGGGCCGCGGTCACGGTCGTCCTGGCGGGGGGCACGGTCGCGGTCATCCCGACGGGGACCACGATCATCAAATCGCGACCCGCGATCACGGTCATCCGACCGAGGCCCACGCGGCCGATCATCCCGCCGGAACGACGAACGCTCATCCCGACCACCCCGGTCACCCCGGCTATCCCGGTCATCCCGACGGAAGGCAGGACGCTCATCACGCCGCCCGAACCCACCACCAGAACGCCCACCACGCTCATCATCCCGACGCGGACCGTTCCACCGACCGCCTCGGTCCGAACCGCCGAAACCGCGTGAATCGCGCCGATCGCCGCCATCCCGGCGGCGCGCATCGCGCTCCGGCCGGTCGTCGGAGGAGTGAGTGGGCATCGGTGTGACTCCTGTCTTTGGGTAACGCAGTCATTCTCGCGCACCAGGTAGAGCAGCGCGCTTCGGGCAAAAGAAAAGAGGACCCTTGGTCCCAGCGTGAACGCTGGGACCAAGGGTCCTCTTCAAAGATTGTTCGGCGGCGTCCTACTCTCCCACAGGGTCCCCCCTGCAGTACCATCGGCGCTG
>NZ_JBLIWA010000066.1:0-30713 GCF_047525675.1 Streptomyces sp. 796.1 | reverse complement strand
GCGCCGACCCGGTCGGTGCCGCCGCGCCGGCCGATCGGGCCGCGGCCGGGCGGCGCTCCGGCGCCGGTGGCGGGCGCCAGGGCCGGCGCGCCGCCCGGGGCGGCGACGCCCGCTCCGTGACGGTGCGGGTGCCGGCCAAGGTGAACCTGCAACTCGCGGTGGGCCCCGTACGCCCCGACGGCTTCCACCGGTTGGCCAACGTCTTCCTCGCGGTGGGCCTGTACGACGAGGTCACCGCCGCGCCGTCGGACGGGCTCGGGGTGACCGTCACCGGCCCCGGCGCCGACCGCAGGCCGCTGCACAGCGGCAGCATCGCCGCCCGCGCCGCCACCTTGCTGGCGCGCCACCACGGGCGGGCGCCCACCGCACGGCTGCACATCGCCAAGGGCATCCCGGTGGCCGGCGGGATGGCCGGTGGCAGCGCGGACGCGGCCGGTGCGCTGCTGGCCTGCGCCACCCTGTGGCAGACCGGCAGCACCCGGGCCGAACTCCGCGAACTGAGCCGGCAACTCGGCAGCGACGTGCCGTTCGCCCTGGTCGGCGGGGCCGCGCTCGGCCGGGGGCGGGGCGACCTGGTCAATCCGCTCCAGGTGGGCGGCGCCTTCCACTGGGCGTTCGCGCTCGCCGACGGGGCGCTGGTGCCGCCCGCCGTCTACCGGGAGTGCGACCGGCTGCGCGCCCGGTGGAGCGAGGACACTGGGCGCCGGGTGCCCGAACCCGAGCCGCGGGACGCCGTGCTCGCCGCGCTGCGCGCCGGTGACGCGCCGGCGCTCGGTGCGGCCCTGATGGCCGACGGCACCAGCAACGACCTCCAGCCCGCCGCGCTCTCCCTGATGCCCGCGCTCGCCCGCACGCTGCGCGTCGGCACCGAGGCCGGCGCCCTCGCCGCGATCGTCTCGGGCTCCGGGCCGACCTGCGCGTTCCTCGCCGACAGCGCCGGCGCGGCACAGGAAGTGGCCCGCGCCCTGCGGGAGTCGGGCACCTGCCGCGCCACGCGGTTGGCCCGCGGGCCGGTCACCGGGGCGGTCGTGGTGTAGTGGCTCCGCCCGGGGGCTGGGCGGCCCCGCCTGAGGGTGGGCGTGGTGGCGCTGCCGTTGTCCCGGGGGCGGTGGTACGGAGCGGCGCGTACGGGCCTTCGGGCGCCTGGCGGTGCGGAGCGGCACGGGGCCGCGCACGGCCCGGTCCCCGCGCGACCCCGGCGAGTACGGGCCTCGCGGTCGTCTGCGCCGGGTGGCCGGGAGCTCAACGGGCGCAGGAACGTGCGGCGTACGGGGCGGGAGCCCCGGGGGTGCGGGAGCGAGCGTACGGGCCCCGGGGGCCGCGGGAGCGTACGGGGCGGGAGTCCGCACGGTCCCGGGGCGTACGGGGCGGGAGTCCGCGAGGGCACGGGCTGTGGTGTGACCCGCGCTCGCCCGCCCCACCCCGCTCGCCCCGCGCCCCCTACCTCACCTCGGTCCGCCGTGCCGCCGCGCACTGTCGCGCACCCCCGTGCGCCACCGCACGACGGCGCCACCTCACGCCGCCCCCACCCCCTAGGCCAGATCGCCCACCCCCGCCCCCACCAGGTCACTTCACCCGGTACGCGGCGGCGTGGGCCATGGCGTGGAGTTCGGTGGCCCAGGCGTCGGGGAGGGCCGCGCTCACGGCCTCGTTGGCGACCTTCAGCCGCTCCTCGATGACCGCCTCCACCCGGTCCTTGATGCCGGTCTTCAGCAGCAGGGCGTGCAGCGCGTCCGGGTCGGTGTTCGGCAGGTCGTCCCCGACCAGGGCCTTCACCTCGGGCTCGTCCTGGAGCGCGAAGGACATCAGCAGCGTCATCTTGTGCTGCTTGAAGTCCAGTCGGGCGGGCTTGCCCGTCACGTCCGTTTCGCCGAAGGCGTCGAGCAGGTCGTCGCGGAGCTGGAACGCCTCGCCGAGCGCCAGCCCGTACTCCTCGAACGGGGCCAGCAGCGCGGGGGAGCCGCCGGCCAGCATGGCGCCCACCGACAGCGGCCGGTAGACGGTGTAGCGGCCGGACTTGAAGAGCGCGATCCAGCGGGCCAGCGGGATGTCCGGCTGGAACCTGGCGGCGGCCCGTACGTCCAGGAACTGCCCCACCATCAGCTCCGTCGACAGCTCGCCCCACACCTTGCGGGCGGCCGGCGGGCAGTCGGCGAGCAGCCGCTCGGCGTAGACGATGGCGAGGTTGCCGGCGAGCATCGCCACGCTCTGCCCGTAGTGCCGCGGGTCGCCGTGCCAGTCGCGCTCGCCGTGCAGCGTGGCGTGCCTGACGTGCGCGGTGGGCTCGTTGCGGCGCAGCTCCGACTCGTCCAGCACGTCGTCGTGGAGCAGCGCGGAGGTGTGCATCAGCTCAAGCGCCGCGGCGGCGTCCACGGCCACCTGTGACGCCGGGTCGCCGCCGGCCGCGAGGTAGGCCGCGATGCAGAACGCGGGCCGCAGCCGCTTGCCGCCGCTCTCGACCATGGTGCCGACGCAGTCCACGAGTTCCAGCGCGTCCGGGTTCTGCCCGGTCCAGTACGCGCGCTCCTCCGCGAGCAGCGCCGCCAGCCGCTCCTCGACCCGGGCGAGCATGCGGTCCCGCAGCTCGCGCGGAGTGGCCTGGCTGGCGTCGGCGGTGGGGGCCACGGTGGTGGCCGCATCGGTGGATGTCACAACTAGCTCCCCGGCAGGGCGAAGACGAAGTCCTCGGCGGTGGTGGTGAGGTGTCGGCGCCTGGGCCGACGGTGTCCGCGCCGTCGCTCCCGGCTCACACGGGCCGCTGACCAGCAGTGGACGATGATCTACAGGTACGGGCGGTGCAACGGGCGGCGCGGCGACGGTCTCAGGCGGTGGCCCGGCTGCGGTGTGCGCTCCGCGCGGGAGGGCGTTCCGGCGCCTCCCGTCACGCCCCGGTCGTGCCCCGGTACGACGGCGACCCGGTCGCCGACCCCGGACGGGAACGGGGCCGGGCCCACCGTACCGGCCCGCCGCTGGCGGGTCGCGGCGGGTCCGCCGAGGGCGGCCCGGCCGGCGGGCGGCCCGACCCCACGCGCGGGCGGGCGCGCCGATGCGCCCGGTCCGGTGGCGACTTGGGTGGACGGGGCGGGCCGGGGCCCTGCCGGTTCGGTCTTCGGCGGTTGTGTCCTTGCCGGTCTGCTCTGCTCCGGTTGGGGCCGTACTGGCGGGCTCTGCACCGGTTGGGAGCGGACTGGCGGGGTCCGCCCCGGTCGGGCTGATGGGGCTGGTCGCGCTGATTGCGCTGGTTGGGCTGGTTGGGCTGGCCCGGGCCGTATCGACCAGGTCTGCACTGGTCGGGTCGGCCGGGACCGTACGGGGCGGGGCCGTGTCTGCTGGGCCCGCGCGAGCGGGGGCCGTACGGGACGGGACCGTACGGGGCGGCGGGGGTGCGTCGGTCGGGGCCGTTGGGGCAGTCGAGCCAGACGCGCCAGTCGGGACGGCCGGGGCAGCCAGGTCAACCGGGCCAGTTGGGTCAGTTGGGCCAGGCGGCCAAGTTGGGACGGCCGGAACGGTCGGGACGGCGCTGGCCCGGACCGTGGGGTGCGGTGGGTGCGGTGGGTGCGGTGGGTGCGGTGGGCGCCGGGTGGGCACGGGAAACCCACCTCGGGCACGCGCACGCCCCGTTGCCGCCGCGTCCTGGCGCCCCGGGGGCCGGCCGCCGCCCCGGCCGGGCGCGCGGCGTCCCCGTACCGCAGGCCCCCGTACTGCGGGCACCCCCACGGCGCCGTGGCGACGGGGGCCGTGGGGGTGCACGTCCGGGTGGGGGCCGTGGCCCGGGTGAGGGAGGGCAGGGTGGGGCGCGGTGGTGCGCCCCGGCCCCGGGAACCGGTCACCGTGGCCGGGCGGCGCGCGGGCGTGCGGACGCCCTGCGCGCTCACCTGCCCTCCCCAACGGTCATGGGTCAATCCTGCGATCCATCGGGGTGCGGAACCATGGCAACCTCCTGTCAGCGCCCCGTCCGTGGCCGGCTGAGCGCCTGGTCGACGAGGGCGCCGGCGGCGCCGGTGTAGTGAGTGGGCTCCACCAGTTCGGCGATCTGCTCGGCGGACAGCCGGCCCGTCACCTCGGGGAGTTCGCCGAGCACCGCGCCCAGCGTCCGGCCGGAGGCCGCGGCCTGCGCCGACGCCCGGCTCAGCACCTCCTTGGCCGGCGCCTTGCCGAGCAGCGGAGCCAGTACGGCCGCGACCCGCTCGGAGACCAGTTGGCCGCCGGTCAGTCCGAGGTTGGCGCGCATCCGGTCGGCGTCCACGGACAGGTTCCCGGTCAGTTCCGCCGCGTGCGCGGCGGCGCCGCCGGTCAGCCGCAGGCAGGCGCGCAGCGGCTCCCACTCGGCGTGCCAGACGCCGGCCGACCGCTCGTCCTCGGCGCTCATCGCCGCGGTCACCGTCGCCGCGAGCTGCGGCACCTGGAGCGCGGCGGAGCGGATGACGGTGGCCAGCACCGGGTTGCGCTTGTGCGGCATCGCGGACGAGGCGCCGCGCCCGGCGACCGCCCCTTCGTGCACCTCGCCGACCTCGGTCCGGGTCAGCGACTGCACGTCCACCGCGATCTTGCCGAGCCCCCCGGTGGTGAAGGCGAGCGCGGCGGCCAGGTCGGCGATCGGGGTGCGCAGCGCGTGCCAGGGCAGCACCGGCCGTGCGAGCCCCGCCTCGGCCGCGAAGGCCGCGGTCAGCTCCGTCGCGTACGCCGCGGCGTCGGGCGAGCCGTGTCCGTGCCCCGCGTACTCCAGATAGCCGGCGAGGGTGCCGGCGGCGCCGCCGAGTTGCACCGGCAACTGCCCGCGCACCCGCTCCAGCCGCTCCACCGCGTCGAGCACCAGCCACAGCCAGCCGGCCGCCTTCAGCCCGAAGGTGGTGGGCACCGCGTGCAGGGTCAGGGTGCGGCCGGCCATGGGCGTGTCGCGGTGTCGTTCGGCGAGCGCGGCCAGCGCGTCGGCGGTGCGCGACAGGTCGGCCAGGACCAGGCCGAGCGCCCGGTGGGCGACCAGCATCGCGGCGGTGTCGAGGACGTCCTGGCTGGTGGAGCCGCGGTGCACGTACTCGGCTGCCGCCGGGTCCCGTTCGGCGACCGCCGCGGTGAACGCCTGCACCAGGGCGACCACCGGGTTGGCCGCCTCCGGCGCGCGTCTGGCCAGCGCGAACAGGTCGAGCCGCGCCGTCCGGGCGGTCTCGCTGATCACCTGCGCCGCGGACGCGGGTACGGTGCCGAGCCCGGCCTGCGCGCGGGCCAGCGCGGCCTCGGCCTCCAGCATCGCGCGGAGCCAGGCGTGGTCGGCCACGGCCGCCTCGACGGGCGTGCCCGCACGGACCGGCGAGAGCAGGCCGGGGTCCGCGTACTGCGTGAGGTCCTGCGCCGGGTCGGCCCCGGAGGCCGGGGCGCTGGGCCCCGGGGGCCGGCCGGGGTCCGCGGCCGGGGTGCGGGGCGGTTGCGCGGGTTCGGTCGGTCGGGGTGCCGCGTCGGTCGCTCGGTTGCCGTTGCTGATGCCGTCCACCGTTCCTCCATCGGGTGCGGAAGGCCCGCCGTCCACGCCGGCGGCGCTCCCGTCACCGGCGCACGGCGCGCTGCTGGCTTGCGTCGTGCGGTCGTGCGGTCGTGCGTGCGTCACCGGGGCTGCGCCTGCGCCGCCGGCCGGACGTCGACGGGGCCGGCCGGCGCGTCGAGCACCGCCCGGGCGATCGCGTCCGAGTCGCTGAGGATCACCGAGCCCACGCCCGGTCTGATGCCGGCCGCCGTCACCCAGTGCACCGCCTCGGTGGGCACGCCGAACGCGAACCGCCGCGGGTGCGGCACGCCCTGCGCGTCCACCAGCCGGTAGGGCCGCCCGGTCACGGCCAGCCCACCCGTCTCGTACTTCCCACCGGTCGCGGTCGGGATGCGGTACGGCGCGCACTGCCCGGTGGTGAGCAGGTGGTCGAGGAGCGGATCGGCGGTGCGGCGCAGGTCGATCTCGGGCAGCCTGGCCTCGATCAGCGCGTGCGCGCGCACGCGTGAGCCGGGCACCGCCGGCGACTCGGCTAGGTACGCGCCGCTCTCCTCGTCCGCCGTGACGCGCAGCCCGGGCCCGGCGATGCGCACCGTCCCGGCCTCGATCAGCGCCACCAACTCCTCGATGCGGCGCGCCGGCGGCCCGATGGACAGATAGGCGTTGAGCGGCGTGTACCAGCGGTCCAGGTCGGCGCGGTACGAGTCGCCGTCGAGCCCGCCGTGGTCCACCGCGAGCCGCAGTTCGTTGCGCAGGTCGCGCAGGACGTCCAGGGCGGCCTTGACGGGGCCGCTGACGTTGCCGGCGTGCGCCGCGGCGAGGTCGGCGCGCAACTGGCCGAGCAGCCAGCCGGTGAAGTCCGCCGGGCCCGTGAACCGGCGCTCCCCGTAGGGCTTCTCGATGGCCGCCCAGTCCCAGCGCTCGTCGGGTCCGATGCCGAAGGCGGTCAGCAGTTCGTCGTCCGAGCCGTTGTCGAAGGCGTGCGCAACGAAGCGCTCAAGGAAGGCGGTGGCCTGCGCGGGCCCGCCCCGCTCGGCTCCGTCCTGCTCTGCCTGGCCCTGCTCGGAATCGCCCTGCTCGGCCCCGCCCCGCGCGGTGAGCAGCGCCCCGTAGTACACGGCCTCCACCTCGCGCGCCACCAGCGGCCACAGCGTCTCGCGGAAGTCGAGGCCGGGCCCGCCCGCGGTCTGCGCGCGCAGCTTGGCGATGGTCTCGGGGGTCAGGAACAGCGGCTCGTGGCGCCCCTGGACGCCCTTCTCGTTCTCGCCGCGCGCGTGGTACGGCAGCCCGCGGCGGGAGCCGGCGTAGAGCTGCGGCTCGCGCCCGGACGGCAGGTAGACCAGGCGCCCGGCGCGCCGCTCGTACCGGCCGCCGCGGCCCTGCGTGAACAGCGCCATGTGGTCGAAGAAGTTGAGGCCGAGCCCGCGCAGTACGACCGTCGCGCCCGGCGGGACGGCCGATGCGGACACGTCGGCGGGGTTGGCCGGCGGCACGTACACCAGGCCGTGCCGGGCGGCGAAGGCGGCGAGTTCGGCCTCGTGCGGCGCGGGCCGCACCGGCAGGTGCCCCTGGGCGAGGACGACCGCGTGCAGGTCGGTGAGGCGGCTGCCGTCCGCGAGGGTCACGCACTGGGAGCCGTCCGCCGCGTCGTCGAGCGCGACCGCCCGCGCGCGGTGCACCCGCACGGCCAGGTGCGCGGGCGCCCCGGCGACGATGCGCGCGAAGGCCCACCCCAGGTAGCTGCCGTACAGGGCGCGGCTCGGGTACGTGTCGGGGCCGAGCGCGGCGGCCTCGGCCAGCGTCGCGGCGTCGAGGTCGGTGGGGAGGTCGGCCAGGGCACCGGCGGGCGGGCCGGCGGGGGCGTCCGTGGGGGAGGCGGCGGTGGCCGGTGCGGGCGATGCCGCGGTCGGCGCGCCGGCGGGCTGAGCCGCGGCGGGCCGGCGGCCGGGTTCGACGTGGGGCGCGGAGCCCGGGAGGCCCTCGGACGCGGCACCGGATATCTGTCGGCCGGCAGCCCGCGGCCCGCTCTCCCCATCCGCCGACGAGGCCAGCGCGCGGGCCCATTCGTAGAGGCTGGGGCCCGGGTCGAGCGGACCGGCCATTTCCACGCTGGCGTCGGTGAATACGGTGACCTGACAGGCGACGGTATTCATCAACAACTGCCGTGACTGATCGGTGCGCCACACCTGACCGGAGCCGGGCGGATACGGATCGATCACGTGCACCGTGCGCGGCTCGGGACTCGACAGGTCGCGGGCGGTCGCACACAGCCGCTCCAGCACCGACAACCCGCGGGGGCCGACTCCGACGATGCAGACATCGCGGCAGGGGCAGGCCATGTCGCTCTCCAATTATCCCGGTATATCCCCGTACGACACGTCAGTGAGCGATCCAGCCCGTTACCTTGAGCGAACCGTCATCCGAGTCTTCGGGAAGGCGCCCTGAGTTGGTAGCGGCTAGTTCTTGCTATCTGACATGGTGGAGCTTGTCATACCGCTTGCTATGGCGATTCGTGCAGGTCGGAGCCTACTTTGTGACAACTTCTAGCCTTCATAACCCCGGGCGACCAGCGCCTGCACGCATGCTGCGCGGCCACCCGCGCGGCCCGTCGTGAAGGTCATCGCGTTCCTATCTGGGAGAGCTGGAATGTCTTATCGGAAACACCCGATGAACATCGCTGAGCTGTTTGAATGGCACGCCCAATCGAAGCAGCAGACGGTCGCTTACCTGGACCGACCCTTTGACATAGCCCCCGACCAGGGCACGCGATTTGACGCGGGCCAACTGGCCCAGACCGTGCGTGACTTCTCCGCCCGGCTTTATGCGGCCGGCGCCCGCGCGGGCGACCGGGTGGCCATTGTCAAGGACAATCACCTGGACATGACGTTGGCCGCCGCCGCGGCGGCGCGCTTCGGCGCGATACCCGCGGTCATCGCCGGGGCCAACACCCCGGAAAACCACCGCGCGATGATCGCCAAGCTGGAGCCTTCGGTGCTGGTGGCCTCGCCCACCGCGCTGGCCAACGCCGCCCGGGCGGGCATCGAACTCAGCGGCCCGCAGACCAAGGTGATCGTCCTCGGCGAACTCGGCGAAGGCGCCCCCGAAGGCGCCCTGGCGCTGCGCGACCTCGACGGCGCCGAGGCCCCGCCGACCCGGCTGCGCGCCCCGCACGAGTCCATGCTGATCATGCACAGCTCCGGCACCACCGGCGTGCCCAAGCTCGTCGTGCACTCCGGCAACACGCTGCTCGGCGGCGTCGCCCGGATGGAGCGCATCCGCTTCCCCGTCCTGGCGAGCAAGCACCGGGACGTGGCCGCGACCTCGGTCTCCTTCGCGCACGGCCGGATCGTGTCCTGGGTGATGGGGCAGTTCGTGCTCGCCCCGAAGAAGATCGTGATCATCTCCCAGCACGACCCGGACACCGCCGAGCGGATGATCGAGGAGCACCGCCCCACCTCGCTCGAAGCGTGCCCCAACGTCTTCCAGCGCTGGGAGGAACTGGCCCACCAGCGGCCCGAGATCTTCCGCCAGATCCGGCTGTACGTCGGCACCTTCGACGCCATCCACCCGCGTACGGTGCGCACCTTCCTGGGCGTCTCCAAGCGGCGCTTCCCGGTGTGGCTCCAGGGCTGGGGCCAGAGCGAGGTCGGCCCGGTGTGCTTCACGCTGTTCACCCGGGGCCGGATGAAGAACCTCTCCGACGACTCGGCGGTCACCAGCGACATCGGCTGGCCTTCGCCCGGCTTCAACAAGGTCAAGGTCGTCGACGTGGAGACCGGCCGGAAGGTCGCCAAGGGCGAGCCCGGCATGATGATGGTCTCCACCAAGGCGCAGTGCCTGGACTACGTCGGCGAGAGCGACCGGCACGCCGAGAAGGTCGACGGCACCTGGTGGAACACCGGCGACATCGGCGAGATGCACGCGCTGGGCCGGCTCAAGCTGGTCGACCGCGAGGTGGACATCATCCCCGGCACCAGCGGCATCGAGTTGGAGAGCATCCTGCTCGACCGGCTGCCCGGCGCCTCCGACGTCACCGTGCTCGGCCGGCCCGGCGAACTCCCGGTGCCCGTGCTGTGCATGGCCGACGACAAGCTGGACCCGCAGGACTGGGCCGCCGCGACGGCCGGCCTGCCGCCACTGGCCGAACCGAAGCTGGTGCCCTGGGGCGAGGTCCCGCGGACCGCGACCTGGAAGGTGCGCCGGCTCGACCTGCGCGAACAGGTACTGGGCAGCAAGGAGGCCATCGGCTCGGGCCGCTGGACCTGACGCCACCGGCACGCCCGTACCTCCGGTACACCCGTACCAACGTCCCGGCGTCGGCAGCGAAAACCACCGGCGACCCCCGCCGTCCCCCGCCGCCCACCGGCGGCGCGCGGACCGTGCGCCCCTCGCGCGCGCCCGCGCGTACCCGTGCGGGCGGTCCCGGCCGCCGGCCCCGCCCGCACGGGCGCCCGACCGACAACGAACCACCATCCGCCGGTGCGGCCCGCCCGGCCGGGGCCAGCCGCCCCGCGCCGCGGGCCGCGCCGGGGAAGCAACGCGTATGAGGAGCAGGAGTGGCTGACATCGACATAGCGGTGATCGGCGCCGGCATAGCCGGGCTGACCACCGCGTACCGGCTGACGCAAGAGGGCCACCGGGTGGAGGTGTTCGAGTCCGAGGACGCACCCGGCGGCCGGATGCGCTCCAGCCGCGTCGACGGGTACACCACCGACCGCGGCGCGGAGACGATCTCCCCCTACGGCTACCCGGCCACCTGGGAGTTCATCAAGGAACTCGGCCTCGACCGGGGCAACCAGATCCACCAGATCCAGCACCCGGTCGGGCTGTGGGAGCACGGCCGCAACCACCCGTGGGTGGGCCACCCCAAGGGCATGGTGCTCGGCGCCGGCATGTCGGTGGCCGGGCGCGTGCAGTCCTTCCGCTCGATGCTCGGCGGCATGCGCCCCTCCGGCCAGGTCGACCCGGACTGGCCGGAGAACTCCAAGTACGGGAACATGACGCTCGCCGAGTTCGGGGAGCGCTACGGCCGGGAGATGGTCGACCGCAGCCTGGCGCCGATCGCCCACACCGCCTTCGGCTGGCAGCCGGAGGAGAGCGCGGTGGCGCCGCTGCTTGCGATCATGCAGGGCACCAAGGGCATCTTCCGCTGGCAGACCTACCGCGACGGCCAGGACACCATGGCCCGCACCCTGGCCACCCGGGTCAAGGTGCACCTGTCGCGCGCGGTGGAGCGGGTGGTGCGCGAGGGCGACGAGGTGCGCATCCACTTCGCCGACGGCACCGACCTGACGGCGCGCGCCGCGGTGCTCACCGCGCCGTCCCCGGAGATCCCCGGCGTCTACCCGGAACTCCCGGACGACGAGCGACCGTTCATCGAGGCGTCCACCTTCACCACGATGATGCGCGTCGCGGTCCGCCTGGACCGCCCGCTTGAGCCGCGCCGCGACCCGAACAACCCGCACTCGTACGCGGTCGTCCTCGGCCCCGAGGAGAACTCGCTCTTCTCCGGCTGCACCATCGAGCACAACAAGTGCCCGGACCGGGTGCCCGCCGGCCGCGGCCTGGTCACCCTGCTGATTTCGCCGCGCCGGGTGCACGAGGTGTACGACCTACCGGACGAGGAGGTGCTGGACCGGGCGCTGGACGAGAGCGAACTGTTCATCGACGGCCTGCGCTCGGCCTACGTGGGCCACCACATCGTCCGCTGGCCCAACGGCCTGCCGGCGGCCCCGCCGGCGGCGCTGCGGCTGCGCGGCCGGTTCGTCCGCCGCTCGCCGCGCCCCATCGAGTACGCGGGTGACTGGCTCTACCTGCGCCCGAGCAGCGAGGCGGCCATCGCCTCCTCCAAGCTCGCGGTGGACCGGGTGCACGCCTGGCTCTCGGGCCGCCGCTGAGCCGCTGGACGGCGCCTTCGCGCACGAGGAGACGGGCCCGCGGATGAACGCGGGCCCGTCTCGCGTACGGGGCGCGGGCGCCGGGGGTCCGGGCCCGTACGTGTTCGGGTGCCGTACGGATTCGAGTGCGGCCGGGTCCGCGCGCCGTACGAGCCCTCGGGCCCCGCCCGCACCCGCCCCGCCGCCCTGCCCCCACCTACCTCAGCGGAAGTCGTCCGCGTGGTCGGTCACCCAGGTGCGGAAGGGGAGGGCGGGGCGGCCGAGGAGGCGTTCCACCGTGTCCGTCACCCGCTCGGGGACCGCCACGAACGACTCCCACGCGCGCAGCCGGCCGGCCACGAACTCCGCGTTCCCCCAGGCCGCGGTGAACTCCTCGCGCGCCACCTCGGGCGCCAACTCCTCCCAGCGCACCGGCCGTCCGATCACCTCGCCGATGATCCGTACCTGCTCGATGTGGGTGAGGGCGGCGGGCCCGGTGAGCACGTGGGCCGCCCCGTCGTGCCGCTCGCGGCCCGCGCCCTCGGCGGTCAGGGCCTGCACGGCGACCTCGGCGATGTCCCGCTCGTGGATCAGCGACCTGGCGGCGAGCCCGTACGGGTAGCGCACGGTGCCCTGTCGGATCTGGTCGGCCCAGCGCAGTGCGTTGGCGGCGAAGTCGATCGCCCGCAGGAACGTCCAACTCACCCCGGACTGCCGCAGTTGCCGCTCGATCGCCTGGTGGTACCAGGTGGGCTCCTCGTCGTCGGCGAGGTCGGCGACGTCCGTCGAGAGGTACGCGACGTGCTGCACCTGCTCGGTGATCACCTCCACCACCCGCGGGTCCACCGGCAGCCCGGGCCACATCAGATAAGCCCGCTCCACCCCGCGCACCGCCGCCGCCAGCGACGCCAAATCGGCCAGGTCCCCCCGCACCGCCTCCACCCCCGCCGGCAGCGCCGCCGCTGCCGGATCACGCACCAGAGCCCGTACGTCCACGCCCGCCCGCACCAGCCCCGCGACGACGTGCCTGCCTACGGTGCCGGTCGCCCCGGTCACCAGAATCTTGGTCATACGACGACCGTAAAACTTAAACAGTGGTTTAGGGCAAGGGTGTTCCTGCGGGGCGGGCCTGTGGAAAGGCGGAGCCCCGCTCGCCGGGCGAACGGCGAGCGGGGCTCCTGGGAAGCCGCGCGTCCACGGGGGTCGGTCGCGCGGCGGGTCTGTTACACCCGGTCCGCGGCGCGCTCCGGGGTCGGGGCGCCGGCGGCGGGGGCGGGCAGCGGCTCCGCGCTCTCGCTGATGCCGAACCGGTCGTGCAGCTTGCGCAGCGGGCCGGGCGCCCACCAGCTCTTGGCGCCGAGCAGCCGCATCGAGGCGGGGAGCAGGATGCCGCGGATCAGGGTCGCGTCGAGCAGGATCGCGAGCGGGACGCCGAGGCCCATCGCCTTCATGTAGCTGATGCCGGACGTCAGCATGACGATGAACACCAGCGACAGGATGACGGCCGCGTACGTGACGACCTTGCCGACCCGCTCCAGGCCGGTGGCGACGGCCAGTTCGTTGTCGCCGGTGCGGTCGTACTCCTCCTTGACGCGGGAGAGGATGAACACCGCGTAGTCCATCGAGAGGCCGAAGCCCAGGGTGCCGACGAGTACCGGGACCGTCCAGTTGATGGCGCCGGTGTTGATGAAGTCACCCACCAGCCACTGGAGGTGGCCGTCCTGGAAGACGAAGACCAGCGAGCCGAAGGTGGCGCTCAGGCTCAGCACGCTCAGCAACATCGCCATCAGCGGCAGCAGCAGGCTGCCGGTCAGCAGGAAGAGCAGGACGTAGGTGCCGATCGCCAGGATGCCGAGCGCGATGGGCAGGTTGTCGGCGAAGACCTCGAAGGTGTCCACGGAGATGGCGGGGTGGCCGCCGACCTTCACCGGGAAGGGGGCGTCGGCGTCGCGGATGTCGCGGACGATGTCCTCACCCTTGGGTGAGAGCCCGTCCACGGCGGGCACCACGCTCAGGTAGGTGGCGGTCTCCGTGCCGTACTGCTTCGAGAAGGGCGACGCCGGGGCGACCTGCTTGCCCTGGGCGTAGCTGCCGGTCAGCGCGTCGACCCGGGCCACGTTCGGCAGCGCGGAGAGCTTGGCCGCGTACGCGTCGATGTCCTTGGTGCGCTCGCCGACCGTGCCGATGTTGGTGGCGACGACCTGCATGGCCTGCGCCTCGCGGTTGTTGAAGTCCTCCTGCACCGTCTTGGCGACCTCGGCCGACTGGGCCGACTTGGGCAGGATCTGCTCGTCGGGCAGGCGCAGGTTCAGGTCGCGGACGGGGGAGCCGAGCAGCGCCATCAGGGCGAGCACCGCGACCACCAGCGGCACGGGCTTGCGCATCACGAAGAGCGCCAGCCGGTGCCAGCCGCCCTCGGCCGACGCGGTCGCCGGGCGCGGCTTGCGGCGGATCAGCCGCAGCTTGTCGATGCGCGGGCCGGCCCAGGCCAGCAGCGCGGGCACGATGACCAGGGTGGCGATGGCGGCCATCAGCGAGGTGGCCGCGCCACCGATCGCGATCGACTGGAACATCCCGAACGGCATCGCCATCAGCGACATGCAGGCGATGGCCAGCGTGACGGCGGAGAAGGTGATGGTGCGGCCGACCTGGCGCATCGTCGCGCGGATCGCGTCGTCGATCTGCTGACCGCGCTGCAACTCCTCGCGGTACCGGGTGATGAACAGCAGGCTGTAGTCGATCGCCAGCCCGAGCCCCAGCAGGGTGGTCACGTTGGTCAGCAGGTTGTTCGCGTCGAACCCGAAGGTGATCAGGAACAGCAGGCCGAACACCAGCAGCATGGTGGCGAGCGCGACCGCGAGCGGGAGGGCGGCGGCGACCAGCGAGCCGAAGATGACCACCAACACGATCAGGACCAGCGGGAAGACCAGCGTCTCGGCCTTGGCGGCGTCCTTGGCCGACTGGTCGACGTTCTCGAAGTTCATCAGGGCGGTGCCGCCGAGCTTGACCTCAAGCCCGTCGACCTTCCCCGTGTACTCCTCCTTGAGGTCCTGCACCCGGTCGTTGACCTGGTCGAAGTCGCCCAGGATGCGCCCGCTGACCAGCGCCTGCTTGCCCGACTTGCCCTTCAGGGAGGGGGCCTTGCCCGCGCTCCAGTACGAGGCGACGTTCGCCACGTAGGCGTTCTTCTCCAGGTCGCTCGTCAGCTTGAGGCCGGCGGCGGTGACGGCGGGATCGTCCACGCCGCGCGGGTCACTGACGACGATGGAGAGGTTGGGGCGGCCCTGCTTGAACTCCTGCTCCAGGATGTCCTCGGTCTTGTGCGATTCGGTGCCGGAGTTCTCGTAACCCCCCATCGTGAGGCGGTCGGTCAGCCCCATCGAGGCCCCACCGACGACGAGCGCGATGATCAACACGGCCAACAGCACTTTCTTTGGCCTGGGGAGGATCAGGCTCGCGAGTCTGTCGAGCATTTTCGGAATCTCCTGTCGGGCGGTGCTCAGGGAGAGAGAAGCACCGGGCGAGGACTTGTGGAACAACTTGCACTAGACCTATGGAACAGTCTGCACCTCTCCCAAGCTTCGGTGCAACCCGTTCCATAGATTGCCGGTCATCTTGCCGGCAGGGTGTGGTCCATCTCCGCTTAGCGGCCTGGACATCGACGTTTCCGCAGGTGTCGCGGTGGGTCGAGGGTTGCGGAACACCCTTCCCGGGACGGTCAGTTCAATGCACAACCAAGCGGGGAATGTCACCCGAACGTGATCGGAATCTTCTCCTCCGGTCGTCGTTCCGTCCGCTTTGGCGAGTGATGTCGGAGTGGTGGCCGGCTGCTTCGGCGAGCGCCGGGACTCCGCGTGACGGCCGTACGGGGCCCTGCCGAGTGCCGTGAGGGGCTTCGTCGGGCGGGTGTGCGGGCCTTCGCCGGGCGGTCGTACGGGCCTTCGCCGCGCACGGGCCCCTTCGGTACGGGCGGCGGCCCGCCGTCACACCCACGAGCCGCCACCGGAACAACCCACCTGCGGTGTAACCCACCTGCGAGGCAGCCCACCTGCGCTGCAACCCACCGCTGAAGCAAGCCAGCGGCGGCGCAACCCACAGGGCGTGCGACCCACCGACAGTGCAAGCCATGGGCCGAGTAACCCTGGAACAGCGCAACGCCGAGGCGGTGCAACCCGCCTGTGACGCCGCGGGGGTTCGGGGCCGGGCTCCGTGTGCGTCCCGGGGGTGGGGCCCGTCCCCAGGGGCGCAAGGGTGAGGCAGAAGCGCGGGCCCCGGCTCCGGTCGGGGAGGCGGGGCCCGTGGGCGAGTCGACTGCCGCGGGCGGCGCGGGGCCGCGCCGCCCGGTCGGACGTCAGACGTGCAGCGCCAACACGTTGGCCAGCAGCAGGACCGGGACGCCCCAGCGGTGCAGCTTGATGCCGAGCATCCGGGCCTGGAGCAGGTTGCCCTGGCCCACGCCCGCGCGCGCCTGCTGGACGCGCAGCACCCACAGCGGCAGCAGCAGCGCCGCGAACCACACCGGCACCGCGCCCACCGCGATGGCGACCGCCACCGCGACCGGCTCCAGCAGGTGCGTCGCGACGATGATCTTCCGGTAGACGGGCGCCGTGGTCAGCGTGGCCAGGTTGCGGCGGCCGGCCAGTCGGTCGCCCTCCACGTCGTTCATGTTGGAGTAGATGGAGACCAGCAGGCTCCACAGGCCGAACAGCACCGACTCCAGGATGACCAGGCCGGTCGCCTCACCGGTCAGCAGCACGTACGGGATGAGGACCGCGAGGCCGGGGGTGACCAGGATGACCTCCTGGCCGAAGTTGTAGCTGATCTTCAGGCCGTACGAGTACTGCACGTTGGTGACGAGCACCGCCACCATCAGCAGGCCCACCCACAGTGAGCTCTCCGGCGCGATCACGAAGACCACGGACCACAGCAGGGCGCCCCAGGCCATCGCGCCCCAGCCGAACAGCTCCGCCTGCCGTACCGTCAGCGCGCCGCTGAGCAGGGGCTTGCGGGACAGGTCGCGCAACTGACCGGTCTCCGGCGTGTAGTTGCGCGCGTCGCTGCCGTCCTTGATGCCCGTCACGTCGTCCAGCGCCACGGTGGCGGCGACCACCCCGAGGTAGCCGGCGACGTACAGCAGCAGCACGGCGAAGGTCGTGCCGTCCCAGGTCTGCGCGCCCGGCAGCGCGGCCAGCACGATGAAGGCGCTGAGGTAGTAGTCGTAGAACGAGAGCTTGCCGAGCTTGACGTACGCGTTCAAGCGGTCTTTGGTGTCCGGCGACGCGGCGATGTTCAGCGACATACGGATGCTGCCTTCTGTGATGGATGCTTTGCGCTGTGGTGGGTGTGGCTTCCCGGGTGCTAGGAGCGTGCGGGGCACGCCGGCGGGAATTGGTGCCCGGCGGTCTCGGCCGGCCGGCCGCGGCACGGCGTCGCGGGCCGTGGCACGGACCGGCCGTTCCGACGGGTCCTCCGGTGGTGCGGGTCAAGCGCCTTGCGGTGTTGCGGAGTCTTACCGGGCCGGTTGGGGCCCATGGGACGGGTGCGGGCACGTGCCGGGGCACAAGCCGTGGTGCGGGATCGGAACTCGGCGCGCGCCGCTGCGGGCGAAGGCGACGGCTGCCGCGGTGCGCCCGGGCGCGTCGGGCGCCCGGGGGTTTGCCGGGGGTTTGTGCGTCCTCCGGTCGGCGCCGTGCCCCCACGGGCCGTGGGCCTGGGGGCCGGCCGTCGCCGCCGGGGGCGGCCACCGGCCCTGGCGCGGGAGCGACGGACCGCGACCGCCAGCCGCCAGCAGGAACGGCAACGGCAACGGCCGAAGGAGACCAGCCGCCACCAGCAGCGGTCAGCCGGCGGCGGCCCGGCCCGACGCGCTAGCGGGGCTTGCGGCCGTAGCTGGAGATCAGGACCTGGGTCAGCCAGTGGTGGGCCGGGTCGCCCATCTCGGCCAGCGCCTCGTCCACCCGCTCCGCCGACACCTCGCCCTCGGCGACGATCTGCGGCTTCATGAACTCCAGCCAGAGCTGGTAGTGCCGGGCCTGGAAGGAGCCGCCCTGCACCATGACCGCCCGGCCCTCGGCCGAGACCTCTTCGAGCTCGGTCGCCAGCATCGCCTGGAGGTCGAAGTGGCCGCCGCGCGGCTCGTGGCCCGAGCGGCGCATCAGCCCGTACCCGGCGGCCCGTACGTCCTGGAGGAAGTCCTCCGAGGTGGCGCTGCGGAACAGCGGCAGCGAGTCGGTGTCCTCAAGGAAGAGCCAGCCGCCCGGCTTGAGCGCCCGGATCATGTTGGCGATCGCCGCCGGCCGGTCCTGGAGGTGCTGCACCACCATCCGCGAGTGGACCAGGTCGAAGGAGTTCGCCGGCAGCTCCTCGGTACGGATGTCGAGCCGGGTCACCTCCACGTGCGGGGCCCGCAGACCCTCCAGCCGGCCCGTCTCCAGGTCGGCGGCGAGCACCCGCCCGGTCGGCCCGACCCGGTCGCCGAGCCAGCTCGCGATGGACCCGGAACCGGCGCCCACCTCCAGCGCGTGCCAGCCGGCGGACACCCCCAGACGCTCCAATCGCTCGATGGTGCCCGAGTCCCAGAGGGCCTCGTTGGCGCGCAGCCGCTCCGTCTCCTGGTCCCAGGTGGGGTCGAAGACGTACTTCTTCGGCTCCTGGTCGGTCACGCTCATGGTGTCTCTCGCCCTCCGTGGACCTCGTATCCTCCGTGGACCTCGTGCCGCTGCCGCCCACGCCCAGCCTTGTGTGGGGCTCAGGCTAGAAAGGCGAGCAAGACCCTGCCATGACAAGAGAGTGTGCGATTGACGCTATTCCAGGCAGTTATCTGCTAAGGACTCGCAGCTCACGCCTCCCGTACGGTGGTCGCCCCGCTACGCATCCTTGAGGAGTTCGCGGTGCTGCACACACTGCTCGTCGGGCTGGGACGGTCAGGACGAGAGCTGCATCTGCCGGTGCTCCGCCGTCTGCGACAGGACGCCGGTGCCGGTAGCGACCACGCTGCTTCCGGCTCCGTCTTCGCGCCCGCCCCACCGCTCGGCTACGACCTGGTGCCGCTGCCCGATGGTCAGCAGGTCCCCGGGCTGACCGTGGTCGCCACGCTCGCGCAGGCGCGCGCCGCACTCGACCCGAAGCACACCGTCGTCCACCTCTGCACGCCCCCTGGCCAGCGCGCCGAGGTGCTGCGCGACCTCGCCGAACTGGGCTTCACCCAGTTCCTGGTGGAGAAGCCGCTCGGGGTGGACGGCGCGGCCGTCGACGACATCCGCGCCGTACGGGACGCGTACGGGCTGCGGCTGGCCGTCGTCGCGCCCTGGCTGCACAGCACGCTCACCGAACGGCTGCGCCGCACCGTGGCCTCCGGCCGGCTCGGCCAACTCCGCCGCATCACCGTCCACCAGCGCAAGCCGCGGCTGCGCCGCTCGCTCAGCACCCCGAGCCACCCCACCGCCTTCGACGTGGAGCTGCCGCACTCCGTCGGCGTCGTGCTGCAACTGGCCGGCGGCGGCCAGGTCACCGACGCCACCTGGAGCGACGCCAGCTCGGGGGAGCGCGTGGTGCCCAAGATGGGCACCGCCGAACTGACCCTGGCCCACACCGCCGGCGCCACCACGCGTATCGTCTCCGACCTGGTCGCGCCCGTCCGGGAGCGCAGCATCGTGCTCGACTTCGACGCCGGCCGGGCCGAAGGGCACTATCCGATCAGCGGTGACGACAACTACGCCCAGTTGCGCGTGACCCCCATCGGGCTGCCCGAGGAACACGAGGTCTTCCAGGACGACGCCCTGGACGCCTGCCTCCTCGACACCTACCGGGGCTTCGCCGCACACACCGACTTCACCGCGGCCTTCGAGCTCCAGGCGCAGGTCGTGGAGGTCCTGGAGAGCGCCAAGCAGCACGCCGCAGCGGCCGAGCAGGGCACGGCGGCGGCGCCGGCCGGCCGTGCGGCGGTGCCCGCGGCCAGGCCGGCGGACGAGCAGGTCACGTCAGAGAAGAACGGGAGCATCCATGTCGGTTGACGCCACCGGAGCCAGCGCGGGGCCCGCGCTCCCGCCGGGGATCGTGCTGTGCGGCATCGGCGACGAGGCGGGCGCCTCGCTCGACGAGCAGATCACCGCACTCACCACCCTCGGCTGGGGCCACATCGAGCTGCGCAACGTGGACGGCACGGCCGTCGCCGACCTCGACGACGCCGCCTTCGACCGGCTGGTCGACCGGCTCGCCGCCGCCGGCCTCACGGTCACCTGCGTGGACTCCCGGATCGCCAACTGGGGCCGCCCCGTCACCGGCGACTTCGCCGCCGACCTGCACGAACTCGACGTGCTCGGCGAGCGCTGCGCACGCCTAGGCACCCGCAACGTGCGCGTCATGTCCTACCCCAACGACGGCCTGGAGGAGGCCGCCTGGCGGCAGGAGGTGCTGGCCAGGATGGGCAAGCTGGCCGCCCGCGCCGAAGCTGCCGGCCTGGTCCTGCTGCACGAGAACTGCGCCGGCTGGGCGGGCACCGAGGCCGCCAAGATGCGCGAACTGCTCACCGAGGTCGACAGCCCGGCCCTGAAGCTGCTCTTCGACGTCGGCAACGGCGTGGCGTACGACTACGAGGCGTACGACCTGCTGCCGGAGATCGCCCCGTACGTCGCCCACGTCCACATCAAGGACGCCATCGGCACCCCCGACGACGCGCACTACATGCTGCCGGGCGACGGCCGCTGCCGGGTCGAGGAGTCGCTGCGCTACCTGCTCGACCACGGGTACACCGGCGTCTGGTCCATCGAGCCGCACATCAACGTGCGCCCGCACGAGTCGCTGGCCGTCGAGGGCCGGGACGGCGTGGACGCCTTCATCGACTACGGCCGGTCCCTGGAGCGCATGGTCAGCCGGCTCGCCGGAGCGCGCACGTGACCGACGCGCCACCGCACGCCCCGCAGCCGGCCGCGCCCGAGTCCGCTGACCCGTCGGGCACCGCCCCGCAGCCGGTCGCCCCGCAGCCCGCCGCCCCGACCGCCCGGCCGGCGCCCGTCGAGCTCACCGGCGCCGACCGCGAACTCCTGCTGCACCTCATCGGGCTGCCCACCGCCGGCCCCCTCGAAGTGGGCCCCGACGGGCCCCGCCCGGAGCTGTGGCAGGCCCAGCGCGACTACGCGCGGGCCGCCGCCGAACTCGGCTATACCGTCGTCCACCACGCCGCCCCCGAACCGGCCGTACTGGAACGCGACGGTGTCCCCGTCACCGTGCGCGAGGCCGCCGCGGCACAGCCGGACTTCCTGGAGTGCCAGCCCAGCATGGTGCTGCGGCTCGGGCCCGAACTGCCGGCCGAGCGGACCGTCATGTTCAACGTCCACCTGGACACCGTCGCCGGCTTCGAACCGCCCCGCTTCGCCGAAGGCCGCTTCCACGGCCGCGGCGCCATCGACGCCAAGGGCCCAGCCGTCGCCCTGCTCGCCGGGCTCCGCGCCGCCCAGGCCGAACTGCCGGACCTGGGCACCGAGATCGGCGTGCGCATCCAACTCGTCGCCGGTGAAGAGGGCGGCGCGATGGGCGTCTTCGGCACCCGCCCGCTGGTGGAGGCCGGCCACACGGGGCGGCTCAACGTGTTCTGCGAACCCACCCGCAACCGGGTGGTGCCCCGCTCCACCGCAGCCGCCACAGCCCGCATCACCGTCGCGGGCCAGGACTCCATCGACGACCGGCCGGGCGGCGGCCACAACGCCACCGTGCTCCTCGGCCACCTCGCGAGCCACCTCGCCGAGCGGTTGTCCGAGCGCGTCGAAGGCGGCCGGGTGTGCATCGCCGGCCTGCACACCGGCACCCTGCACAACAAGGTGTACGGCAGCGGCCACCTGCTGCTCAACCTCGCCTACACCAGCACCGAGGCCGGCCTCGCCCTGCAACGCGCCCTCACCGACGAGGTCGCCGCCGGCCTCGCCGCCTTCACCGAGCGCTACGCCGAGCTGCCCGACTTCGCCCTCACCGCCCGCGAGGCCGCCCAGGTCACCACCCTCGACTGGCTCAAGCGCGGGCTGCCCGCCCTGCACAGCACCGACCCGTGGGCCGAACGCCTGCTCACCGAGGGCGCCGGACTCGCCTACGCGCCCGCCGACGCCGACGTGTGCACCTGCGACGCCATCTGGATGCACGGCGTGCCCGGCGCGTACACCGTCGTCTACGGGCCCGGTGACCTGGACGCCAACGGCGCCCACGCCGAAGGCGAGCACGCCGACCTCGCCGACCTGGAGTCCTTCGCCACCGGCGTCCGCGACCTGCTCCGCGCCTTCACCGCCGAACACCGCGCGGGCCACGCCCCGCCCGGGGAGCCGGCCGCCACCGCCCCCGACCGCAACAGCCGCACCGCCCTAGCCAGGAACGGATGGTCATGACACCGACCTCGCCCCCCGCCGCCGAACCGGCGGACCTGCACCTCCCGTACGAAAGCCTGGTCGGCTTCGCCACCGAGGTCTTCGCCGCCCGCGGCGTGCCCGCCGAGCGCGCCCGCACGGCCGCCGACGCCCTGGTCTACGGCGACCTGGCCGGCATGCGCTCGCACGGCCTGACCAACCTGACCCGGCTCTACCTGCCGCTCTTCGACGACAAGCGGGTCGAGCCGGACGCCCAGCCCAAGGTGCTCGCCGACAAGGGCGCATCCGTCCTGCTCGACGGCGACAAGGGGCTCGGCCTCTGGCTCGCCAGCGAGGCCGTCGACCTGGCCGCCGAACGGGCCGCCGAGTACGGCATCGGCCTGGTCTCGGTGCGCAACGCCACCCACTTCGGCTGCGCCGGCCACCACACGCTGCGCGCCGCCGACCGCGACATGGTCGGCATCATCGCCTCCAACTGCGGCGGCCAGCGCATCGCCAGGCCGCCGGGCGGCAAGGTCGCCATGCTCGGCACCAACCCGATGAGCATCGCCGCACCCGCCGGGCCCGACCTGCCCCCGTACTGCCTGGACATGTCCACCACGGCCGTGCCCACCGGCAAGATCCGCCAGGCCGCCCGCGCCGGCCAGTCCATACCCGAGGGCTGGCTGACCGACGCGCAGGGCCAGCCGGTCACCGACCCGCACGCGCTCGACCGCGGCGACGGCTTCCCGACCTGGCTCGGCGGACGCCCGGAGACCGGCGCGTACAAGGGGTACGGGCTCGCGCTGCTGGTCGAGGTGCTGGCCGCGCTGGTGCCCGGCGCCGGACTCGGCCCGGCCACCGAGGCGTACGAGGGCACCGGCGGCCCCTCCGGCCGCGACGACGACATCGGCATCCTCGCGCTGGTCGTGGCGCCCGGCGCGCTGCGCCCGGTGGACGGCTTCCTCTCGCAGGCCGGCGGCCTCTTCCAGGCGCTGATCGACTGCCCGCCGATCGACCCGGCCGCGCCGGTGAGCTACCCCGGCGCCCGCGAGGCCGCCACCGCCGCCGCGGCCCGCGCCGACGGCGTACCGATCACGCCCGCGCTCTACGGAGAACTGCGCGAGGTGGCCGAACGATGGGGGCTGAAGGCCCCGGCTGGAGTGGACGCATGAGCAGCGACACGTTGCGCGTGGGGATCGTCGGGCTCGGCGTCATCTCCCGCTTCTACGTCAAGGCGTTCGACGAACTGCCCCAGGTGGAGCTGGCCGCCGTGTGCGACCTGCGCGCCGACGCCCTGGCGCCCTTCGAGGGCAAGGTGCCCACCTTCCGCGACTACCAGGACATGATCGCCGCCGGCGGCCTGGACGCCGTCGTGGTCAACGTGCCCAACGACGTGCACGCCCGGGTCTGCGGCGACCTGATCGCCGCCGGGCTCGCCGTCTGCGTGGAGAAGCCGCTGGCCACCCGCGTCGAGGACGGCCGCGAACTGGTCCGCGCGGCCCGCGAGAAGGGCGTCCTGCTCTTCACCTCCTTCCACCGCCGCTACAACGACAACGTGCTCGACCTCATCGCGCGCATCCCGGCCGGCGCCGAACTCGCCCACGTCACCGTCCGCTACCTGGAGATGATCGAGGAGCACGCCGGCGACGACCACTGGTACCTGGACCCGGAGCGCTGCGGCGGCGGCTGCGTCGCCGACAACGGACCCAACGCCTTCGACACCGTCCGGCAGATCGTCGGCGACGTCACCGTCACCGTCACCGACTCCAAGGTGGTCCGCGACGCCCACGGCACCGACCGGCAGGCCGACGTCGAACTGCGCACCGCGACCGGCACCACCGCCCGGGTGCTCCTGGACTGGGCCTATCCGGGCGAGACCAAGGACGTCGAGCTGACCCTCACCGACGGCACCGTGCTCACCGCGGACATGCTCGGCGGCCACGAGGGCTTCAAGACCTCGCTGTGGCACGAATACGTGGGCGTGCTGCGCGACTTCGCCACGGCGCTGGCCGCCGGCGAGGACCGCAGCGAAGGCGGCCTGGCCGCCCTGGAACTGGTCGCCGACGTCTACCGCCGCGAGGCAGCCACCCACGCCGACGCCACGGAGGGCACCCGATGAACCCCGCCGAAGACGGCCTCAAGCGCCCGGTCACCGGCGAACTCGTCAAGATCCTCACGCACAAGCGGGACGACCGCGGCATGGAGCTGACCGAGTTCGCCAGCCGCTGCGTGCGCCGCGAGGAGATCCACGAACTGGTCACCACCGACCACGACGACCCCAGCACCGGCGCCGTCATCGACCGGGTCGGCTTCCTCGGCTTCGTCGAGATCGGCCGCGGCGGTGTCATCGACCGCGGCGACGAGGTCCGCATCGACGGCCACCTGGTCGGCACCGTGCTCGGCTTCGACTCCTGCCACTTCCCGAACCACTACAACATCCTGATCAACGCGGACAAGACCGCCAGCGGGCCGGACCTCGGACTACGGCCCGACATGGAGGTGCGCTTTGACCCTGCGCCCTAGCGGGCCGGCCGGTCCGCCCGCGACACCGCTGCTCGACGCCCTCTCAGGACCCGACGCCCTACGGGCCGTCCCCGCGTCCCGGCTCCCCGGGCTGGCCGCGGAGATCAGAGGCTTCATGACGCAGACGGTGTCGCGGGCGGACGGGCACCTCGGGCCCGATCTGGGCGTGGTGGAGCTGACGCTCGCCCTGCACCGGGTCTTCGACACGCCGCGCGACCGCCTGGTGTGGGACACCGGCCGGCAGGCGTACGCACACGAACTGCTCACCGGCCGCCGCGACTTCACCCGGCGCCGCCGCCGCACCGACCCGACCTGGTACGCGGCGCCGCACGGGGCGGTGGACAACGCACGCACCGCCACCGCCCTCTCGTACGCGGACGGCTTCGCCAAGGCGCACCGGCTGCGCGGCCTCACCGACCGGCACGTGGTCGCCGTCATCGACAGCGAGGCGCTGAGCTGCGGCATGGCCTGGGAGGCGCTGAACAACCTGGCCACCGCACGCGACCTGCCGCTGGTCATCGTCATCCACGACAGCACAGCGGGCCCGGCCGCGGCCGGCGGCGGGCTCACCGAGCACCTGGCGAGCTTGCGCGCCCCGGCACCGACCGCGCCCCCCTCGCTGGCGACGGAACTGGCCCTGGACACCGGGCTCGCCGAGCGCACCGGCGGCGCGACGCTGCTCCAGGCGGCGCCGGTGGAGACCGCCGCCACCCGGCGGGGCCGTGCCCGCACCACCACCCGCACGCCCCGCTCCGTCTTCGACGACCTGGGCTTCGGCTACTTCGGGCCGGTGGACGGCCTGGACGCGGTGGCGTTAGAGATCGCGTTACGCCGCGCCAAGGCGCTCGGCGGGCCGGCCGTCGTGCACAGCGTCACCGGACGCTCCGCGACCCTCCCCGCCAGTGAGGCCCACGGGGCCACCGGGGGAGACGGGGCCACCGCGGCCGGGCCGGCGCCGGCGGCCGGCGCGCTGGCCGTCCCCACCGGGCCGGTCGGCCCCGCCGGCCCCGCCCCCGAGCCACCCTCGTGGACGTCGGTGTTCTCGGAGGAGATGGTGCGGTTGGGGGCTGAGCGTGAGGACGTGGTGGGGATTACGGCGGCGATGTTGCAGCCGGTGGGGTTGCAGGCGTTTGCGCAGGCGTATCCGGAGCGGGTTTTTGATGTGGGGATTGCGGAGCAGCATGCGGTGACGTCGGCTGCGGGGTTGGCGCTGGGTGGGGTGCATCCGGTGGTGGCGGTGTATGCGACGTTTTTGAATCGGGCGTTTGATCAGGTGTTGATGGATGTGGCGTTGCATGGGTGTGGGGTGACGTTCGCGTTGGATCGTGCGGGTGCGACGGGGAATGACGGTCCTTCGCACAATGGGATGTGGGATATGTCAATTTTGCAGGTGGTGCCGGGGTTGCGGGTGGCGGCGCCGCGGGATGGTGCGCGGTTGCGGGCGTTGTTGCGGGAGGCGGTGGAGGTGGAGGACGCGCCGACGGTGGTGCGGTATCCCAAGGGTGTGGTGGCGGGGGATGTGGAGGCGGTGGCGTCGGTGGGTGGGGTGGATGTGTTGGTGCGGCCGGTGGTGGGTGGGTCGCGGGTGTTGTTGGTGTCGGTGGGTGCGATGGCGCAGGTGTCGTTGGATGCGGCGCGGTTGTTGGGTGAGCGGGGGGTGGGGGTGACGGTGGTGGATCCGCGGTGGGTGAAGCCGGTCAATTCCACGTTGGTGGGGTGGGCTGCGGAGCACGAGTTGGTGGTCACGGTCGAGGACAACGGCCGGGTGGGCGGCGTGGGCTCCGCCCTGACCGGCGCCCTGCGCGACGCCCGTGTCACCACCCCCGTCCACGAATTCGGCCTGCTCCAGCGGTTCAGCGAACACGGCAGCCGCGACGAGGTCCTGAGCGAGGCCGGTCTCACCGCCGACGCCATCGCCGCCGTCGTCCACGACCTGCTCACCCCCGCGGCCGACCTCTTCGCCCAGCCGCCGGCCCGCCCGGCCCTCCGCGGCGCGTCCTGACCCCCACGGTGCTGCGGCCCGCTCGCCGCTCGTTGCTCGCCCCTGTGCTGTCGCTGTGCCACCTCCTGCGTGCCGCCGCCCCGGGCCTGCGGGGCCCGGCGCCGGTCGCGGCTGGCTGCTGCCTCGGGGTTGTTCGGCGCCGGCCGGTGCGCTCCGTACGGCTGGATCGGCCCGCGCCCCGCGGCGCCCTGCCCCCGCTCGCGCCGGCGGCCAGCACGCGGCCCCACCGCTGTCCCGCGCCGTCCCGGCCCCCACCCAGGCCCCACGAACCCCTACGCGCCGGCAGGGCAGAGCAGGCCGTCAGCGGTCCGCCGTGGCCCGTTCCGGTCGCATTCGGGCCCGTACGGACATCCCACGTACCGACACGCGCAGAATTGCGCCATGCTGGACCGACCCCTACCGCCGTGGATCTAGGGGGTCGGGAAAGCGGAGTAGGGGGTATCGGGGGCTCGACACGGGGTGTACAAGGCGCTGTTAGGGCGCTTGGATACGGAGTGGAGCCGGGCGTGCGCTCCTGGTATACCGTGGGCTGACGGCGCGTCGGTTACCACCGTGCGCACCGGCGCAGACTGACAAGATCTTGTCCTGTCGCACGCGGATCTGTCTGTGCATGGCAGATTCGGCGGTGTGGGTTCCGGCTCTGGCCGGCTGGCCTGGATTGACTGCTACCGGCAAGTTCTTGTCCGTAGCGACGTCACAGAACCGCTTCATAGCGTCACCCCCATGGTGCCCACGCTTACCGATGCTGCCGCCGCGCCGGTTCCGTTCTTCACGCAGGCCGAGTCCTTCAAGGAACTCTGGCCGCTCATCAGCCGACATACTGATGATGTCTTCGACCGGGGCAAGTTCTCCCACGGCCGCAAGGTGGCGGAGCTGGAGCGGGCCATTGCCGCCTACACCGGAGCCGGCCGGGCCGTCGCCGTCAACAGCGGCACCGACGCCCTGGTGATCCTGTTGCGCGCGGCCGGGATCGGCCCCGGCGACGAGGTCATCGTGCCGGCCTTCTCGTTCTTCGCCTCGGCCTCGTCCGTCAGCCTGGTCGGTGCCCGTCCGGTCTTCGCCGACATCACCGCCGACGGCGACTACGCCATGGACGCCGCCTCGGTCGAGGAACTGATCACCGAGCGCACCAGGGCCATCATGCCCGCGCACCTGTTCCACCAGCTCGCTGATCTGACAGCGCTGTCAGAGGTGGCCCGCCGCCATGACGTGATGCTCCTCGAAGACAGCGCCGAGGCCATCGGCATGCGCTGGGACGGCACCCACGCCGGCCTGATCGGCCGCGGCGGCGTGCTCTCCTTCTTCCCGACCAAGACGCTGGGGGCGCTCGGCGACGCCGGCCTGATCCTCACCGACGACGAGGAACTGGCCGAGCAGGCCGCCGTGCTGCGCCACCACGGTCGGATGGGCAAGACCATCGACCACATCGCCGGCATCTCCAACCTCTCCGGAGTCTCCGGCACCAACAGCAAGATGGACGACGTGCAGGCGGCCGTCCTGCTCGCCAAGATGAGCCGGCTCGACCAGGACATCGCCCGCCGCGCCGAGCTGGCCGCCGCCTACACCGAGCGGCTGCGCGAGAGCGACGGCGTGCTCGCCGTACCGCGCATCGTGCCCCGCTCCGTGGCGTCCGAGCCGGTCTTCTACGTGTACCAGATCGAGGTCGAGGCCAGGGACGAGCTGGCCGCCCACCTGACGGCCCGGGGCATCGGCACCGAGACGTACTACCCGCGCCCGCTGCACACCCAGCCCTGCTACGCCGACGGCGACGTCGGGCTGCGGCCCGGCAGCCTGCCCAACGCCGAGGCGGCCTGCGAGCGGACGCTGGCGCTGCCCCTGTACCCGGACCTGACGGAAGCGCAACTGGAGACGGTCTGCGCCGCCATCTCGGACTTCTACGCCGGAAGGCGATGACCATGGCCACCATCCCGTTCTTCCCGCCGGACCTCTTCGAGACGGACCGGCAGGCCTTCAAGGACCTGCTGTTCGAGGTCGGCACGGACGACGACCAGAAGTTCATCCTGGGCCGGCGCACCGCCGAGCTGGAGGAGGAGCTGCGTCGCACCACCGAGGCCGAGCACGTCATCGCCTGCTCCAGCGGCACCGGTGGCCTGAACCTGGCGGTACAGGCGCTGGGCATCGGCCCCGGCGACGAGGTCATCGTGCCCGCGTTCTGCTGCCAGCCGGTCGCCAGCTCGGTGGCCAACTTCGGCGCCACCCCGGTCTTCGCCGACGTCGACCCGCACACGATGGTCATCGACCCGGAGTCGATCGAGAAGCTCATCACCAGCCGCACCCGCGCCGTGATGCCCGCCCACGTGTTCTCGATCATGGCCGACATGCCGAAGATCAATAAGATCGCGCAGGACCACGGTCTGAAGGTCATCGAGGACGCGGCGGTGGCCCAGGGCGCGGTGCTCGACGGGGTGCCGTCGGGCCGCTGGGGCGATCTGGGCGTCTTCTCGTTCTTCCAGGTCAAGGCGTTCGGCACGGCCGGCGAGGGCGGCGCGGTGCTCACCGACGACCCGGAGCTCGGCCGGCTGGTGCGGATGCTGCGCAACCACGGCCAGGACGGCATCACCCGCTTCCTGCACCACAAGCTCGGCCAGAACAGCCGGTTCGACGAGATCATCGCCGCCTTCCAGCTCCACCGGCACGCGGGCTTCGAGGACCGTCTGGAGCGCCGGGCGCGCATCGCCGACTACTACACGGAGCGCTTCGAGCCGCTCGCCGGCCGGGGCGTCCTCGCCCCGCCCGCCGGCCGCAACGGCCGCTGCTACTACGTGTACTCGCTGCTCGTGGAGCGCCGTGCCGACATGCGCGCCTGGCTGAGCGAGAAGGACATCGGCACGCACGTCTACTACCCGGTGCCGCTGCCGCTCCAGCCCGCGTTCTCCGCGTACGCGCCCGAGGGCGTCACTTGGCCGGGCGCGCAGCGCGCCAGCGACCAGAACCTGGCCATTCCGATCTGGCCGCACCTCTCCGACAGTCAGGTGGAATACATCGCCGACTCGGTCTGTGAATTCTTCGACTAGGGAGCTTCCTTTGACCACGAAACTGGTCGTAGTGGGGCAGGGGTACGTCGGCCTGCCCTTGGCCGTTGCCGCTGCTGAGCACGGGTACCAGGTCGTCGGTTACGACACCGATGAGTCCCGGGTGAAGAAACTCGCCGTGGGTGACTCGTTCGTCGGGGACGTTCCCTCACCGCGCCTCGCCGAGGTCATCGACCAGGGCACTTATCGGGCGAGCATCGACACCGAAGACCTGGACGGTTTCGACATCGCGGTCATCACCGTGCCCACTCCGCTGCACGAGGGGGTGCCCGACCTCTCGTACATCGAGGCGGCGGGAAAGGCACTGGCGTCCCGACTGCGGCCGGGCGCCACCGTCATCCTGGAATCGACGAGCTATCCGGGCACCACCGAAGAGGTGCTCGCGCCGATCCTGCGGGAGGGGTCCGGGCTCGAACCCGGCACGGAATTCCACCTCGGATACAGCCCGGAGCGCATTGACCCGGGCAATGCGCAGTGGACCTTCGAGACCACGCCCAAGGTGGTGTCCGGCGTCGATGCGGCGTCGCTGGAGAGCGTGCGCGCCTTCTACGCGACGATCGTGCAGGAAGTCGTGGTCGCCAAGGCGCCGCGGGTGGCCGAACTCGCCAAGGTCATGGAGAACACGTTCCGGCACGTCAACATCGCGCTGGTCAACGAATTGGCCACACACGCCGAGGGAATCGGCGTGAATGTGTGGGACGCCCTTGAGGTCGCGGCGACCAAGCCGTTCGGCTTCATGCGCTTCACGCCGGGCCCAGGGGTGGGCGGGCACTGTCTGCCGGTGGACCCGCTGTACCTGTCGTGGAAGGTCGAGCGTGCGTCGAGCAAGCGGTTCCGGCTGGTGGAGTTGGCGGACGAGCTCAACAACGCCATGCCGGAACACGTGGTCCGGAAATTGACCCGCGGCCTTGACCGGCGGCACCAGACGGTCACCGGTTCGCGCATTCTGCTGCTCGGCCTCGCCTACAAGCCCAACACGGGCGACCTGCGCGAATCCCCGGCACTGCCGATCGCCTCCATGCTCATCGAGGCGGGCGCCTCGGTGCGGTTCGCCGACCCGCACATCACCGAGGACCCGCACGTGCCGGGCCTCACTCAGGTCGAATTGACCCCGGAGGAGATAGCGCGGGCACACGCCGTGCTCATCGTCACCGATCACGACGACTTCGATTACGAGGCGATCGCCGCATCGGCCCGCTACGTCTTCGACTGCCGTAACCGACTGCCGCTCTCGAAGGACATCGAGTCGCTATGAGTGGGGCCACCCCCGGAAATGCGCCCGCTGACCCGGCAAGCTCGGCAACGCCGGCAACGGTGTCGCCCCAGGCGACCGCAGCTCCGGCTCCGGCACCCACCGGTGCCGGAGCACCCGCGAAGCCCACCGAGAGCCTGAGCCGAGTCATTATCCGTTTTGCGGGTGATTCGGGTGATGGTATGCAGTTGACGGGT
>NZ_JBLIWA010000065.1:0-42948 GCF_047525675.1 Streptomyces sp. 796.1 | reverse complement strand
GCCCAGGGACCGCCAGGGCCGAGCGGGCCGCCCGGGCGGTCCGCCGGCGTGCCCGCCGAGGCCGCGGCGCAGCGGCCGGCCGGCGCGCCCGACGCCGATGTGAGTGCGCTGGCGGCGCGCGGTGGTGAGCGGCTGCGCTACGTGGGCGCCGCGACCCGGCGCATCGCCCGCGGCATCGACCTGGACGAGATCGTCCTCGGCCTGTGCCGGGCCACCGTGCCCACCTTCGCCGACGCGATCCTGGTCTACCTGCGGGACCCGCTGCCGGTGGGCGACGAGCGCCCGGTGGACCCGGTCATGCTCCGGCTGCGGCGCACCGACCGCATCCCGGCCGAGGCCGACACCGAGACCCGGATGCCGCTGCTGCCCTCGGGCCCCGACCTGTCGCCGGCGCTCGGCGGCGGTCCGGCGGCCGACCTGTGCGAGGTGCGCGCCGGCGGGCCGCTCGCCGAGGTGCTGCGCGGGGTGCGGCCGGTCTTCGGCGACTCTGCCGCGGCCCGGGCCGCACTGCCCGAGCTGCTGGGTTCGGGCCGCACGGTGGCGATGGGGCACCGCACGATCCTGGCGCCGCTGCGCGGGCGGCGGCGGGTGATCGGCGCGGCCGTCTTCATCCGCCGCCCCGACCGGCCGCCCTTCGAGCGGGACGACCTGCTGGTGGCGGCGCAGTTGGCCACGCACACCGCGCTCGGTGTGGACAAGGCGGTGCTGTACGGGCGCGAGGTGTACATCGCGGACGAGTTGCAGCGCACCATGCTGCCCGATTCGCTGCCGCAGCCCACCGGCGTACGGCTGGCCAGCCGCTATCTGCCGGCGGCCGAGACGGCGCGGGTCGGCGGCGACTGGTACGACGCGATCCCGCTGCCGGGCAACCGGGTGGCGCTGGTGGTCGGCGACGTGATGGGGCACTCGATGACCTCCGCCGCGATCATGGGTCAGCTCCGCACCACGGCGCAGACGCTGGCCGGGCTCGACCTGCCGCCGCAGGAGGTGCTCCACCACCTCGACGAGCAGGCCCAGCGGCTCGGCACGGACCGCATGGCCACCTGCATGTACGCGGTCTACGACCCCGTCGCGCACCGCATCGTGGTGGCCAACGCCGGGCATCCGCCGCCGGTGCTGCTGCACCGCGGCGGCCGGGCGGAGGTGCTGCGGGTGCCGCCGGGCGCGCCGATCGGCGTCGGCGGCGTGGACTTCGAGGCGGTCGAGCTGGACGCGCCGGCCGGGGCCACGCTGATGCTGTACACCGACGGCCTCGTCGAGTCGCGCATCCGCGACGTGTGGACCGGGATCAACCAGCTCAGCGAGCGACTGACCGAGACGGCCCGGCTGACCGGGCCCAACCCGCCGCCGCTCGAAGCGCTCTGCGACGAGGTCCTCGACATGCTCGGGCCGGGCGACCGGGACGACGACGTGGCGCTGCTCGCCGCCCGCTTCGAGGGGATCGCGCCCAGTGACGTCGCGTACTGGTTCCTCGATCCGAAGGCGCAGACCGCGGGTCAGGCCCGCCGGTTGGCGCGCCGGGCGCTCTCCCGCTGGGACCTGGAGGAGCTGACCGATCCGGTGGAGCTGCTGGTCTCCGAGGTGGTCACGAACGCGGTGCGGTACGCCGAGCGGCCGATCACGCTGCGGCTGCTGCGGACGGACGTGCTGCGCTGCGAGGTCGGCGACGACGTGCCGCAGTTGCCGCGACTGCGTCAGGCCCGGCCGTCCGACGAGGGCGGGCGCGGCCTGTACCTGGTCAACCGGATGGCCAGACGCTGGGGCGCGACCCGGCTGAGCACCGGCAAGGTGGTGTGGTTCGAACTGGCCATGCCACCGAAGGCCACGGCCCACCCGGGGTAGTCGGCCCGGCGCCGGCCGCCCCGAACCCCACCGGCGCCCCCGCCTCCCCCGCGCTTCCCGATCAGCCCCGCCCGCCGCCTCCCTCCGGAGTACTCCGCCGTGCGGACGCTACGCGCGGTGACTTGCCTGGTCAGCGTGGTGGGGGGCGGGTGAGGGGTGGAGACCACCCACTGCCCAAGCACCCACCCGCGCCCGCGTCCCCACGCGCGCCACCCACCTGCCCGCCCTCAGTTGCCGACGTTCTGTCGGCGAGATTGACTGCTATCGGGACATTTCGTGCTGAGCGATGCGCTTTTCTCGATGGGAGACGCTCGATGACCGACCCCGGGCAGCAGAACTTTCCGTACACCACCAACAACGCCGGCATTCCGGTCGAGAGCGACGAGCACTCGCTGACCGTGGGGCCCGACGGGCCGATCCTGCTCCAGGACCACTACCTGATCGAGAAGATGGCCCAGTTCAACCGGGAGCGGGTGCCGGAGCGGGTGGTGCACGCCAAGGGGGGCGGGGCGTACGGGACCTTCGAGGTGACCGGGGACGTCAGCCAGTTCACCAAGGCCGACCTGTTCCAGCCGGGCAAGCGGTGCGGGATGCTGGCCCGCTTCTCGACCGTCGCCGGCGAGCAGGGCAGCCCGGACACCTGGCGGGACCCGCGCGGCTTCGCGCTCAAGTTCTACACCGAGCACGGCAACTACGACCTGGTCGGCAACAACACCCCGGTCTTCTTCGTGCGCGACCCGCAGAAGTTCCAGGACTTCATCCGCTCCCAGAAGCGGCACCCGGCCACCGGGCTGCGCAGCAACGACATGCAGTGGGACTTCTGGACCCTCTCGCCCGAGTCGGCGCACATGGTGACGTGGCTGATGGGCGACCGCGGGGTGCCCAAGACCTGGCGGCACATGAACGGCTACAGCTCGCACACCTACCTGTGGGTCAACGGCGGTGGCGAGAAGTTCTGGGTCAAGTACCACATCAAGACCGACCAGGGCATCGAGTTCTACACCCAGCGGGAGGCGGACGAACTCGCCGGGCTCGACGCGGACAAGCACCGCAGGGACCTGTACGAGTCCATCGAGGCCGGGGACGCACCGTCGTGGACGGTGCACGTGCAGGTGATGCCGTTCGCGGAGGCGGCGGACTACCGCTTCAACCCGTTCGACCTGACGAAGGTGTGGCCGCACGCCGACTACCCGCTCATCGAGGTCGGCAAGATGATCCTCAACCGCAATCCGGACGACTTCTTCGTCCACATCGAGCAGGCCGCGTTCGCCCCCTCCAACCTGGTGCCCGGCATCGGCCCCTCGCCGGACAAGATGCTGCTCGGCCGGCTCTTCTCCTACCCGGACACGCACCGCTACCGGATCGGCCCCAACTTCGCGCAGCTCCCGCCGAACCGGCCGCACGTGCCGGTCTACTCGTACGCCAAGGACGGGCCGATGCGGTACGAACCGAACCGGGTCGGCGCGGTCTACGCCCCCAACTCGCACGGCGGTCCCGCGGCCGACACGGACCGGTTCGGGGAGCCCGCCGGGTGGTACGCGGAGGGCGAGATGGTGCGCGAGGCGTACCGGCTGCGGCGCGATGACGACGACTTCGGGCAGGCGGGCACGCTGGTGCGCGAGGTGCTGGACGACGCGGCGCGGGAGCGGCTGGTCACCAACGTCTCGCAGCACCTGCTCGACGGGGTGACCCCGCCGGTGCTCGACCGGGCCTTCCAGTACTGGCGCAACGTGGACCAGAACATCGGCGACCGGATCGCGGAGACGGTGGGCCGGGGCTGAGCCCGTCCGGCACCGCCCCCGCCACCGGGTCTCCGGCGGCGGGGCCGGTACGGCGCTGCGAGGCGGTGACGGGCCCGGCGGCCCGCGCGACGTTACGGGACCAGTGGCCCGCGCGTCTCGTCGCGGCCCGGGCGGGCCGGTGGGGACGGCGATCCGGTCGTCGGCTCCCCGGTGGGCGTGGGCGCGGTGGTCGGCGGGGTCGTCGTCGGCTCCGGATCGGGCGTCGGGCTGCCGGTGGTCGGCTCCGGGTCCGGCGTGGGCGTGCTGGTCGTCGGCTCCGGGTCGGGCGTCGGCGTGGTCCGCGTCGGGTCCGGCGTGGGCTCGGCCGTCGTCGGGTCGGGCACGGGCGCGCGGGTGGTCGGCGGCGCCACGGTGGGCTCCCTGGTGGCCGGGGCGGCCGACCCCAGGTGCGTATCGAGGTCGAACCGCGAGGCGGCGTCGCCGCTCAGCGCGGCCCGGGTGTACGCGGCCCAGATCTGCGCCGGGTAGGCGCCACCGTTGACCCGGCCGCCGCCCCCGGTGCCGCGCAGCGAGACCTGCTGGCCCTGCTTGACCTTGCCCTGCGTACGGTCGGCCTCGCCGAACAGGCCGACGGCCGTCACCAGGTCCGGGGTGTAGCCGACGAACCAGGCCGACTTGTTGTCGTCGGAGGTGCCGGTCTTGCCGGCCACCGCCTGGCCCTCGGTGCGCACCGCGGAGCCGGTGCCGTCGTCCACCACGCCGGTGAGGACGGAGGTGACGGCGTCGGCCGAGTTGCGGCTGATGGCCTCCTCGCCGACCGGGTCCGGCAGGTCGGCCTTCTCGTCGCGCTTCTCCGCCGACTTCACGATGGTCGGGGTGACCTTCTTGCCGTGGTTGTCGAGCGTGGCGTACACGCCGGCCATCTCCAGCGGGCTGGCGCCCATCACGCCCAGCGACATCGCGGGCCGCTCGTCGAAGCCGCCGGCCTTGGGGTTCATGCCGAGGTCGACCGCGGTCTGCTTGACCTCGGGGAGCCCGACGTCGACGGCCATCTGCGCGAAGACGGAGTTGACCGACTTGTTCATGGCCCGCTGCACGCTGATCGGGCCGTAGCTTCGGCCGTCCTCGTTGGGCGGGGCGAACGGCGTCGTGCTGCCCTGGATCGGCCGCTTGCTGGTGCCGTCGTAGATCGTGCCCGGTCGGATCGGCAGGCCGGATCGGGTGCGGGCGTCGTTCTCGAAGGCCGAGGCGAGGATGAGCGGCTTGAAGGTGGAGGCCGGCTGGTAGTCCTGGCGGGTGGCGTTGTTGACGTAGTGCCTGGTGTAGTCCCGGCCGCCGTACAGGGCGAGGATGCGGCCCGTCTTCGGGTCCACCGAGACCGCACCGGCCTGCGCCCTGGCGTCCACCGGGCGGGTGGCCGGGTCCAGGTCGGCCAGCAGTTCGGTCTTGACGGCCCGCTCCAGGTCGCGCTGCTTGTGCCGGTCGATGTTGAGCGTGATGTCCCAGCCGCCGGCGGCCAGCAGGTCCTGCTCGTTGACGCCGGCCTTGATCAGCTCCTGCTCGGCGAGCTTGACCAGGTAGCCGCGCTGCCCGTCGAGACCTGCCACCGCCTTGGGCGGCCCGGGCACCGGGAACTTCATAGCCGCGCGCTCGTCGGCGTCCAGCCACTTCTTCTCGACCATGTTGTCGAGCACGTAGTTCCAGCGCTGCTTGACCAGCTTCTTGCTGACCGGCCCGGCCACCGCCCAGTCGTACTGGCTCGGGGCCTGGAGCAGCGCCGCCAGGTACGCGCCCTCGGCGACGGTCAGCTTCTCGACCTCCTTGCCGTAGTACGCGCGGGAGGCGGCCTGGATGCCGTAGGCGTTGCGGCCGAAGTAGCTGGTGTTGACGTACCCCTCAAGGATCTCGTCCTTGGACTTCTCGCGGTCCAGCTTGAGCGAGATGACCAGCTCCTTGAGCTTGCGGGAGACGGTCTGTTCCTGGGTGAGGTAGTAGTTCTTGACGTACTGCTGGGTGATGGTCGAGCCACCCTGCTTGCCGCGGCCGAGCAGGGTGTTGAGCACGCCGCGGGTGGTGCCCTTCAGGTCGATGCCCGAGTCGTTGTAGAAGTTCTTGTTCTCGGCCGCCACGAAGGTGTGCTGGACGTCCTTCGGCACCTTGGACAGCTTCACCGACTCGCGGTTGATGTCGCCGGTGCGGGCGAAGACCGTGCCGTCGCTGTAGCGGTAGATGTTGCTCTGCGCCTTCGCCGCCGCGTTGCCCGACGGTACGTCGACGGAGAAGTAGAGCGCGGCGAAGGCGCCGGCGCACAGGGCGATGAAGCCGAGGAAGTAGGCCAGCAGCTTCTTCCAGGTGAAGAAGCGGCGGAAGCCCTTCTTCTTGGGCTTCTTGGGCTTCTTCGGCTTTTCGGGCTTCTCGGCCTGCTGGGCCTCTCGGGCCTGCGGGGCTTCTTGGGCCTGCTGGGCCCGCTGGGAGTTCAGGGACTTCTGGGTTGCCGTGCTCGCCGCTGCGGGGGCCGGCGCGCTGGTCGTACGGGCCGCACTGGCGGTACGGGCTCCCCCGGATGCCTCGTACGCCTCAGTCGTCTCAGCCGTCTCGGGCGTGGTGGGTGTCTCGGGTGTGGTGGATCCGTCGCGCGCACCCGTGGTGCCGGGTGTGCCCGACGTGCCGGGTATGTCGCCGGGTATCGCCGCGGTCACGCCGTCCGCCGCGCCCGCGCCGGCCCCTTCCGTCTTTCCGCGGCGAGCGCGCTTCCGGCGCGCTCGCCTGTCGTCCGCTCGGCCCATGTCTGCCGCTCCAGTCGCTTCACCCCAAGCCAGCCAATCCAAGTAGCTAACACCGCAAGTGGCGGCAAAAGCCCATTGATCAAGCCATTTCGGGACGTGACAATCAGCACCCTTTCCACGGGAACCGACGAATTGGGGGCCCGGAGGGTTGTCCCGGCGCCTTAATGTGCTATCACTTTGATAGCCGAGGGACGACCGCCTCGGCGCCGCGCCCCCGGCCCCGCCGGGCGGGCCCGGCCACGCTCACGGACGGGGAACCACGCCATGCCCACACCCAACACGCCGGCCACCACCCCGCCCGGCGCCCCGGCCGCCAGTGCCGGCACCGGCGACGGCGCCGACCTGCCCGCCATGCCCGAGCCCCGGGTCACCGAGTTCCCCGCGCACAGCGTGAGCGGCGGGCTCGCCCTGCTCTGCGGCCTCGTCGGCCTCTTCGGCGGCGTCGCCCTGCTGATCGCCGGCATAGCGGCGGCCAGCGACGGCGCGCCGGTGGTCGGGGTGCCGCTGATCATCGCCGGCCCGTTGATCTCCATCGGCGCCTTCCTCGCCATGTGCGGGCTGAACATGGTCGCGCCCGGCGAGGCCCGCGTGGTCCAGCTCTTCGGCCGCTACCGCGGCACCATCCGCACCGACGGCCTGCGCTGGGTGAACCCGTTCACCAGCCGGCAGAAGATCTCCACCCGGGTGCGCAACCACGAGACCGCGGTGCTCAAGGTCAACGACGCGTACGGCAACCCGATCGAGCTCGCGGCCGTGGTGGTCTGGAAGGTCGAGGACACCGCGCAGGCCGTGTTCGAGGTGGACGACTTCCTGGAGTTCGTCGCCACCCAGACCGAGGCGGCCGTGCGACACATCGCCATCGAGTACCCGTACGACGCCCACGACGAGGGCGGCCTGTCGCTGCGCGGCAACGCCGAGGAGATCACCGAGAAGCTCGCCGTCGAACTGCACGCCCGGGTGGAGGCGGCCGGCGTACGGATCATCGAGTCGCGCTTCACGCACCTCGCGTACGCGCCCGAGATCGCCTCGGCCATGCTCCAGCGGCAGCAGGCCGGGGCCGTGGTCGCGGCGCGCCGGCAGATCGTGGAGGGCGCGGTCGGCATGGTCGAGGACGCGCTGGAGCGGATCGCGGAACAGGACATCGTGGAGCTGGACGAGGAGCGCAAGGCGGCGATGGTGAGCAATCTGCTGGTCGTGCTCTGCGGCGACCGCTCCCCGCAGCCGGTGCTGAACACGGGATCGCTCTACCAGTGACGGAGGGTTCCCCGCGGCGCAGGCCGCAGCAGCAGCGCAAGCAGATGCTGCTGCGGCTCGACCCCGCCGTCCACGACGCGCTGGCCCGCTGGGCAGGCGACGAACTCCGCAGCGCCAACGCCCACGTGGAGTTCCTGCTGCGCCGGGCGCTGGCGGACGCCGGCCGACTGCCGGGCGGCGTGGGCGCGATCCCCCGCCGCGGCCGACCACCGAAGCCCGCCGCGGAACCGGCCGACCCGCCGGGGGCACGTGATCGCCCCGGGGCGGACGACTCGGACGGTACGGAGATTTCCGACACATCAGAGGGGACCGGGCGGGGTCCCTGACTCCGCCGCGGCGGGGGCGCGGCGCCTCGCGCCAGTCCGGCGCCCGGCGGCGGCGCGGCGGATTCCGGCCGCGGCGCGCCCGACCCACCCCAAGCCGAATCCAACCCACCCCGCCCCCCGCTCCACCGCACACCCCCGCCCCACCGCCGCGGCCCCACTCCCGCAGGCCCGCCCAGCTCCGCCCACCGGCGCCGGGCGGGCCTTTCACATGCCGCGGGCGGACACCCCGACCCCGTACGGACCGGCCTCGCCGACGACCCCGTACGGAACCCATCCCTCCGGCCTCCGAGCGCCATCCCGGCCCCGCGCGGAACCCATCTCCCACTGAAACCCAGCACACCACCCCTGACCTGCGAAGATCATCTATGCACTGCGGCTATACATAGAGCGTATACACATGGTGTAGAGTCCCCGACATGTCCATTGGCCACACCCTTCTCGGGCTCCTGGAGTCCGGCCCCCGACACGGTTACGACCTCAAGCGCGCCTTCGACGAGCGCTTCGGGCACGACCGCCCCCTGCACTACGGGCAGGTCTACTCGACCATGTCCCGGCTACTGAAGAACGGCCTCGTGGAGGTCGACGGAATAGAGGCCGGAGGCGGCCCCGAGCGCAAGCGGTACGCCATCACCGACGCCGGGATCACCGACGTCGGGCACTGGCTCGCCCAGCCCGAAAAGCCCGATCCGTACCTCCAGTCGACCCTCTACACCAAGGTCGTGCTGGCCCTGCTCACCGGGCGCAACGCGGCCGACCTGCTGGACACCCAGCGCGCCGAGCACCTGCGCCTGATGCGCGACCTGACCCAACGCAAGCGCAACGGCGACCTCGCCGACCAGCTCATCTGCGACCACGCGCTGTTCCACCTCGAAGCCGATCTGCGGTGGCTCGAACTCACCGCGGCCCGACTCGACCAACTCGACAAGGCGGTGCGCGGATGACCCCCGCCGGCTCCCTGCTCGTCGCCTCCGGACTGCACAAGTCCTACGGGCCCACCCCGGCCCTGGACGGCGCCGACTTCTCCATCCACCCCGCCGAGGTGGTCGCGATCATGGGCCCGTCGGGCTCCGGCAAGTCCACGCTGCTGCACTGCCTGGCCGGGATCGTCCAGCCCGACTCGGGCACCGTCTCCTACGGCGGCCGGGCGATGTCCTCGCTGCCCGACCGGGAGCGCAGCGCGCTGCGCCGGAGCGAGTTCGGCTTCGTCTTCCAGTTCGGCCAGCTCGTCCCCGAGCTGACCTGCCTGGAGAACGTGGCCCTGCCGCTGCGGCTGAACGGCACCGGCCGCAAGGCCGCCGAGGCGCAGGCCCTGGAGTGGCTTGAGCGGCTTGAGGTGGACGGCGTCGCCGGCCAGCGGCCCAGTGAGGTCTCCGGTGGTCAGGGGCAGCGGGTGGCGGTGGCGCGTTCGCTGGTCACCAAGCCGCGGGTGCTCTTCGCCGACGAGCCGACCGGCGCGCTCGACTCGCTCAACGGCGAGCGCGTCATGCAGTTGTTCACGGACGCGGCCCGGGACACCCGGGCGGCGGTGGTGCTCGTCACCCACGAGGCACGGGTGGCCGCGTACTCCGACCGCGAGGTCGTCGTACGGGACGGCAAGGCCCGGGACATGGCGGGCGTCGCATGATCACCCAACCGCACCCCACCGCGCCGCAGGCCGACGCGCCGGACGCACCGGTGTCCGGCGGCGCCAGCCCCAGCGCGGGCGGCCGGTCGTTCGGCGTTCGGGCCCGGGCGGGACTCGCCGCCTGGGTGCGCGACCTCGGGCTCGGAGCCCGCTTCGCGACCGCCGGCGGCCGGGCCGGCTGGACCCGTACCACGCTCACCGGCATCGGCGTCGGCCTCGGGGTCGCGCTGCTGCTGCTCGCGGCCTCCGTGCCGAGCATCCTCAGCAACCGCGGCGAGCGGGGCGACGCGCGCAACGTCCCCGTCTTCTACGAGGAGAGCCTCAAGCCGGGCCCGCACACCTTCCTGTACGTGAACGGCAGCACCGCCTGGCACGACCAGGAGATCGTGGGTCACCTGCTGCGCGCGGAGGGCGCTCAGCCGCCCACCCCGCCGGGCACCACGGGCATGCCGCGCCCCGGCGAGATGCTGGTCTCGCCCGCCCTGCGGGACCTGCTGCGCAGCGACGACGCAAAGGTGCTCGGGGAGCGGTTCGCGGCGTACCGCATCGTCGGCACCATCGGTGACCAGGGCCTGCGCGGCCCCGCCGAGCTGATGTTCATCGCGGGCAGCGACAAGGTCACCGCGGACAACGCGCAGCGCGCCGACCGGTTCGGCCGCACCGGTGAGAGCGAGCCGATGAGCGCCGTGCTCATCCTGCTGGTCGTCATGGTGTGCGTGGTGCTGCTGATGCCGGTGGCGATGTTCATCGGTACGGCGGTGCGGTTCGGCGGCGAACAGCGCGACCGTCGGCTGGCCGCGCTGCGCCTGGTCGGCGCCGACCTGCGCATGACGCACCGGATCGCGGCCGGCGAGGCGCTGGTGGGCGCGTTGTTCGGGCTGCTGGTCGGCACCGCGTTCTTCCTCGTCGGGCGGGAGTTCGCCGGCTCGGTCACGGTGTGGGACATCAACGTCTTCCCGTCCGACGTGGCCCCGCACCCGGCGCTCGCGGCCCTGGTGGCGGTGACCGTACCGGCCTGCGCCGTGCTGGTCACGCTGCTGGCGATGCGCAGCATCGCCATCGAACCGCTGGGCGTGGTCCGCAGCGGCGCCCCGAAGCGGCGCCGGCTGTGGTGGCGCCTCGCGCTGCCCGCGCTCGGCTTCGGGCTGCTGCTGCCGATGATCGGCAAGGTCAGCTACCGGGAGGGCAGCGACCTGAACACCTACCAGGTGGCGGCCGGCGCCATGCTCGTCCTGATCGGCGTCACCACCCTGCTCGCCTGGTTGGTCGAAGGGTTCGTCAACCGCTTCAAGCACGGCCCGCTGTCCTGGCAACTCGCCGTCCGCCGGCTGCAACTGAGCAGCGGTACGGCGGCCCGTACGATCAGCGGCGTCACCGTGGCGGTGGCCGGTGCGATCGCCATCCAGATGCTGTTCGCCGGCGTCCAGGACGACTTCGAGACCCACACCGGGCTCGGCCCCAGCGGCCCGAACATCGCCGTGATCGCCGACGTCAGCAACAACGCCGAGGCCCGGCACGCCATCTCCACCGTCCGCGGGGTGCACGGCACCCGGGACGTGGTGGCCAGCATCCGCTCCACGTTCACGCTGGCCGGCGCCCGCCCCGGCACCAACGACGACAACATCGAAACGACGCTGTTCATCTCCGACTGCCAGAGCCTGCGCACCCTCTTCGACCTGTCTTCCTGCAAGGACGGGGACACCTTCCTGACCCGGGACGGCCTGAGCACCCCCGTCCGGCCCGGCACCCGCATCGACCTCGCGCCCGACACCCAGGGCGAGAAGGGCGTGCCGAGGCCGCTGTGGACGGTGCCGAAGTCCTCCCCCGTCGTGAAGCCGACCGGGGTGGCCCCCGGCGACCTGGCGAACGCCATCGTGGCCACGCCGAAGGCACTGCCGATCGAGAAGCTGGACACGCCGGCCGGGCTCTCCATGCGGCTCGAAGTGGACCCGAAGGCGCCGGAGGCGCTGGAGCATCTGCGCAATGCGGTGGTGCGGCTCGACCCGACGGCCGGCGTGGACGTCTACACCGACGTGGAGCGCAACGAACGCTTCGCGGACATCCAGACCGGCCTGTTCGTCGGCGCGACGGTCACCCTGCTGCTCATCGGCGCCTCCATGGTCGTCACCCAGCTCGAACAGCTACGGGAGCGCAGGCGCCTGCTGTCGGTCCTGGTGGCCTTCGGCACCCGTCGCACCACGCTGGCCTACTCGGTCCTGTGGCAGACGGCCATCCCGGTCGTCATCGGCCTGCTGCTGTCCGTCGTCGGCGGCGCCACGCTGGGCGTGGTCCTCCTGAAGATGGTCGACAGGCCCGTACAGGACTGGTCGTCGATGCTCCCCATGGTCGGCATCGGCGCCGGCGTCATCGCCCTGGTCACCCTGACCAGCCTGCCACCCCTGTGGCGCATGATGCGCCCGGACGGCCTGCGCACGGAGTAACCCCCGCGCACCCGCCCCGACCCCACCGGCCCCGGCCGGCCAACGCCGCCCGGCCCCCACCCGCATGAACTGCGGGCGGGGGCCGGCGGCGTCTTTCCCGTACGGAAGGGCAGTGGCGTAGTTCCCGTACGGAAGGGCGGCGGCTTTCCCCGGTGGTGGGGGCCGAACGCCCGCCACGGCACAACGGGCTCGTGCCCGTCATCTTGCTGCCATGCACCAAACGGCCAACGCATCCGCGAGCCCGCTCCGGAGCCTTGCCTGCTACGGCCCTTTCTTCACTGTGACCCGCACCACTAATTTAACGGATTGCGATATTCCCAAAAGGGACGCCGAGCGCCCTAGCTCACAGTCTTTCGAAGCCCGCACCGGACCGCCACGCTACGTGACCCCGCAATGTCGTTTTTTCGCGATGCCAGAAATAAACATCTACCCGCCCCAGCACCACATGGATAAGGTCGATCCGATCGAGCGGCACTCCACTCCCCGCATTTCGAAAGCCAGAACGGAGCGAGGGGGAGGAAGCCGTACCCGCCTTTTCAACAGAGGAAGTGGTTTCCATAAAGGCCAGCAAAGTACTGCTGCACTCGGTCGTCGCCACCTCGGCCCTCGTCGGCGCCCTGGCGACCGCGCCGCACGCGACCGCAACCGAGCGGCCCGCCGTCACGCTCTCCGCGGACGCGGATGCGGACACCCGCCTGATCGCCGCCGAGGACCCGGCGGCTGTATCGGTGGCTGCCACCACCTGCGGTTCAGAATTCAACGAGGTGAGCGCCGCCAAGCCACTCCCCGAAGGAACGGACCCCCGGCTCCGACGTGCGACTCTCTTCACCTACATCTCCAATAAGGGAAATGGAAGGGGGTGCGCGATCCTCGACAACAACACCGAGGGCAAGAAGTACATGTACCTCAACGTCTGCGACATCGACGGTAAGAACTGCGACACCGATTCGGGGTACTTCACCGACTACGCGGGCCCGGTCTACGTTCCCAGCGTCGCCTGCGCGCCCGTGACCGCGAAGGTCGGAAATAGCTCAAGCAGCCTGTACATCAACTACAAGAGCCGGTACATCTTCCCTTGCAACTAATGCATTCTTGATTCTCCGGCGCATTGCTATCGCGCCTTTGATTGATTGGCACGTCGCCACCAACCGCGAGCTAGCGCCAAAGCTCCGGCCCTTCGCGCCGCCGTGAGGCAGTGCGAGGGGTCGGGGCGGGCCGGCTGAGCCTCCCCACCCGACCCCACATTTGCCCTTCACCCCACCTCAGCCACCCGCACCGGCAGCGCCCGCATCGCCTCGCGCAGCGCCTGCGCGAAGGATTCGAATTCGGGCTGGCGGGCCGCGCCCGTGCGCATGGCCAGGGCGATCTGGCGGGCGGGGGCCGGGGCGGCGAAGCAGCCGGTGGTGAGCTGGTCGTTGCGGGCCGTCTCCACCTTCAGGGCGGTGCGCGGAAGGAGCGTCACGCCGAGGCCGCCGGCCACGAGTTGCACCAGGGTGGAGAGGCCGGCCGCGCTCGTGGTCACCGGGGCGCCTTCGGTGCGGCCCACCTCGCGGCAGATGTCGAGCGCCTGGTCCCGCAGGCAGTGGCCCTCGTCAAGGAGCAGCAGGTCGAGTTCCTTCAGCGCCTCGCGCGGCACGTCACCGCGCCCGCCGAGCCAGTGGTCCTGCGGCATGACCAGGACGAAGTCCTCCTCGAACAGCGGCAACTCCGTCACCTGCGGCACCCCGAGCGGCACCGCGAGCAGCAGCAGGTCGAGCCGGCCGTGAGCGAGGCCGTCCAGCAGCGAACTGGTCTGCTCCTCGTGCACCTGGAGGTCGAGCAGCGGATACCGCTTGCGGACCAGTTTGAGCACGGTCGGCAGCAGATAGGGGGCGACGGTGGGGATCACCCCGAGCCGCAGCACCCCGGTGAAGGGGGCGCGCGCCGCCTCCGCCTCCTCCATGAGCTCGCCGACCGCGTCCAGTACCGTACGGGCACGCTCGGCCAGTCGCTCCCCCGCAGGTGAGAGCAGCACCTTTCGCGTCGTACGCTCAAGAAGCTGCACGCCGAGGGATTCCTCAAGGGCGGCGACGGCTCCCGAGAGCGCGGGTTGGCTCATGCCGATGGCCGCTGCGGCGTCGCGGAAGTGCAGGTGCTCGGCGACGGCGGCGAAGGCCCGCAACTGGGCCAGGCTCGGCTGTCGCGGCCTGCTCACGGGTGTGATGGGCGCCACCACTGATAACCACCTCCGATCAACTGTTCCCAGTTTAGCTATTTCCGCGATCAATGCCTCCTGTGGCACTGTGGCTCTCGTCCAGCCCCTGGAACCCCCGCTACCACAGGGGTTTCCTCGCTCACAAGGAGATCGCGTGCTCACTGTTGGTGACCAGTTCCCCGACTGGAAGCTCCTCGGCGTCGAAGGCCCCTCGGTCGACAAGCTGGAGATCAAGGAGTTCAGCTCGGAGGAGTACAAGTCCGGCTGGTCGGTCGTCTTCTTCTGGCCCAAGGACTTCACCTTCGTCTGCCCGACCGAGATCGCCGCGTTCGGCAAGCTGAACGACGAGTTCGCCGACCGTGACGCCAAGGTCCTCGGCGTCTCCGGCGACTCCGAGTTCGTGCACCACGCCTGGCGCAAGGACCACGCCGACCTGAACGACCTGCCCTTCCCGATGCTGGCCGACTCCAAGCACGAGCTCATGCGCGCGCTCGGCGTCGAGGGTGCCGACGGCTTCGCCCAGCGCGCCGTCTTCATCGTGGACCAGAACAACGAGATCCAGTTCACCATGGTCACCGCCGGCTCCGTGGGTCGTAACCCCAAGGAGGTCCTGCGGGTCCTCGACGCCCTCCAGACCGACGAGCTGTGCCCGTGCAACTGGAGCAAGGGCGACGAGACCCTCGACCCGGTCGCGCTGCTCTCCGGCGAGTGAACGAACGAGACTGAGAGACACCCGTGGCACTCGATGACCTGAAGTCCGCCGTCCCGGACTACGCCAAGGACCTGAAGCTGAACCTCGGTTCGGTGATCGGCAACTCCAGCCTGCCGCAGCAGCAGCTCTGGGGCACGGTGCTCGCCTGCGCCATCGCCTCGCGCTCGCCGCGCGTCCTGCGGGAGCTGGAGCCGGAGGCCAAGGCCAACCTGACGGCCGAGGCGTACACCGCGGCCAAGTCGGCCGCCGCCATCATGGCGATGAACAACGTCTACTACCGGACCCGGCACCTGCTGTCGGACCCGGAGTACGGCAACCTGCGTGCGGGCCTGCGGATGAACGTCATCGGCAACCCGGGCGTGGAGAAGGTCGACTTCGAACTCTGGTCGCTCGCGGTCTCCGCGATCAATGGCTGCGGCATGTGCCTGGACTCGCACGAGCAGGTGCTGCGCAAGGCCGGCGTGGACCGGGAGACGATCCAGGAGGCGTTCAAGATCGCGGCCGTCCTCCAGGCGGTCGGCGCCACCCTGGACGCCGAGGCGACCCTGGCCGAATAACAGCCGTCACCGGCGCGCACGCCCACCGGGCGCGCCCGCCCCGACGGCCCGACGGCGCGGCGCACGCCGCTGGTACGAACGCGCCGTCACCGGCACCGCCCGGGCCCCGTGGACAGTCCGCTGTCCACGGGGCCTTCGGCGTACGCACGCGCGACGCGCGCGCGGAGCACCGCCCCGCCACCCGACCGACCACCCCCGCCCGCCCCTCCCATCCGCCCGCGCCCGTACGCCCCTTCTGCGTACGCCTTTGCCTCGTACGCCCTATCCCTCGTACGCCACGACACGCGTCCGCCGAGCCCCCGGGCGCCGCGTCACCCGTTCGCCCAGGCGCGCACGGCCCCGAGCGGCGTACGCCGCGACACGCGGGCCGGCCGCCGAACGGGGGAGAGCCCGGGGCCGTACGGCGCGGGCCCCCGCCGGCACCGGGGAGCGGTGCGGGCGGGGGCCCGACTGGTGAGTAGGGCCGCGGTCAGCGGTTCGACGGGGGCGGCTGCTGTTCGTCGCCCGGCTCCGGGGCCGGCCGTCCGTCCGTCGCCGGTGGTACGGGGTCGGGTGCGCCGGCGGCCGGCGCCTGGCCGGACGCGGGCGCGGCGTCCCCGCCGGCCACGCCACCGCCTACCGCGCCGCCACCACCCGCCGCACGCGTACCCTCGCCGACGCTGACACCAGCACCAGCCGGACCGGCAGCGTCAGCGGTCGCCGCGCCGGCCGGTGCGGTGCCCGCCGTCGGGGGCACCGGGGCGAGTGCGGCCACCGTCGCGCCGTGCGGCCCGGGCGTGGCGCGCAGCGCCTGTTCCTTGGCGTGGGCGCGGAGGTAGCCGACCACCGTGTTGGCGACGGCGACCAGCGGGACCGCGACCACCGCACCGCCGATGCCGGCGATCAGCGAGCCCGCGGCGACCGAGAGCACCACCGCCAGCGGATGCACGCGCACCGCCCGGCCCAGGATGAACGGCTGGAGGATGTGGCCCTCGATCTGCTGCACCGCCAGCACCACGATGAGCACCATGCCCGCGGTGAACACGTCCTGCGTCACCAGCGCCACCACGACCGCGAGCGCGCCCGAGATGACCGCCCCGACCAGCGGGATGAAGGCGAACAGGAAGATGAAGACGGCCAGCGGCACGGCCATCGGCACGTCGAGGAAGAAGATCCCGGTGCCGATGAAGATCGCGTCGATGAGGGCCACTATCACCGTGCCCCGCACATAGCCGGTGAGCGTCTGCCAGGCCCGCGGCCCGGCGCCCGCCACCCCCTCCCTGGCCGAGCTCGGGAAGAGCTTGAGGACCCAGTTCCAGATCTTGGGCCCGTCGTAGAGCAGGAACAGCGTGCTGAACATCGCGAGCATGATGCCGGTCAGCAGCTCGACGATGAACGTGACGCCTTCCAGACCGGCCGAGGTGATCTCCTCGGTGTTCTCCCCGACCGACTCGCGCAGGTTCTTCGCGATGTCGTTGATCTGGTCCTCGGTGACGTGGAACGGGCTGTTCAGCAGCCAGCGGCGGAGCTCGTCGATGCCGTCCTGGACCCGTTCGGAGAGCGAGTCCAGGTTCTCCATCACCTGCCACACCACGAACCAGCCCACCAGGCCCATCACGATGAACCCGGAGACGAAGACGATGGCGGTGGCCAGACCGCGGGGCACGCCCCGGCGCCGGAGCCGGGAGACCGTCGGCTCCAGCAGGGCGGTGATCAGCAGCCCCGCCACAAAGGCGAGGACCACCAGCCGCACCGCGCTGATGACCCGCATGAGCACCCAGACCGTGCCCGCGAGGACCAGCAACCGCCATCCCACCTCGGCGGCGACCCGCACCCCCCAGGGCACGGCGGCCACCGGGTCCGGGCGGGGCACCACCGCCGGTGCGTACTGCGGCGGCGCGGGCACCTGTGACGGCTCGTCCGCGACCGCCACCGCGGCCTGCGGTACGGGGCCGGGAGCGGCCGGTCGGGCGCCGTGCTCGGCTGGGGCGGCGTCAGCCGGCGCGCCGGCCACGCCGGTCGGCCCCGTGGCGCCTGCGGCGGGCCCGGCGGCCGGTTCCTCGGTGCGCTCGGCGCCGTGGCTCTGCGGCCCGGACGTGCGCGCGGCCCCGGGCGGCTCTTCGGGCCCGGCGTGGCCCTTGTCCTTGCGTCGTGCGTCGAGCCGTTCGGCGAGCCGGGTCAAGCCGGCGCCGAGACCGCCGACCAACCGTGGCAATTTGGACATCTGTCTTTCCCTACCCCCACTCCCCCAAGGCCGTCCGGGAAGACGTTACACACACGAAGCCCCCGACCGGTCGCGGTCGGGGGCTTCGTGACGTCGCGTGGCCCCGCCGGGGCCGACGTTTCTAGTACCAGTGGTTGGTCTGCCAGAACGACCAGGCGCCACAGGGGCTCTGGTACGCCTCGTTCATGTAGTTCAGACCCCACTTGATCTGCGTGGCCGGGTTGGTCTGCCAGTCGGCGCCCGCGGAGGACATCTTGCTGGCCGGCAGCGCCTGCACCAGGCCGTACGCGCCCGAGGACGGGTTGACGGCCTTGTAGTTCCAGGTGCTCTCGTGGTTCACGATGTTGCTGAAGCACTGGAACTGGTCGCCCGGGACGATCTGACGGGCGATCGCCTGGACGTCGGCGACCGAGTAGGAGCCGCGCTGCGGGAAGGACGTGGACGACGCGGAGGTCGAGGTGAGGGAGTCGCGGGACGAGGACCGGCTGGCGGCCTCCTCCTTCTCCTTCGCACGCTCTTCGGCGGCCTTCTTCTCGGCCGCTTCCTTCTCCGCCTTCTCCTTCTTGGCCTGATCTGCGGCGGCCTTCTTGTCCGACGCGTCCTTGGCCGCCTGCTTGCGGGCGGCTTCCTCGGCGGACTTCTTGGCCTCCGCGTCTGCGGCGGTGGACTGGACGTCTGCCTGCTGCGTCAGGGATGCGGTCTGCGCCTGGGCCTGCTGCCCGGCGGGGATCTCCGCAAGGAGGGTCGCGTCGGCTGCGACGGCCTCCACCGGTTCGGTGGACGAGCTCTTGTCGCTACCTGACGCGACGCCAACGACGGCGCCGACGGTGGTGACCGCGGTGGCGGAGGCCACTGCGAATCCCCGGACCGAGATCCGGCTCACACGGTTTCCTTCCAGCATCGCCCGCTTAGGTGACCTCGCGGACGCAATCGTGCCCCTGGCGCTGGTCTCCATTGTTCCGCCCCCAGGAGCTGGGGCCGGCTGGTCACGGGAGACACGGGCCCGGTGCGCCCTCCGAAGAGGTCCGCGTGGTGCTCGGGCGGCATACGACGAACGCTGTTTAGTTCTGCTGTTCCTGGGGCGCCACGACGCTGGGGTCGTAGCTGTGCCGTATGCGGGGCCTGACAGGAACCACACCCTGCCGGAGCGTCGGCCCGGACGCAATTCTCCGCCGCGTGGGAAAGCTCACATGGCGTTTGGCGGCACCTATTCGAGGAAACCCAGGCGCGACAAGGCGCCGCGCGGCTAAGCTCCAGGGCTTCGCCGCGCGGCGCCGTGTCAAACGGGCCCGGCTGAACGACCAGATCCGGTGGGGTCCGACCAGATCCCGCGAGAAGTGGTGAATCCGGCTGGATCCGGCTAGATCCCGCGGGTCCCGGTGCGGTTCGCTACGGTCCGGTCGAACCGGGTCAGACCCGCCCCTCCTCCAGCATCTCGGTCACCAACGCCGCGATCGGCGAGCGCTCCGAACGGGTGAGCGTGACGTGGGCGAAGAGCGGATGGCCCTTCAGTTTCTCGACCACCGCGACGACTCCGTCGTACCGGCCGACCCGTAGGTTGTCGCGCTGTGCCACGTCGTGGGTGAGGACGACACGCGAGTTGGCCCCGATCCGCGACAGGACGGTCAGCAGGACGTTCCGTTCGAGCGACTGCGCCTCGTCCACGATCACGAACGCGTCGTGCAGCGAGCGGCCCCTGATGTGGGTCAGCGGCAGCACCTCCAGCATGCCGCGGCCCACGATCTCCTCGATGACGTCGGCGGTGGTGACGGCTGACAGGGTGTCGAAGACCGCCTGCGCCCAGGGGCTCATCTTCTCGGACTCGCTGCCCGGCAGGTAGCCGAGCTCCTGGCCGCCGACCGCGTACAACGGGCGGAAGATCATCACCTTGCGGTGCTGCTGCCGCTCCAGGACGGCCTCAAGACCCGCGCAGAGCGCCAGCGCCGACTTGCCGGTGCCGGCCCGGCCGCCCATGGAGACGATCCCGACCTCGGGGTCGAGCAGCAGATCGAGGGCGATCCGCTGCTCGGCGCTGCGGCCGTGGATGCCGAACGCCTCCCGGTCGCCGCGCACCAACCGCACCGCGCCGTCCGCGGTGACTCTGCCGAGCGCCTTGCCGCGCGCGGACTGGAGCACCAGTCCGGTGTGCACGGGCAGTTCGGCGGCCTCGGGCAGGTACGCGGTCTCGGCGGCGAACAACTCGTCCACCTGGTCCGGCGGCACGGTGAGCTCCGCCATGCCGGTCCAGCCCGAGTCCGTGATGGCCAACTCCGCCCGGTACTCCTCAGCGAGCAGGCCCACCGACGACGCCTTGATGCGCAGCGGCAGGTCCTTGGAGACGACGGTGACGTCGTACCCCTCGGCCTGGAGGTTTCTGGCGACGGCCAGGATTCGGGAATCGTTGTCCCCGAGTCGGAAGCCGGCCGGCAGGATGCCCGGGTCGGAGTGGTTGAGCTCGACGCGCAACGTGCCGCCGAGGTCACCGATCGGGATGGGAGCGTCGAGCCTGCCGAACTGGACGCGGTACTCGTCGAGCAGGCGCAGCGCCTGTCGGGCGAAATACCCCAGTTCGGGATGGGCCCGCTTGGCCTCAAGCTCCGTGACCACCACGACGGGGAGCACGACTTCGTGCTCGTCGAAGCGGGCCATGGCGCCTGGGTCGGCCAACAGGACGCTGGTGTCGAGGACATAGGTGCGCCGGTCGTGCTCGCGGCGTTTCTTGCTGGTCACCACGGGTGGACGAACCCCCTCGGGAGAGGTTGGGGTGCGACGGCGTCGCGTGAGTGGGTGTCCCCGCCCGTGGCGGGACCAAGGCCCCGTCCGGCGGCAGGGGACGGGCCGGGCTCAGGCCCTGGGAGGGCCGGCTACCGGCCTCCCGCGAGCGCCGTGCGTGCAGGGGCGGCGAAAGCCGTGGCTGCGCCATCCGTACGGCACGGGCGTCCTGGTGCAACGGGCCTCCCGGGCGGGCGGCTCCCATGCCGCCCGCTGCATTCCGGCGCCCCAGGGGCGGGGTGCCGACGTGAGAGGGATATTCCCGTCAACTGCGCGCCCCATGCCCAGGCATATGACAACGTCGGCGATTCGTCGCCTGCCGTTCCCTGGCGTCACATGACGTTAACCGCCGTAGCGACGGTGCCGAGCCGCGTAGTCACGCAGCGCGCGCAGGAAGTCCACCTTGCGGAACGCGGGCCAGAAGACCTCGCAGAAGTAGTACTCGGAGTGCGCGCTCTGCCAGAGCATGAAGCCGGACAGGCGCTGCTCGCCGCTGGTGCGGATGACCAGGTCGGGGTCGGGCTGGCCGCGGGTGTAGAGGTGCTCGGCGATCATCTCGACGTCGACGATCTCGGCGAGCTCTTCGAAGGTGGTGCCCCGCTCGGCGTGGTCCAGGAGCAGCGAGCGCACCGCGTCCGCGATCTCCTGCCGCCCGCCGTAACCGACGGCGACGTTGACCAGTATCCCGCCGACGTGCCGGGTGGCCTCCTCGGCCTCCTTCAGGACGGTCTGCGTCTGGGAGGGCAGCAGGTCCATGGTGCCGACGTGGTGGACGCGCCAGCGGCCGTCGGCGGCCAGGTCGCGCACGGCGCCCTCGATGATGCGCAGCAGGGGCTGGAGTTGGTCGTCGGGGCGGCCCAGGTTGTCGGTGGAGAGCATCCACAGCGTGACGACCTTGACGTCGGTCTCGGTGCACCAGCCGAGCAGCTCGCGGATCTTGTTGGCGCCGGCGATGTGGCCCTCGGCCGTGGTGCCTCCCGAGGCGCGCGCCCAGCGCCGGTTGCCGTCGAGAATGACGCCGATGTGCTCCGGCACCTGGTCGTGATCGAGGCGCCATTCCACCCGGCGTGCGTAGAGCCCGTACACCAGGTCACGCAGCTTCACGTTCTCCAGCCCTCCATGCCGCGGCGTCCCCATCCCTGGCACCGCTCCAAGGGCGCCACCCTACTGCTGTGGCCGGGGTTGGGCGAAGCTGGGCCGGTCACGTGCGTATAGCGTCGGTGGGGACAGGGCCCGCAACCGGGACGCGCCCACGTGAAGCCGGAGCCAGAACCCCGTGAACGACAACTCCCCCTACCGCGCCGCCGACGACCGCTACGACCGCATGGAGTACCGCCGCAGCGGGCGCAGCGGGCTCAAGCTGCCCGCGATCTCGCTCGGCCTGTGGCACAACTTCGGCGACGACCGCAGCCTGGAGTCCCAGCGCGGCATCCTGCGCCGCGCGTTCGACCTCGGCATCACCCATTTCGACCTGGCCAACAACTACGGCCCGCCGCCCGGCTCGGCCGAGCTGAACTTCGGCAAGATCTTCGCCCAGGATTTCCGCCCGTACCGGGACGAACTCATCCTGTCCACCAAGGCGGGCTATCTGATGCACCCGGGGCCGTACGGGGAGTGGGGCTCGCGGAAGTACCTGCTGTCCTCGCTGGACGCGTCGCTGCGCCGGATGGGCGTCGACTACGTGGACGTCTTCTACTCGCACCGCTACGACCCCGATACGCCGCTCGCCGAGACGATGGGCGCACTCGCGTCGGCCGTGCAGCAGGGCAAGGCGCTGTACGCGGGCGTGTCCTCCTACACCGCCGAGCAGACCGCCGAGGCGGCCCGGCTGCTGCGGGAGATGGGCGTGCCGGCCCTGATCCACCAGCCCTCGTACTCGATGATCAACCGCTGGACCGAGGACGACGGGCTGCTCGACGCGCTGGAGGCGGAGGGGATGGGCTGCATCGCGTTCGCGCCGCTGGCGCAGGGGCTGCTGACCGACAAGTACCTGGACGGCATCCCGGCCGACTCGCGCGCCGCGCAGGGCAAGTCGCTCCGGCCCGAGCTGCTCACCGACGAGGTGGTGCGGCGGCTGCGCGGGCTGCACGAGATCGCCGCCCGGCGCGGCCAGTCGCTCGCCCAGTTGGCCCTGGGCTGGGTGCTGCGCGACCCGCGGATGACCTCGGCGCTGATCGGCGCCTCCAGCGTGCGCCAGCTCGAAGCGAACGTGGCCGCGCTCGGCGCCCCGCCCCTGACCGAGGCCGAGCTCGCCGACATCGACCGGTACGCGCGCAGCACGGAGGGCGTCAACATCTGGGCGCGCCGCTAGGGCGCTGCCCTTGAGCGCCAGCGGCCCGTGAAGCGCGGGGGCGGGCGTGGTGGCGGGGGGTGGCGGTCGTCGGGCCCCGGTGGCGCGTACGGGGCGGGGCCGGGCGTACGGGGCAGCGGGGGCCGGGGCCGGGGCGTGGTCCGCACTGGGGCCCGGGCGGGGCGGGCCCTCGCGCGGCGGTAGGGCCTTCGCGCGGGGTGGGCCGTGGGCAAGAAAAAGCGGGCCGGTCCGTGGGGGGGATACGGACCGGCCCGAGGGGGGGTTTCCACCATAACCCTTTGTGAGGGGTGCTGCGTGCAACTGCGGACACAACGGCGCGCTGCGGCGTGTACTCAGCCGGCCGCGAGACCGCCGAGCAGCACCCCCGCACCGGCCCCGACGATCATGAAAGGGCCGAAGGCCAATGCCGCCTTGCGGCTCGCCCGCCTTGTCAGCACTAGGGCTACACCGTAGAAGGCGCCCAGGAGAAGGCCGGTGAAGGCGCCCAGGAAGAGGACGTCCCAGCCGTACCACCCGAGGGCGACGCCGAGGGTCAGCGCCAATTTGACGTCGCCGAACCCCATGCCGCTGGGGTTGATGAGAAACAGCACAAAATACGCGCCGCCCAGCGCGAGTCCCCCGAACACGGCGCGTGACCACGAGCCACCGGCGCCGGGCAGCAGCGCCGCGCCGCCCAGCAGTGCGGCGGAGCCGACCGCCATCGGCAGCGTGAGGACGTCGGGCAGCCGGTGCACGGCGAGGTCCACGCCCGCGAGCAACACGCCGAGCGGTACGAGGAGCAGCCAGACGGCGAGCTCGGGCCGCAGTCCGACGGCCGCGGCCAGCGCCGCGCAGGTCAGCGCGCAGGACCCGATCAGCAGCGGCCCACTCGCCCCGTACTCGCCGCCGCGCGCCCGCACGCCCCCCTGCGCCACGTCGGGCCCGCTGGCCCCGCTGCTCCTGCTGTCCCCCTCAGCCGCGCTCTCCCCCTCAGCCGCGCTGGCCTCTTCCGCCCCCGCGGCTCCCCCGGCCCCGTCGTCCCCCGCCGCGCCGCGCCGGCAGGCCGTACAGCGGGCGCGGCCGAGCCAGCCGGCGGCCGGGCCGGCGATCGGATGGCCGCCCGGGCAGGCCGTGCGCCAGGGGTCGGCGGGCGGGACGGCGAGCCGGAACAGCGGGCGGCCGACCAGGAGACCGGCCGCGGCGCCGTACCCGGCGGCGAGGGCTATCAGCAGCGCATGCACGGGCCGAGCCTACGGAACGGGCCACGGCGCGCGGCCCCGACTGGTACAACCCGACGGGGGCGACACAGCGACACGGGCACACGGGGTGTGCGGGGAGGGGCCGGGATGGGGCGGTGGCGGGACGGGCACGGGGTGTTGCGCGTGGTGCACACGGGGGCGGTCGGCGCGGGTTCGGGCGCCGGTCGGGCGGCGGACGGGGGCGCCGGGCCGTCGCCCGGGGCGATCCCGCTGGAGATCGCCGCTTCCTACCGGGCCCGTTCGCGGGGGCTGCTCGGGCGGGACGGGATCGCGGGTGCGCTGTTGCTGAGCCCGGCCAGCGGGGTGCACACGTTTCGGATGCGGTTTGCCATCGATGTCGCCTACCTTGACCGTGAGCTGACCGTCATCGCCGTCCGCACCATGCGGCCCGGACGGCTCGGACTGCCGCGCCCGCGCTCGCGCCACGTCCTGGAGGCCGAGGCGGGTGCGATGGAGCGCTGGGGGCTGCGCCCGGGGGTACGCGTCGACATCGGCCCGCCCCCTGACTGCGGCACCCGTGCGACGGCTGGTGGCTCGTCTCCCTGACGCGGACGCACCCCTCCCAGGGCAGGAGGATGCGGGCAGGTCCGCGCGATGCACTTCCAGCACGTCGCGTGTGAGCAGTGCGTAAGCGACTGTAGGCCACCCAGGCCCGAACTGAACACTTTTGAGGCGATGCGTCCGTTACGCTCTTTTTTGCTTCACTCCACCGTGTGGTGCGCTCCACCGGTCGCGGCCATCTCCGCCCCGCCGGCTCCCCGCCTCCCGGCGCGCCCCGCCCGCAGCACGCCGCCCCCGCGCCCGACCCGCACGCGGCGATCTCGTACGCGGCGTGCCCGTACCCGGCGGTCCCGTACGCGACAGCCCCGTACGGCCCGCCACCGCGGCCCCCCGCCCCGGACCCGCAGCCCGACGGCCCGCGCCGTGCGGGCCACCGCACGCAGCGGCTCACGAGGCCGAGCGCGCGAAGCTGACCTCCACCCGGCGGTTCTTCTTGCGGCCGGCCTCGGTGCCGTTGTCCGCGATCGGGTAGTCCTCGCCGTAGCCGCGGATGTGGTACTTCACGCCGGCGCCGAGTTCCTTGGCCAGCCGGCGTTGCACGGCGTCCGCGCGCTTCTTCGACAGGCCGGTGCCGTGGTCGGTGGTGCCGAGGTCGTCGGTGAAGCCGAAGACGCGGACCTCGCGGGCGCCTTGGGCCTCGATCTCCCGGGCGATGACCACGATGCGGGCCGTGGCCTGCGGCGAGAGCGTGGCGCTGTCCTTGCCGAACAGCACCTCGGACTGGAGGGCGAAGGTGACGTCCTCGTTGGTCTCCTCGTGCCGTTCCTCACCGTTGTCGGTCTCCACGATCGACTTGATGTCGAGCACCTTGACCGCGCCCAGCCTGGCACCGGGGGCCAGCCGCAGGTCCGGGTCGGTCGCGTTGACCACGACCGGCGGCGGGGCCGAACGCAGCGCGCCGGGCCCCTCGTCGGCGTGTGCGGTCGGTGTCGGCAGGACGAGCACGGCCGCCGCGGTGAACACCAGCAGGGCGCCACGGGCCGTCGTTGACGTCGTCATGGCCCGTCACCCGGTGATCTTGATCGTGGCGGGCGGGAACGTCGGCAGTTGGAACTGCACCTCGTCGACGCCCTCCGGGGGCGCCGGGAACTGCATGAAGACCGGCACCTTGGCGCCGGTCTTGATGATGCCGAGCGACATCGTGCACAGGCATCTGCCGTCGGTGTCGCGGAGCACGTAGTAGCGCTTCTTGCCGGCGGCGTCGATCAGGGTCGCGCCGGCCATGGACGAGCCGTGCTTGATCACGTCGGTCTCGTCGCCGCGCCACTTGTTGGCCCGGGTGTACGTCTTGTCGCCGGTGTTCTCCACCATGCCGCTCACCGTGACGAAGCCGCCGTCGTCCCGCTTGGCGTCGTACAGCGAGAGCACCATGCCGGACTCGCCGCGCAGTTCGGCGATCGGCTCGCCCTCGGGCAACTCCTCCTCGCCCTGGCCGCCGGCGCCCTTGGGGTCGTTGGCCGGGGCCGCGGTCCGCTCGCCGGTGGGCTTGTCGTCCCCGCCGTCGCCGCCGCTGCTGCCACAGCCCGCCACGAGCAGGGAGACGCTGAGCGCGACCGCTCCAGCGGCCAGCGCCCCACGCGCCCTGGCGGTGTACCGAATGGTCATGAGTCGCTGCCCTTCACTGGTCAGTCGGCGAGATGCACGGAGAAGAGGTCGGCGGCGTCCGGGAGTTCGTCCGGCCGCGACGGGTCGATGGACCAGTCCTCGCCGTCGCAGGTGAACTCCGCGAGGGGCGGCGGCTTCGGGCCCTCGTCCGGTTCGCCGTCACCCGGACCTCCGCCGTCGTCGCCGCTGCCACCGTTCGCACCATTGCCACCGTTGTTGCCGCCGGTGTTCCCGCCGGGGGCGGTGGTGCCGTCGGTGCCGCCCGGGTCGCCGTCGCCCCCGGTGGCGGTGGGGCGCGGGGTGGGCGTCGGGCTCGGGGTCGGCCGCGGCGGCAGGCGTACGCAGCGGGGTTCGACCTCGGCGGTCGCCTCGGCCTCGGCGTGCTGGGACTCCGTGCCGGGCACGATGGAGTCGCCCACGGTGTAGCGGGTCCGCACGGCGACCCGGAAGGCGGGCACGAAACGCCCGGTGACGGTGCATTCGGTGACGTCGGCGTCGTTCTGGCCCGCGTACCAGCGCGCTTCCTCGCACGCCCGCGGGCTGCCGGTGCCGTCCCCTTCGAGGACGTCCTGCCACGCCGCGCCGCTGGCGATGGCTGCGAGCAACTCCTCGCGCAGCGCGTCGCGGTGGTCCTGGGCGGCGGCGAGGGCCGCCGCGTCGGCCGCGGTCTGCGCACCGCCGCGAGTCGCGCCCGCCTGGCCGACCGCGAACAGGGCGAGGCCGAGGAAGAGGAGCCCCACCACGGCGGTGAGGTAGATCGGGAACGCCTGACCGGAATCTCCGCGGCCCGTGCCGCGCCAGGCGCGAATCAGACGCCGGTGACCTCGGAAATCTTGTCGGTGATGGCACTGAAGATCTCGTTGCCGATATCCGTGCCGGAAATTCCGATCACGATCGCCACGACCACGGCGATGATCCCGAGGTACTCGACCGCGGTCTGTCCGCGGTCGTTTCCCAGAAAGCGCTTCCCCATCGTTTTCCCCTCCATGGGCGGCCGTTCCGCTGCGGTCCGGCACGTCGGTCCCCGTGGTGCCGCTCGCGACACGAAGAAAGTACGCCGAATCACCGGCACCGGAACAGGGCGTCCCGAAGCATTCTCTTCCGCGCCACCTGAGTTGAAACCTCAGCGGTCGTTCCCGTCGCAAGCGCCTCACGCGGCCCATGATTCCCACCTCCACTCCGGCCCGGCCGCCCCGCACCGCACGCCGCCCGGCGCGCGCTGCCCGCGTGACGACTGTCCCATAGCGGATTGCATTTGCGAAGGCATGAGAGATAACGGAACGGTACGAGGGGCGGCTTCCGGACGCCCGCGCGCACCGGCCCCGGCCGGCGGCGCGGGAACCCGGGCGCGGGCCGGTGGTGCGGCCGGGGCCGGCGCCGCCCGGGCCCGGCCCGGCAGTGCGGCGCGACGGCCGGCCGAGCCGCCCGCCGGCACCGCGGCGACGCTCGCCACCACCCGTACCGCAGCATCGAATTCACTCATTCGTGGTCCGCGTCGTCGCCCGGCTCCTCGCCCCACGGTCAGTCCCCCGTCACCGATCCGAAGTCGACGCCCGAGCCGATGAAGAACCCGGCCACCAGCAGCATCATCGTGCCCGGCACCATGAACGTGGTGATGACCAGCGTCGCCTTGGGCACCGCGCGGGCGGCCCGGCGGCGGGCGTTCTGGGCATCGGTACGGCGCATGTCATTAGCGATTGCGATCAAGGTTTCGACAATGGGCGAGCCGAGTTCCTCGCCCTGTTGGAGCGCGGTGACGAACTGCGCCACCTGTTCGGAGTCATTGCGTTTCCGCAGCTCTTCGAATGCCTGTCGGCGACTGACGCCCATATCCATCTGGCGCAGCGTGATGCGCAGTTCATCGGCCCACGGCCCCTCGTACTTCTCCGCCACCCGGTCCAGCGCCTGGCGGAATCCGAGTCCTGCGCTGACGACCACGGCGAGTACGTCGAGGAAGTCCGGCAGGGTGCGTTCGATGGCGTCCTTGCGTTCGCGCACCGCGGCCCAAATGCCGACCTCGATCCAGAACAGCCCGAACGCCACCAGCACCACGGCCAGCAGGAGTTCCCCGCGCAGCGCCATCACCAGCGCGCCGCCGAAGCCGAGCACCCCGTACACGGCGCGGCGGGCCGCGTACCGGTCGACGGTCAGACCGCCGGGGTTGCCCGCCAGGTCGATGCGGCGGCGCACCTTGGCGACCCGGCCCGGGCCCATCAGGCGCAGCACCAGCGGCGCGTACCGCATGCCGATCCGGTCCACCGCCGAGCCCACCGCGGTGGTGCGGGTGGCGCCCACCTCAAGGGCCACCACCAGGTCGTCGGGGAGCTTGGCCGCGCGGCGGTAGAGCGCGATGCCGTAGCAGGCGCCGGCCGTGGACAGGCCGGCGGCCAGCGCCAGCAACAGGCCGATTCCCATCCTTGGGTTCTCCTCACGTGAGGTGCCGGGGGCGGGCCCCGCCGGCGCCTCAGACGGCGATCTTGGACATCCGGCGGATCAGGAAGAACCCGATCCCGTACAGCGAGAAGGCCCCCACCACCGCGGCCTGGCCCCAGAACGAGGAGGTCATGCGCTCGATCGAGCCGGCGGAGACCTTGTCCATGAGCAGCAGCGTGCCGACGCCCATCAGCGGTACGACGTAGGCGGTGACGGTGACCTGGGAGAGCTGGGTGCGGACCTCGCGGCGGGTCTCCTTGCGCTCCTCCAGGGTCTGGGTGAGGTTGCGCAGCGAGCTGACGACGGAGCCGCCGGCGCGGTTGGCCAGCACCAGGGTGGTGACCAGGACGACGAGTTCGCGCGAGGGCAGCCGGTCGGCCAGTTCGTCCAGGGCGTCCTCGATGGAGTGCCCGACGGCCAGCTTGTCGGCGACCTTGGCCAACTCCTCGCCCGCGGGCGCCTCCATCTCATCGGCCGCCAGACCGAGCGCGGTGCGCAGGGCGAGGCCGGCCTGGGTGGCGTTGGCGAGTATGCGGGCGAGTTCGGGGAGTTGGTTGATGAACTTCTCGATGCGCTTCTGGCGTTGCCAATTCAGGAAAGCGAACGCTCCCCATACGGTGACGACGGCGGCGATGGGCCCGAAGAAGGTGGCCAGGGTGGCCTGGGCGACCAGCCACAGGCCGATCGCCGTTCCTGCGGTGTAGACGAAGAATTCACCCGGCGTGACGTCGAGTCCGGTGGCCGCGAGGCGGAGTTCCAGGGTCCGGCCGAGCCGGGTGCCGCGCAGCTTGCGGTCGACGCCGGAGAAGCGGCGCCTACGGTCGGGCAGCGGCAGTTCGTCGGCGTCCGCGAGGCGCTGCACCAGGGACTGGTGGCGGGCCCGGCCCGCCGCGTACGCCTGCACGCCGGCGACGCCGAGCGCCCCGCACAGCAGCGTCGCGCCGGTCGTCAGCGCGGCCAGGTCAGCCATGGGTGGCCCCCGCCCGCCCGGCTCCGGCACGCGCCGGCCCGGCCGCTCCCCGCGCTCCCCCGGCCGCCTGGTACGCCTCACCCATCCGGTACGCCCTGCCCATCTCGCATGTCCCGTCCCTCTCGTGCACCTGGCTCATCCCGTACGGCTCACCGGTCTCATCCGCTCGGCACGCCACGTACGCCTCTCCGCTTCCGTTCCGTGTCCTCGCGGGCCTCACCGGTCCCGGGGCGCGTATGGCGCGCGCGGTGGGGGCGTGCCACCCCGCCGCGCTGCACTGCGCCGGGCGTGCGGTCATCGGTGGTACGCCTCCCGGGTGAGGAGTTGGGCCGGGAAGGCGGCGACGCCGAAGGCGGGGGGCACGGCCTCGTTGGCCATCCGGAGCCGTTCGGCGACCCGTTCGGGGAGCGGCCCGTAGCCGAACCTGCCGCGCACCACCCGGTCGGCTCCCATCGGGTCGGCGTCGAACCGGCAGACCGTGGTGATCCGGTACTCCTCGTGCCCGTGCGAGTCGAGCAGCGCGATCTCGCTGACCCGGCGGGAGCCGTCGGCGTTCCGTACGAGTTGGACGATGCAGTCCACGGCGCTGTTGATCTGGTCGTGCAGCGCCTCGTACGGGATCGCCACGTCCGACATGGAGGCCAGCGTCTGGAGCCGCATCAGGGCGTCCTCGGCGCTGTTGGCGTGCACGGTGGCCAGCGAGCCGTCGTGGCCGGTGGACATGGCCTGGAGCATGTCGAGGGTCTCGCCGCCGCGGACCTCGCCGACGATGATCCGGTCGGGGCGCATCCGCAGCGAGTTGCGGACCAGGTCGCGGATGGTGATCTGGCCCTTGCCCTCCACGTTGGGCGGGCGGGACTCCAGCCGGATCACGTGCGACTGCTGGAGTTGGAGTTCGGCCGCGTCCTCCACGGTGATGATCCGCTCGCCGTCCGGGATGAGCCCGGAGAGCGCGTTGAGCAGCGTGGTCTTGCCGGAGCCGGTGGGCCCGGAGACCACCACGTTGAACTTGGCCCGCACCAGCGCCGCGAGCAGCATCAGCATCTGCTCGTCCAGCGTGCCCATCTCGATCAGCTCGTACAGCGTGTAGGCGCGCGGGAAGCGGCGGATGGTGAGCGTGGCGCCGTCCAGGGCCAGCGGCGGGATGATCACGTTGACCCGCTCGCCGGACGGCAGCCGGGCGTCCACCATCGGGTTGGACTCGTCGACGCGGCGGTTGACGGTGGAGACGATGCGCTCGATGGTCTGCATCAGTTGTTCGTGCGAGACGAACCTGACCGGCACCCGCTCCACCCGCCCCGAGCGTTCCACGAAGATCTGGTCGGGCCCGTTGACCATGATCTCGGTGACCGAGGCGTCTTCCAGCAGGGGTTCGAGGACGCCGAGGCCGAGCGCCTCGTCCACCACCCGGCGGATCAGTTGCGCGCGCTCGGCGGTGGAGAGCACCGGGCCCTCGCGGCTGATGATGTGGCCGAGGACGCGTTCAAGGCGCGAGCGCCGCTCGCCGGCGGTGAGCGCGGACATCTCCGCGAGGTCGATCTCTTCCAGGAGTTTGGTGCGGTAGCTGGTGACCAGGTGCCCGCTCTCCCGGTGCTCACCGGACGGCTCGGGCGCCGCGACGCGTGCCCGCAGGCTCATGGGGTGCTCCTCGGGTTCGACGGGTGCGGCGGATTCCGGTGGCTGCGGCTGCGCTGCGGGTCAGTCATCGTCGCTGGCCGGGCGTCGCATGGTGGCGCTGCGCCGGGCGTCGCCGAAGTCCACGCCCGGGATGACCGAGGGGATCTCGATGGTGGCCGTGGCGTGCGCCTCGTCGCCGCCGGTCACCGTGATCCGGGTGCCGTCCGCGAGCCAACTGCTGATGGCCGCCTGACCTGCCGACTCCGGGCTGCTCTTGGGGTCGTCGACGGTGGCGGTACGGGCCGCGGCGCGGGCCGCCGTGTTCGCCTGCTGCACGGTGTACGCGGCGATGCCGAGCTGCACCACGGCGAGCGCCACGGCCAGCAGGATCGGCAGGAAGCCGAGGAACTCCACGGCCACCGAGCCGCGCTCGCCCCGCGCCCGTGCCCGGCCCCGCGCCCGTACGCCAGGTGCCCGTACGCCAGGTGCGCGTACGCCAGGTGCCCGTACGCCAAACCTCCGGACGCGATCGGCCCGTACGCCGGGAACCCGGACACCGCACGCCCGTACGCGAGCCGCCCGTACGCGATGAACCCGTACGCCACGCCCCCGTACCCCAAGCCCCCGGACGCCGGTCGCTCGTCGCGCGTCGGGTGTCGTGCTCTGTCTGCTGCCTCTGCTGCCGTCGTGCATCGCTCACTCCTCCTCCGCAGCTCCCGCCGTGCCGGTGACGGTCCAGGGGAAGTTCCCCGCGCCGGGGAAGAGGACCGGGACCTTGATCCGTACCGTCGCCCTGACCACGCCGCCCGCGGTCGGGCAGGACACCGAGGCGTCGCCGCGCCAGGCGCTCGGCAGGTCGCGCAGGGCCGCCTCCTCGCAGGCCGCGCCGCCGCCGGTGTCGCTGGCGGCTGCCGCGCGGGCGCCGCGGTCGGCCGAGTTGCCCGCCAGCGAGTAGGTGTAGCCGACCAGCACGCACTGCCAGAGCACGGCCAGCACGATCAGGATGACCGGCACCATGCCGAGGAATTCGACGGTGACCTGGCCGCGGTCGCCGCCGCGGCCCCGGAACCTGCCGGTCGGCGCCTGGGGCAGCGCCTTCGGGCCGGCGCCTTCGGGGCCGCCGGCCGCNNNGGCCGCCGCGCCGGCCTCCCGGTCCCGGCCGCCGGCCAGCGCGCGCCGCTTGCGCAGCCCGCCGCCGGAGCGCTCGGCGCCGCCCGGCCTGCCGTGCCGGGCGCCGCCCTGCTGGGCCTGGCCGCCGTCGGTGAGGCCGAGTTCGCCGGCGAGCGTCCACAGCGCTTGTCTGACCGTCGACTTGGCGTCCAGGTCCTGCATCCGGCCCGAATCCACGGCCGGCTGGAGCTCCTTGAACGCGGCCGGCACCGTGGTGCGCAGCGCCCGGGTGCCGGTGGCCCGCTCGATCAGGCCCGGCTGGATCTCGCCGCCGCGGGTGTGCCGGTTGACCAGGGTGTGGGTCTCCTCGGCCTTGCGGATCTGGAGCCGGTCCCACAGCCGTGCCATCCGCTTGGCGGCCCGCACCGCGACCACGTCGGGCGTGACGACGAGCAGCGCGCGGTCGGCCATTTCGATGGCCGCTGAGCCCGCCGAGGTCATCTGGGTGCCGCAGTCGACGACGACCAGGTCGTACCGGGACCGCAGCGCCGTCATGGCCTGCCGGGCGACCAGGTCGGTGACCTCCTCGCCGCGCTCGCCCTCGGCGGGGGCGAGCAGCAGGCCGACGCCGCTGGGGTGCTGGAAGACGGCCTCCTGGAGCACCCGTGGCGTGATGTCGCTGATCTGCGCGAGGTCGGCGATCGAGCGGCGGAACTGTACGTCCAGGTAGGAGGCGACGTCCCCGGCCTGGAGGTCCATGTCGACCAGGACCACGCGGCGGCCTGCGGCCTGCGCGGCCAGCGCCAGTTGCACCGCGGTCAGCGTGGTGCCGACGCCGCCCTTGGCGCCGGCGACGGTGACGAGCTGGCCGCCGGGCCCGGCGGCCAGCGCCTCGCCCGCGCCGCCGAGGTGGCGCCGTACGCCCACCGCCCACTGGGCCGCGGCCTGGGTGCGGGCGGCGAGTTCGTCGTACGAGGGGGGCAGGGCGCAGATGCCGCGGGCGCCGGCGTCCATGGCCGCCGAGTACAGCGCGGGCCCGGCGTCCGCGGTCACCAGGACCACGCCGACCGCGGGGAAGCGCAGTGCGACCTCTCTGACCAGTTCGAGCGCGGGCAGCGGGCCGATGTGCTCGTGAACCAGGACGACCTCGGGCAGCTCTTCGATCGAGGCGCCGGCCAGGGCGGCGAGCGTGTCGATGAGCGCCGTCGAGTCGGCGAGCGCCGGGAACGGCTCGACGCCCGGGAGTTGGCTCAGCAGCCCGCCGAGCGTCCTGGCCAGCTCCGGGTCCGCGACCGTCGGGAGGATTCTGATCGTCATCCAGCCACCACCTCCAGCTTCTCCTGGCCGCTACCGGTCGCCATCGAGGGTGTAGGTGCGGTCGCCCGGTGCGATGTCCGGTTCGCTGCCGGGCGCGATGAGGGCGAGCCGTACGTGGGAGGCGAAGGACTCCGCGTAGGCGACGCGCTGGGCGTCGGCGGTGCCGAGCGCGAAGGTGATGGGCACCGCCTCGGTCTCGCGGCGCTTGCGGTCCCGGGCGTCGCCGTCCGAGTCCAGCGAGGTGAGCTTGCCGACGTCGATGACCCGGGCGCCGGCGACGATCACCTTGGAGACCGGCTTGGCGCCCTCGCGTTCACCGTCGAAGGTGGCGAAGATGTTGACCCGCGCCCCGGGGTTGATCTTGCCGGCGACGCCGGTGGCCGCGTCGATCATGATGGCGATCTCCTGCTGCCCCGCCTTGAGCGCCGGCCGCTCGACGATCATGTCGGCCTGGAGCAGCGAGCCCTTGCGCAGCGGGGTGACGGCGATCTTGCCGCGGAGGTCGCCGAGGTCGGTGACGGCGGTGTCGGGCAGCCACCGCTCGGGCATCGAGACCTTCTCGAACGCGCCGGCGTCCAACGCCTGGTAGGCCGGTACGTCGGACTTCAGCCGGTACGCGGTGGTCTCCGGGCCGACCTTGGACTCCACGTCGTTGATGACGGAGAGCACTCCGACGAACGCGCCGACGGCGCACAGGACCGACAGGACCAGGAGGATGACTCCGCGGCGCTGGCGTGCATTCATGAAGACCTGGGACCTCGTTCGGAAGCGGGGTGGCGGGGTCGGCCCCGGCCCGGGCGGGCGGGGTGTGCGGCAGGGCGGGCGGGGTGCGCGGCCCGGTCGGCGGGGTGCGCGGCCTGGCCCGCCGCGGCGCGCCGACCGGGGCTCTGGCGCGCGGCTTCGGGGCCGTCGGGCGGGGTGTCCTGGCTGGTCAACGGGCAGCCAGCGCGGGTCGGGCGGGGGCGGTCAGGGCGCGGGGCTCCTCGTCGCGCAGCAGCGGCGCGGAGCAGAACGCGCACCGGTCGCCGATGAGTTCGAGCCCGCACCAGTGGCACTCTTCCCTGCGGACGGAGGCGACGAGTTGGTAGAGGACGGTCGGGTCGGGGATGGCCGCGGCGAACTCGGTCACCCGCGAGGTGCCCCACCAGCGTGCCGACTCGGCCGGCAGCGGCACCTCCTGTACGCCGCTGACCCGCCAGGCGGCGGCGAGCGTCCCGGTGACCCACTCGGTGTGGGCCTGGCCGCTGGCGACGGTGAGCTGGGTGGTGAAGCCGGGGGCTGCCGGCGGGTCGTCGCGGCCGACGGCCACCAGGTGCGGGGCGGGGTGGGTGAGCACGCCGAACTGTGCGCCGGGCACCCAGGACCGCAGGTGGGCGCCCATGCCGACGTGGACCCGGTCGAGGCGGGCGACGCTGGCCAGTTGGGCGCCGGCGTAGACGTAGTGGGTGAGCAGCCGGGCGGCGCAGGCCAGCACGCCGGGGCTGAAGTCGGCGACCGAGAGCTGTCGTAACTGGCGGGCCAGGACCGCGACGGCCAGCGGCGGCAGGTCGAGCGGCAGCAGGGCGATCCGGTCGCTCTCCAGGACCGCGCGCATCGTGTGCAGTCGGCGCACCAGCTCCGGCGGGGAGGCCGCCGGATAGAGCGCGATCAGGTACCCCTGCTGGTCGAGGAGGGTGGCGAGGTCGGCGATCGCGGCTTCCAGGGGCTGGCTCTCGGGGGGCCGCAGCACGACCGCGGACGGGGTGAGCGCGTCCGGCGGCGGCAACACCAACTCGGGGCCGGTGACGGCGATGGCGGTGGTCACGTCAGCTCCCGTCCACTCCGGGCCCCCGCCCTCCACGTCGGGCGCCGCGGTGGGCGCGGCACGCTCGTCACGGACCGGAACCGTCCGCTACTTCCCCGTACAGATGACTCAGCACTTTAGCCACGATTGCGGCGGCTGAGAACAGGTCTCCGGGGTTATCACGGGGCTCGGCACCGGGAGTTCACGCGGGGCCGCCGCCCCCGTCACGAACCGGCCTCCCCGGCCCCCGTGCGCGCCGGCCCCCGGACCCATGCGCGAGTCGACTGCCGGACCGTACGAGCCCGGCCCACGGCCCCGGACCCGAGTCGACTGACGGACCCCGCACGGGCCCGCCCCGGACCCGTACGAACCGGCCGCCGGGCCCGTACCAGCCCGCAGCCAAGAGACCGTACGCAGCGCCGCGAACTCGGCTCGTACGGAACGGAGTTCAGCCATCCGGAACAGGCCGATCCGGCCGGCGCGCGGCCCGCGCATCGGCCCGTACGGCGCCTTCGAAAACGGGCCGCACAGGCCGCGCAAAGAGGTCGCACAGGGGACCGCGCAGGGCCCGCGACCTGGCCTTCCGGTCACCTCCCGAGGTGAACTGACCGGCAATCGGCGCTGCGCACACCCTTGACAAGGGCATTGGTCTGGACCAGTCTCACGCCAAGCGGTGGCCACCCTTCCCAAGCCCCTCCTCCCACACTTCCCCACGGAGGCAGTCGTGGACCGTGCACCACGTAGCAGGTACACCAGAGGCAGACGGTGGCCCACCGGCCGCAGGCGGATCAACCGGGGGCTGGCGTCAGCAGCCGCGTCCGCCCTCGCCGCCACGGCGATCGTCGCGCTCGGCGGCAGCGGTGCCCAAGCCGCCGCCGAGCCCAACCTCATCCAGAACCCCGGCTTCGAGTCGGGGTTGAACGGCTGGACGTGTTCGGGTGGCAGCGGTAGCGCCGCCACCTCCCCGGTACACGCCGGCACCGGTTCGCTGAAGGCGACCCCGGCCGGCGCCGACCAGGCCCGCTGCTCGCAGACCGTCAGCGTGCTCCCCAACTCGGCGTACGAGCTGAGCGGCTGGGTGCAGGGCGGTTACGTCTACCTGGGCGCCAGCGGCACCGGCACCACGGACGTCTCCACCTGGAGCGCGTCCGCTTCCGACTGGAAGCAGCTCAGCACCAAGTTCACCACCGGCCCCAACACCACGTCGGTGACGGTCTACACGCACGGCTGGTACGGGCAGCCCGCCTACCACGCGGACGACCTCCAGCTCAACGGCCCCGGCGGCGGCACGCCGGGCGAGGAGGTGCCGGCGGCGCCGGCCGGCCTCGCGGCGTCCGCGCCCACCTCGTCGTCGGTGACGCTGAGCTGGAACCCGACCAAGGGCGCCAGCGGCTACAACGTCTACCAGGACGGCAAGAAGGTGCAGGCGGTGACGGCCACCTCCACCACGGTGACCGGGCTCGCGGCCTCCACCTCGTACAAGTTCCAGGTGACCGCCACCAACTCGGCCGGTGAGTCGCCCAAGTCGGCCGAGGTCACCGGCACCACCACCGCGGGCGGCGGGGACGGCGGCGGCAGCGTGCCCAAGCACGCCGTGACCGGCTACTGGCAGAACTTCAACAACGGTGCGACCGTCCAGAAGATCAGCGACGTCCAGGACCAGTACGACATCATCGCCGTCGCCTTCGCGGACGCCACCGGCACCCCGGGCGCCGTCGACTTCAACCTGGACCCGGCGCTGAACTACAGCGAGGCCCAGTTCAAGGCCGACATCAAGGCCAAGCAGGCGGCCGGCAAGTCGGTCATCCTCTCGGTCGGTGGCGAGAAGGGCACGGTCTCGGTGGGCAGCTCGGCCGCCGCGACCAACTTCGCCAACTCGCTGTACGCCCAGATGCAGGAGTTCGGCTTCGACGGCGTCGACATCGACCTGGAGAACGGGCTCAACCCGACGTACATGACCCAGGCGCTGCGGGCCCTGTCCGCCAAGGCCGGCCCCGACCTGGTCATCACGATGGCCCCGCAGACCATCGACATGCAGTCGACCTCCGGTGGCTACTTCCAGACGGCGCTGAACATCAAGGACATCCTGACCGTCGTCAACATGCAGTACTACAACAGCGGTTCGATGCTCGGCTGTGACGGCAACGTCTACTCGCAGGGCACCGTCGACTTCCTCACCGCGCTCGCCTGCATCCAGCTCCAGGGCGGCCTCAAGCCCTCGCAGGTCGGCCTCGGCCTGCCGGCGTCGACGCGCGGCGCGGGCGGCGGCTACGTCTCCCCGACCGTGGTGAACAACGCGCTGGACTGCCTGGCCAAGGGCACCAACTGCGGCCGGTTCAAGCCGTCCACCACGTACCCGGACATCCGCGGCGCGATGACCTGGTCCACCAACTGGGACGCCACGGCCGGAAACGCCTGGTCCAACGTGGTCGGCCCGCACGTGCACAAGCTGCCGTAACCCGTACGAGCCCACGGCCCGCCGCCCGGGCCGTGGGCGCTCCAAGCCCGGCGGGCTCTTCCCCGACGTCCGGGCGCCGTTCCCCACCGGCGCCACGCCGCACGGCACGCTCCGTGCAGCGTCCGCCGACCGGCCGTGTCACCCCGCTGCCCTCCGCTGCGGGGTGACACGGCCGGTTCCCGTTCCGGCCCGCGCAGCCGCCGCGCCCCGGCGGCGAGCCCGGCCCCGCTACCAGGGCAGTTCGCGCACCTGCTGCACGCACAGCACCAGGAAGAGCAGCCCGGAGACGGCGAGCATCCCGTTGCTGAGCGGGCCGTTGCGCCACTGCCGCGGCGTACGGGAGGTGTTGAGCAGCCACAGCAGGGTCAGGGCGAGGAAGGGCATGAAGAACGCGCCGAGCACCCCGTACACGATGACCAGCCCGAACGGCTGGTCCAGGAAGAGCAGGCTGATCGGCGGGAAGGTCAGCCAGAGCAGGTAGAGCCGGAAGGGCAACGAGCGCTCGTGCCGGCCGATGGTCCGCTCGTCGGTGGGGGTGGCGGGGGCCTCGCCCGGGGCGGAGTCGGTCGCGACGTCGGCCGCCGGGTGGGCGCCGGGTTGCGGGGCGGAGGCAGTCGCGACGGCCGGCGCGGCGGCGGCCGGGGCGGCGCCCGGGGGCGGGCCGGCCGCCGTGCGGCCCACGCCGCCGCCCCGGTGGTTGGCCGCGAAGTCCGCCACCATCACGCTCACCCCGTGCCACACCCCGATCAGCGAGGAGAAGGAGGTGGCGAAGAAGCCGACCAGGAAGAGCTTGGCGGTGGCGGTGCCGTACCGGTCTTCGAGTACGTCGCCGAGGTCGAGCAGCCCCTTGTCGCCCTTGGTCAGGGCGATGTCGGCGGAGTGCAGCAGTTCGGCGCCGACGATCAGCATGGCCACCACGAAGATGCCGGTGGTGAGGTAGGCGACCCGGTTGTCGAGCCGCATCGTGCGCATCCAGCGGGTGTCCGTCCACCCCTTGGCGTTCACCCAGTAGCCGTACGCGGCCATCGTGATGGTGCCGCCGACGCCGCCGATGAGGCCGAGCGTGTACAGCAGCGAGCCGTCCGGCAGGGTGGGCGCGAGCCCCGCGAAGGAGTCACCGGCGTCCGGTCCGACCCGCACCGCGACGTACACCACCACCACGAACATCACGCCGACCAGGACGGTCATGGCCTTCTCGAAGACCGCGTACCGCCCCCACCACACGAACGCCAGCCCCACCAGGCCGGTGATCACGCCCCACGTCTTCAGGCCGATGAAGTCGGGGAAGAGCGCCACCAGCGGCAGCGCGGAGGAGGACATGGCGGTCGCCCCGTAGACGAAGCCCCAGATCACCACGTAGCCGATGAAGTACCAACTGGTCCACGGGCCGAGGGTGCGCCAGCCGTGGAAGAGGGTCTGTCCGGTGGCCAGGTGCCAGCGGCCGACGGCCTCCGCCAGCGAGATCTTCACCAGACAGCCGATGACCGCCGCCCACAGCAGCGTGTAGCCGAACTTGCTGCCCGCGATCAGCGTCGCCACCAGGTCGCCGGCGCCGACGCCGGTCGCCGCGACCACGATCCCGGGCCCGACCGCCCGCCAGCGCGAACCCGGTGGCCCGCCGGTCGGCGCCGCGTCCTGCGCCGGCGCCCGGGCCGGTTCCGCGCCCGCCGCATCGGCCCCGGCCCCCGCGCCTGCGGCGCGCCCCGTGCCGCCGCCCTGCTGCTCGCCGCTGTGACTGGTGTGCGTCATGCGTCGCCTCCGCACTCGCCCCGGGTGTGCGGATCAGGAGACCGCCCGGCCGCCCCCTCGCACAAGGGGGCGCACCCGGGGGTTGACATCCCCAAAGGTCTGGACCACCTTGTACCGGAAGCTCAGGGGCCCCTGAACGCGCAGGCACAGCCACTTCCCCCCATCTCCTCTCCCCACGGAGGCAGTCGTGGTACGCGCACGATCAGGCAATTCCCGTACCTCTTCGATCAGTTCCCGCGGCACTCTGTACGGCACGCTGGCCGCAGCCGCGCTGCTTGCGGCCTCGCTCGCCGGCCCGGCGCAGGCGTCCGCTGCGACGCCCGGAGCTCCCGCGGCACCCGCGCAGACCAGTGGCAGCACCGGCACCGCGGCCCCCCACGCCGCCGTACCCAAGCACGCCATCACCGGCTACTGGCAGAACTTCAACAACGGCGCCACGGTGCAGAAGCTCAGCGACGTCCCCGCCGAGTACGACATCATCGCGGTCGCCTTCGCGGATGCCACGGGCAAGCCGGGCCAGGTGGACTTCACCCTCGATCCGGCGCTGAACTACACCGAGGCCCAGTTCAAGGCGGACGTCAAGGCCAAGCAGGCGGCCGGCAAGTCGGTGATCATCTCGGTCGGCGGCGAGAAGGGCGCGGTGTCGGTCCGCGACGACGCGTCGGCCAACGCGTTCGCCGCCTCCATCTCGTCGCTGATGGACGAGTACGGCTTCGACGGCGTCGACGTGGACCTGGAGAACGGGCTCAGCTCCACGTACATGACCAAGGCGCTGAAGGCGATCCACGCCCAGCACAGCGGCCTCGTGGTGACCATGGCGCCGCAGACGCTGGACATGCAGTCGCCGGGCAGCGAGTACTTCAAGACGGCGCTGGCGATCAAGGACTTCCTGACCGTCGTCAACACGCAGTACTACAACAGCGGGGCGATGCTCGGCTGTGACGGCAAGGTCTATGCGCAGGGCACGGTCGACTTCCTCACCGCGCTCGCCTGCATCCAGTTGGAGAACGGGCTCGACCCGTCGCAGATCGGCCTCGGCGTGCCGGCCTCGCCGCGGGCGGCCGGCGGCGGGTACGCGGCGCCCGGCGTGGTCAACGCCGCGCTCGACTGCCTCACCAAGGGCACCGGCTGCGGCACCTTCAAGCCGGAGAGGACCTACCCGGGCCTGCGCGGCGCGATGACCTGGTCGACCAACTGGGACGCCAGCAACGGCAACGCGTTCGCCTCCCAGGTCGGCGGGCACGTCCACGGCCTGCCGTAACCCGCACGACCCCGGCGCCCCGCGCCCGGCCACCGCGGTCCGCACCCCGTGACCTGCGGCCCGGGCGCCGCACCGACCGGCGGCCGGGTGTGCGACCAACTGGCGGGCGCACACCCGGCCGCCGCATCACCGGGCCGGGGTCAGGTTGCGCCGCAGCAGCGGGAGCAACCGGTCCCAGTGGCGCGTGAGGGCGTCGGCGTCGAAGGCGTCGGTGTCGGACATGGTGAAGCCGTGCCGGGTGCCGGCGTACAGCTCGGTCGCGTACGGGACGCCGGTGGCGTCCAGCGCCTGGTTGAGCGCGGCCAACTCCTCGGGCGGCAGGTCGCCCTCGGCGAGCCCGAGGTGCACCTCGGCGGTGAGGTCGGCCAGTGACAGGTGCGGGCTGTCGGCCCCGTCGGTGACCACCAGGCCGGGGTGGAACCCGGCGACCGCGGCCACCCGGTCCGGATGGGCGGCGGCGGTACGCAGCGCGAGGGCCGCCCCCATGCAGTAGCCCACCGCACCCACCGGGCCCGGGCTGACCTCGGGCCTGCTGGTCAGGAAGGCGAGGAACGCCTCGGCGTCGCGCAGCGCCCGGTCCGCGGCGTGCTCGTGCACGTGCGGCACGATCTGCTCGAAGAGCGCGCCCCTGGACTCCGCGTCGATGAAGGCGGGCAGTTCGACGATCGGGGCGGGGCCGACGCGGTAGAAGAAGTTGGGGACGAGGACGTAGTAGCCGTGCGCGGCCAGTTCGCGGGCCTTGTCCTCCACCTCCGGGCGCAGGCCGATGGCGTCGGGGTAGACCAGCACCCCGGGGTGCCGTTCGCCCTGGTCGGGGTAGGCGACGAAGGCGTCGGCCCGGCCGTCGGTGGTGGGAATGTGCAACGTGGTGGTGGGCATCGGGATCTCCTGTGGGTGGTGGCTTCGGCAAGCTGTGGTCACCACGGGGGAGGTGGGGCGCGTGCGCTGGCGTTCCGCGCGCTGGCGGTCCGCGGACTGGCACTCCGCGCGCTGGCGATTCGCGCTTCGACGGCCGGCACGCCGGCGGTTCGCGCATGGGCGGCCCGGACGCTGACGGGCCGTGCGCCGCCGGACCGCACACTGACGGCCCATGCCCCGCCGGCCCGCGCACCGACGGGTGCTCCCCGTCCGAACTGCGCGTTCGCCGCGACCCGTTCGGCGCTCAGCAGAGCACCGGGTCGCCAATCAGTGTGTGGCGCGAGGCCGTCCCGGTCTTCATCGGACGCAGCGTAACCCACGGGCCAAAGCCCGTACCAGCACTGCCGTCTGGGGTTCGCGGGCCCGGCCGCCCGTACGCCGCGATCTCCGCAGCCCGTACGCCGCAGCCCCGACAGCCCCCGCCACCCCACCCGCCCCCGCCGAGTACCCCCGGGCCGGTTGGCCGGGCACACCCGGCCGGCACCCCTTGCCATCTCACACAGATAGCGGCACTATCGATTATAGATAGCGATGCTACCTACCAGGGAACGGGGAGTGGACCATGAGCACGGCACCCATAGCGGGGCGGGTCACCACGGCGGCCACCGGGGACGTGGTGGTGTTCCTCATCGGGATGCGGATCAACCGCTGGCTGGCGGTGCGCCGCTGGCCGCCGGTCGTCGCGGCGATGCCGCGCATGTTGAAGGAACTCGCCCGCGACGAGACCAGCGGACTCCTCGGCTACCGCAACCACATGTCCGGGCCGCGCAACTTCACGGTCGTCCAGTACTGGGAGTCGCGCGAGAAGCTGCTCGCCTACGCGACCGACCCGCAGCGCACACACCACCCCGCCTGGGCGGCGTTCAACCGCAGCGCGCGGCAGGCCGCCGGCAGCGTCGGCATCTGGCACGAGACCTTCCTCGTGCCGGCGGGCTCGTACGAGTCGATCTACCACGCGATGCCACCGACCGGCCTCGGCGCGGCGTACGGCGTCGAACCGGTCGCCCGCCGGGGCGAACGGGCCGCGCAGCGGCTGGCGGCGCGGCCCGGGAAGTGAGCGTGCGGGTACGCGGCGGGGCGCCCGCCGGGGCGGGGGCGGAGCCGCCGGACCGTGGGGCCGGACGCCGTGACGTTCGGCCCGGCGCCGGGCGCGGCCCTCGCGCC
>NZ_JBLIWA010000064.1:32356-41020 GCF_047525675.1 Streptomyces sp. 796.1 | reverse complement strand
CGCCGAGGGTGAGCGCGGTGCCGCCGGCCAGCGCGAGCCCGTACGCCTCGACGCCGCCGAGCCCGCGCCGCGGGGCCGCCCGCTCGCCCTGCTCGCCTCGCTCGCCCCGCGCAGCCCGCTCGCCCTGCGTGTCCTGTTCGCCCCGCGCGTCAGCACGGGCATCGGTGCTGGCCCCGATGTCGTCGGCGCGGCCCCGGCCGTCGGCCGCCGCGTCCCGCTCCCGCTCCGCCGCCGCGCGCCGCTCGTCCGCGGTGCCACCGCCGCCGGCGCGTACCGGTGCGATCGGCGAGCGGACCGGCCGGGGGTGCGCAGCGGGCGGTACGGGCTCCGCGTCCCGGGCCGGCCGGTCGGCGCTGCCCTCGCGCGCGGCGTCGCCCTCCTGCTCGGCGCTGCCCTCCCGGCCGGTGCTCTCCTCGCGCTCGGCCGCGGTCACGCGTACCCGCGCGGCGGCCACCCGCTCGGTGCCGTCGCAGCGCACGGCGAGGTCGTACGTACCGGCGCCCGCTCCGGCCCTGATCAGCGCATCGCCGCGGAGGCCACCGCCGACCCGGCCCGCAGGGACGAGCGCCGCATCGCGGGCGAAGGCGGCGGACGCGGCCGTGCCCGCCGCCGCGTCGCACCCCCAGACCCGCAGCTCCACCGGCTCATCGGGGTGCGCGGCGACCGGGCTGACGGAGAGTCGGCCGACGGGCCGCGGCGGCTCACCCGAAGACCCGTCGGCCGGCGCGGCGAGCGCCGCGAGCCCGGCGACCAGCACCACCGCACCCACCGGACGCGAGACGAAGCGCATGAAGGAACCTCCTGGTCCTCCCAGGGTTCGCCGGCCCCGACGGGTCCGCATCCGCTCGGGGTGCGGGTTGGCCCGTTCGGGGGTGAGCACCGCACCCCGGGGCCGCCGGGCACCCACAGGTCAGCCCCCGCCGCACACCACCGCCCCGCCCACGGTCAGGTCCCGCAGCACCGCGCGGCGTCGCCGCCCGCGTCCGCGGCCCGGGGCTGCGCCGGCCGCGCGGCATCCGCATCCGCGTCCGCTTCCACATCCGCATCTGCATCTGCATCGACATCGGCGCCCGCGTCCGCATCCGCGCCCACCGCGCTGGCCCCCAGCACCTCGGCGTCGGCCTTGACCACGTACACCTCCCACGGTTCGCCGCCGGGGCCGTGCACCCAGACCTTGTCCTGGACCGCGTAGCAACAGGCGGTGTCGGTCTCTTCCGTGGTGGTGAGTTCGGCGGCGCGCAGGCGGTCGCCGGCCGCGGTGACCTCGGCCGCGGCGCCGACCTCCACGCCCAGGTGGTCCAGCCGGGTGTGCTGGCCGGGCTCGCCCTCCAGGAGGACGAGCTTCAGCGGCGGTTCGGCGATGGCGAAGTTGGCGTACCCCTCGCGGCGCTTGCTCGGCCCGGTGTTGAACAGCTTGCTGTAGAAGGCGATGGACGCCTCCAAGTCGCTGACGCGCAGGGCCAGTTGAACGCGGGACATGGCGCACCTCCAAGGGCCGGCCAACGGGGGCCGGCCGCTCCTGATTCGAAGTTCTTCAATGCAAGGTTGTGTCCTGGATCGATGAATGTCAACATAGAAGAATGTCGAATCAAGGTCTTACGGTGCTCGGCCAGGCCGGCACGCTGGACGGGTGCTGCCCCGGCCTCCTGGCGGCGCCGATCGAGGCGGACCAGGCCGCGGAGCTCGCGAAGGTGTTCCGGGCGCTGGGTGATCCGGTGCGGTTGCGGCTGCTGTCGATGATCGCCTCGCGGGCCGGGGGCGAGGTGTGCGTCTGTGACCTCACGCCCGCGTTCGACCTGTCCCAGCCGACCATCTCGCACCACCTCAAGCTGCTCCGCCAGGCGGGCCTGATCGACTGCGAGCGGCGCGGCACCTGGGTGTACTACTGGCTGCTGCCGGAGACCACCGACCGGCTGGCCGGCATCCTGACCCGCCCGACCGGCGCACCCGTGCCGGACCGGGCCGCGCAGGGGTGCTGCGGTCCGGCCGGCGCCGCGCCGGCGGGCACCGCAGGCGCCGCCGCACCTGCCGCCGCGAAGGCCGCAGGCGCCACCGCCGGCCCCGAGCGGGGTCGGGCATGAGCGCGCCCGCACCCGGCGTCGCGGGCCGACTGTCGTTCCTCGACCGGTACCTGGCCGTGTGGATCATCGTCGCGATGGCGGCCGGGCTCGGGCTCGGCCGGCTGGTGCCGGGGCTCGGGGACGCGCTGGCCGCGGTCACGGTCACCGGGGTCTCACTGCCCATCGCCCTCGGCCTGCTGGTGATGATGTACCCGGTGCTGGCCAAGGTCCGCTACGACCGGCTGCACACCGTCACCCGCGACCGCCGGCTGCTGCTGCCGTCGCTGGTGCTGAACTGGCTGGTCGGGCCGGCCGTCATGTTCGTACTGGCCTGGGCGTTCCTGCCGGACCTGGACGAGTACCGGACCGGGCTGATCATCGTGGGGCTGGCCCGCTGCATCGCCATGGTGATCATCTGGAACGACCTGGCGGGCGGCGACCGGGAGGCAGCCGCCGTGCTGGTCGCCCTGAACTCCGTCTTCCAGGTGCTGGCGTTCAGCCTGCTCGGCTGGTTCTACCTGTCGGCGCTGCCCGGCTGGCTCGGCTGGGAGCAGGCCGGGCTCTCCGTCTCGGTGTGGGAGATCGCCCGCAGCGTGCTGATCTTCCTGGGCATCCCGCTGCTGGCCGGGTTCCTCACCCGCCGACTGGGCGAGCGGGCCAGGGGCCGTGCCTGGTACGAACGCGAACTCGTGCCGCGGATCGGCCCGTTCGCGCTGTGGGGGTTGCTCTTCACGATCGTCGTGCTGTTCGCCCTCCAGGGCGACGCGATCACCTCGCACCCGCTGGACGTGGTGCGGATCGCGGTGCCGCTGCTGGTGTACTTCGCCGTGCTGTGGGCCGGTTCGATGGCGCTCGGCAAGGCCGTCGGCCTGGACTATCCGCGGGCCACGACACTGGCGTTCACCGCCGCCGGCAACAACTTCGAACTGGCCATCGCCGTCGCCATCGCCACCTTCGGCGCCTCGTCCGGCCAGGCCCTGGCGGGCGTCGTCGGCCCGCTGATCGAGGTGCCGGTGCTGATCGGCCTGGTGTACGTGGCGCTGTGGGCGCGGCGGTTCTACGCCGCCCCCGCCCCCGTACCGCAAGGAGAGCCCAGCCGTGCCTGAGCCGCACCGCGGGGCGAGGCCGGCCCCGCTTGGCGCCGTACCGAAGAGAGAGACCAACCGTGCCTGATGCCCCCGCCGCCCCGCCGTCCGTCCTCTTCGTCTGCGTGCACAACGCCGGGCGGTCCCAGATGGCCGCCGCCTTCCTCACCCACTTGGCCGACGGCCGGGCCCGGGCCGCGTCGGCCGGCTCGGCCCCCGCGGCCACGGTCAACCCCACGGTCGTACGGGCCATGGCCGAAGTCGGAATCGACCTCTCCACCGCGACACCGAAGGCCCTGACGCCCGCGGCCGTACGCGACTGCGACCTGGTGGTCACCATGGGCTGCGGCGACGCCTGCCCCGTCGTCCCCGGTCGCCGCTACCTCGACTGGGCCCTGCCCGACCCCGCCGGCCAGGGCATCGAGGCGGTGCGCCCCATCCGCGACGAGATCGAACGGCGGGTGCGGGAACTGATCGCCGAGCTCGGCTGAGCCGGGGGCGGGGGGTGGCGATCGGCCTTCACATCCGCAGCGAACGCGGCCCGGGCGGCGGAGCCCCACCGCCCGCCCACCCGGGCCACCCGGTCATCCCTCGCCGCCCGCCAGGGCTAGAGCTCGGCCGCCACCCGTCCTTGCAGGTGGTCCAGGTCCAGCGCCTGTGCCATGGCCCGGTAGCCCTCGTCGCTGGGGTGCAGGTGGTCGCCCGAGTCGTAGCGGGGCAGTAGGCGGAGGTGGTTGGCGGGGTCGCGGAGGGCCGCGTCGAAGTCGACGACCTCGTCGAAGACCTCGCCCGACCTGATCTGCTCGTTGACCGCCTCGCGGACCGCGTTCAGTTCGGGCGTGAAGCCGCGGTGCCCGTAGAACGGCATGAGCGTGGCGCCGACGACGCGCAGCCCGCGGGTGTGTGCCTGCTCCACGAGTTGCCGCAGGCCGCCGGTGATGCGGTCCGGGTTGGTCTCGTGGGGGTTGCGCAGGATGTCGTTGACGCCCAGCTCGATGACGACCGCCCGGACCCCGGTCTGCGCCAGCACGTCCCGGTCGAAGCGGGACAGGCCGCTCGGGTTGTTCGGCGGGGTGAGGTTGCCGTCGGTCAGCACGCGGTTGCCGCTGATGCCCTGGTTGAGGACGCCGAGCCGGGGCGCGTCGCGTTCGGTGCGCAGCCGCTGGGCGAGGAAGTCGGGCCAGCGGTGGTTGGCGCCCGTGGTGGAGGTGCTGCCGTCGGTGATCGAGTCACCGAGCGCCACGACCGAACCGGTGGCCCGGCCCGTCCACACGTCCACGCCGGTCAGGTAGCGCCAGTACGGGCTCTGCTGGGTGAACGCCAGCCCGGCGGTGTCCTCGGCGTGGTCGCCCTGCGCCGCGTACGAGATCTGCCGGGCGTGCGGGTGGTAGGTGACGGCGCCGGACGGGGTGGGCGAGTACGTGGTGACCAGCAGGTCGCTGGCGTCCGGGACGCGCAGCCCGGTCGGGTCGCTGAACACGTGCCGGCCGGCCGGGATGGTCACCGAAGGCCGCTTGTCGAAGAAGAGCCGCCGCATGGTGCCGCCGGCCGCGTTCGGGTCGTTGGGCGCGGCGGCCAGCGCCACCGAGGCGTGGCTGATGGTGAGCGGCCGGTTCCCGTACAGGTTGGAGAGTTGGATGCGCACCCGCTCGCCGCCGACGCTGATGCGGACCACGTTGCGGATCGACACCTTGGGGAAGCCGTTCGGCCGCTGGGGCTCGGCGGCGGCCGGCGAGGTGGACCAGGTGCCCACCCAGGTGCCGGCGGAGGCCGGTGCGGCCTCGTTGCCGTGCCCGCTGGTGGGTGCCGCGGTGCCGTCGCTCTTGCCGACGCCGACGAATATCGCGGCGGAGACGAGGATCACCACGGCCGCCAGCGCAGCAAGCACGGCGTAGGCCGAATGCCTGGGCGGGGGACTCACGGTCATGTGCGGGGCTCTCCTGAACTCGGCGGAGTCGATGACCCCGCGGTGCGGCGGTGGGCGGGCGCGGTGCCCCCGCACTGCGGCGGTGGGCGGGCGCGGCGCGGCGAACGCGGCCGGCGAGGCTTCCCATGATCCCACGGGGTGGGTGACGCCCGCCCGCCGGACGGGGGAGCGGGCGGGGTGGGCGCGGGCGGGGTGCGCCCGGGGCGGCGGGGCCCGTGCCCCACGGCCCTGTGCCCCGGGCGCCCGCCGGCGCCGGCCCTGGGCTTCCCGCGGCCCTGGCCCTCCCCCGACCCGCCCCCTACGGGCTGATTCAGGGCCCAGGACGCCGCGCCCGGGCTGCCGCCGGGAACCTCCCGTTCGTTACGGAAGGGGGCCCAGGCCCGACAATGGCCCGGGGGGACGGCGCGATCTTGGTGGAGTGAATGGAACGGACGTACGGGGACACTGACGGCGCGGCACGGACGGGCACGGACGGTACGGGCGGCGGTCTGGGCGGCGGTACGGGCGCTGGCCCGGGTGCTGGCGCGGGCGACGGTGCGGGCGCCGGAGGCCGCGGCGGCGACGGCCCGGGCGCGGGCGGCGGCGCGGCAGGTCCCCCGGGCGACGGCGCCGCAGGCCGCGGCAGCCACGGCCGGGGCCCCCGCACGGGCGGGCCCCCCACCGGCGGCCCCTTCGCCGGCCCCGGCGCCTTCAGCGCCGCCGACCAGGAGAAGCAGCGCGCCGTACGCCGGATGAAGGCCCTGGCCACCGGCCTGCTGCTGGCCGTTGCCGTGGTGTACGTACTGGCCAAGTGGGCGCAGTCGGCCGGGCTCGGCGGCTGGGCCGGCTACGTGGCGGCGGCGGCCGAGGCCGGCATGGTGGGTGCGCTCGCCGACTGGTTCGCGGTCACCGCGCTCTTCCGCCACCCGCTGGGGCTGCCGATCCCGCACACCGCGATCATCCCGACCAAGAAGGACCAACTGGGCCAGAGCCTGGGCGAGTTCGTGGGCGAGAACTTCCTCGCCGGCGACGTCGTACGGCAGCGGCTGCGCGCCGTCGGCATCGGCAGCCGCCTCGGCGCCTGGCTGGCCGAGCCGGACCACGTGGACCGGGTCACCGCGGAACTGGCCACCGCCGTGCGCGGCGCGCTGACCGTACTGCGCGACTCGGACGTACAGGCCGTGGTCGGCGAGGCCATAACGCGCCGGGCGGACGCGCAGGAGATCGCGCCGGGCCTCGGCACCATGCTGGAGAAGGTCGTCACGGACGGTGGCCACCGCCGGGTGGTGGACCTGGTGTGCGTACGGGCCCACGACTGGCTGGTGCAGCACAGCGACTCGGTGATGGAGGCGGTGACCGGCGGCGCCCCCGGCTGGACCCCGCGGTTCGTGGACCGCAAGGTGGGCGACCGGGTCTACCGCGAACTGCTGCGCTTCGTCACCGAGATGCGCGACATGACCGACCACCCGGCGCGTGGCGCGGTCGACCGCTTCCTGGCCGACTTCGCCCGCGACCTCCAGTCCGACCCGGACACCAGGGCCCGGGTGGAACGCCTCAAGAGCGAGGTGCTCGGCCGCGGCGAGGTGCAGGACCTGATCGCCTCGGCCTGGGGCTCGGTCCGCTCGATGATCGTCGCCGCGGCCGACGACGAACGCAGCGAACTCCGTCTCCGCGCCCGCGCGGCCATCCTCTCCCTGGGCACCCGCATGGCCACCGACCCGGCCCTGCAACGCAAGGTGGACGGCTGGCTGGAGGACGCGGCGGTGTACGTGGTCACCACCTACCGCCGCGAGATCACGTCCCTGATCACCGACACGGTTGCCGGCTGGGACGCCGAACACACCTCCCGCAAGATCGAGGCCCACATCGGCCGCGACCTCCAGTTCATCCGCATCAACGGCACGGTGGTGGGGGCGTTGGCGGGGTTGTTGATCTATACGGTGACGCGGGTGGTGAGTTGAGGCTCGGTGAGTCGAGGCCCGGGGCGAGTCGAGGCCCAACGGTGAGTCGAGGCCCAACGGGGAGTTGAGGGGCCCGGGGCGCGGGGCCGCGCGCCGGGCGGCGCGCCTAAGGTGTCGGCTGGACGGCGCGGCCGGGGTGGCGCGCGGCCGGGGCGATGTGGTCCGCCGTGCCCTCCCGGCGCGCGGCCCGCCAGCACCGAACCGCCGACCGGGAGGACCACCCCATGCCCAGCCAGCGCCTCATGCGCATCCACAGTCCCGAGTTCCAGGCCATGGCCGACCGGGTGCTTGAGGTCAGCGCGCTCACCTCGCGGCTGAACTGCCTGCCCTTCGACGACGAGGCGGGCAAGGCGGAGTTGTTGACGCAGATCCTGGGCCGGCCGCTGCCGGCGCGGGCGACGATCTACCCGCCGTTCTTCACCGACCACGGGCTCCGGCTGGAACTCGGTGAGCGGGTGTTCATCAACCAGAACTGCACGTTCCTGGACTACGCCGGCATCCGCATCGGCGCGCGCACGATGATCGGCCCGAAGGCCACCTTCATCACCAGCGGCCACCCGGTCGACCCGGAGGAGCGGCGGCACTACCTCACCGGGGCGCCGATCGACGTGGCCGAGAACGTGTGGATCGGCGCCGGAGCCACCATCCTGCCGGGGGTGAGCATCGGGCGGGACGCGGTGGTGGCGGCCGGTGCGGTGGTGGCCGCCGACGTGCCGGCCGCGAGCCTGGTCACCGGGGCCAAGGCGGACGTGCTGCGACGGTGGTGATCACGCCGGCGCTGGTTACGCTGGGGGCGCCGGCACAGCGCCGTTCCGGCGTCCCAGAAAGCTCGTGTGTAACAGGAGACCGGCATGGCAGAGCGCAAGCCCATCGAGTCATGGCTCACCGACATGGACGGCGTGCTGATGCACGAAGGCATCCCGGTGCCGGGCGCCGACGCGTTCATCAAGAAGCTGCGCGACTCGGCCAAGCCGTTCCTCGTACTGACCAACAACTCCATCTACACCGCCCGTGACCTGCACGCACGGCTGGCCCGGATGGGGCTTGAGGTGCCGGCCGAGAACATCTGGACCTCGGCGCTGGCGACCGCGAAGTTCCTGGACGACCAGCACCCGGGCGGCTCCGCGTACGTCATCGGCGAGGCGGGGCTGACGACGGCGCTGCACGACGTGGGCTACGTGCTCACCGACACCGAGCCCGACTTCGTGATCCTCGGTGAGACGCGTACGTACTCCTTCGAGGCGATGACGAAGGCCGTCCGGCTGATCAACGACGGGGCGCGGTTCATCGCGACCAACCCGGACGAGACGGGCCCGTCCGCCGAGGGCGCGCTGCCCGCGACGGGCGCCGTGGCCGCCCTCATCACCAAGGCCACCGGCAAGGAGCCCTACTTCGTGGGCAAGCCGAACCCGCTGATGATGCGCACGGGCCTGAACACGATCGGCGCCCACTCCAAGACCAGCGCCATGATCGGCGACCGGATGGACACGGACGTCCTGGCCGGCCTCGAAGCGGGCATGGAAACCTTCCTCGTCCTGACGGGCCTGACCCAGGTGGAGGACCTCGGCAAGTTCCCGTACCGGCCCACGCACGTCAAGGACTCGATCGCGGATCTGGTGGAGCTGATTTAGCGGGTCAGGCCGGGGCGCGAC
>NZ_JBLIWA010000064.1:0-32306 GCF_047525675.1 Streptomyces sp. 796.1 | reverse complement strand
CCCCCCCCCCCCCCCCCCCCCCCCCCCCGGCTCCGGCACGGGCTCCGCGTCGCCCTGGCCCGGCCCGCACCCCACCGGCTCGGCCTCGGCCCCGCCCCGGCATTACCTCGCGGGTAATCGCCAGGGCCCGGGCCGGTGGCTACGTTTCGGGGGTGCCTCCCGTACGGGAGTCGCACCGCCGGACCACGGAAGGGGCTTCCATGTCCGCCTACGGCTTCGCGCATCTCCGCAGCCGCCGTCACCACCCCGACATCCTGGAGTACCTGGAGCGCATCCAGGCCACCCTCGACCCCTTCGACGGGCACTTCCTCGTCCACGGTGCGCCGGCCGAGGTGCTGGAGGGGGAGTGGCCGGGGAGCATGGTGCTGATCGAGTTCCCCGACCTTCAGGCGGCGCGCGCCTGGTACGCGTCGCCCGCGTACCAGGCGATCCGGCGGCTGCGCAGCGACCACATCGAGGGCGACCTGCTGCTCGTCGAGGGCGTGGGCCCGGCGTACGACCCGCGCGAGCGGGCCGCGAAGCTACAGGCCCAGGCGGAAGCGGCCCGGTGAGGGCTGGGGGGGGGGGGGGGGGGGGGGGGGGGTGCGAGGGGCGCGGCGGGGCGGCCGACGCGCCCCTCGCACCCGCACCCCCCACGCCCCCGTCCCGCACGCACGAAGGCCGCCCCGGCGGCGGGATCGCCGGGGCGGCCGAGGCCGTGGTGGGGGAGTCGCGTCAGCTACCGGTCGCCGACTTCCACGCGTCGATGTACTCGCTGTAGTTCTCGTCGAAGTCCTGCCAGTCCGGCTTGAAGATCTCGACGCCCTTCATGATGGCGGCGAGGTCCTTCGCGTTCGGGTCGGTGGCGTCGACGTCGGCGCGGGCCGCGAAGCCGCCGCCGATGTGGCTGACCTGGCGCTGGGCGGTCTCGCTCAGCAGGTAGTCGAGGAACTTCTTGCCGTTGTCGCTGTGCGGGGCCTTGTTGACCAGGCCGGCCGCGTACGGCAGCGCGAAGGTCGTGGGCTGGCCGCCCTTCTTGGCCGGGAACCAGATGCCCAGGTTGGGCATGGACTTGGACTGCGCGAAGTTCATCTGGACGTCGCCGTTGGAGACGAGCAGTTCGCCCTTGTCGACCTTGGGCGCGAGCTTGCTGGTCGAGGAGGACGGGCCGACGTTGTTGGACTGGAGGTCGCCGAGGTACTTCATGGCGGCGTCCTTGCCGCCGAAGTCGTGCATCGCCTTGATGACGACCGCGGTGCCGTCACCGGCGACGCCCGGCGTGGAGTACTGGAGCTTGTTCTTGTACTTGCCCTCCAGCAGCTCCTCCCACGTCTTCGGGGGCTGCTTGAGCTCCTGCTTGTTGTACGCGAACGAGAAGTAGTTGTTCACGACCGAGGTCCACTTGCCGTCCGGGTCCTTGTCCGTGGGGGCCACGGCCTTCGAGCCCTCGGGCGCGTACGAGGTGAGCAGGCCCTTCTTGTCGGCCTGCTGGATGAACGGCGGCAGCGTGATGAGCACGTCGGCCTGGGTGTTGGACTTCTCGCGGACGGCGCGCTGCACCATCTCGCCGGAGCCGCCCTCCACGTACTTGACCTTGATGCCGGTCTTCTTCTCGAAGTCCTTGAAGACGGTGTCGTACCAGCCGTTGCCGTCCTCGCCCTTGAGACCGTCGGCGCTGTACACGGTGACGACCTTGGCGTTCTTGTCGGCGGTCTCGCTACAGCCGGCGAGGGTGCCGGCGAGGACGAGGGCGCCGCTGAGCGCCGCGACCGGCTTGAGGTAGCTGCGGGAGGTGGCGGGGGTAGCGGGGGTAGCCATGGGCTGTCTGTTTCTCCGAGACGAGTGAGGGTGTGGCGGGTGTTGCTGTGCGTGGGGGGACGTGGGTTGGCGGGTTCGGCCAGGTCAGAGGGGGTGCCCGGCGGGGTGGGCCGGGCCGTTAGGGGGCTCGCGTCACCGGCGGGCGCGGGTGGCTCACCTCACCGGTAGGTGGCGCGGGTACGGATGCGGGAGACGGCCAGCAGGACCAGCAGCGTCGTCCCCATCAGCACCACGGCGACGGCGGAGCCGGTGAACAGGGCACCCCGGTCGGTGGCGGTGAAGATGCGTACCGGCAGCGGCATCCAGTCCGGCGGGTACAGCATCATCGTGGCGCTCAGCTCACCCATCGACAGGGCGAAGCACAGGCCGGCCGCCGCCGTCAGCGACGGCAGCAGCAGCGGCAGCTTGACCCGCCACAGCACCAGCCAGGGGCGGGCGCCGAGGCTGGCAGCGGCCTGTTCGTACGCCGGGTCCAGGCGGGTCAGGGCGGCCGAGACCGACTGGTAGGCGAAGGCGGTGACCAGCACGCCGTGGGCCAGGATGACGATCCAGCGGGTGCCGTTGAGCAGCATCGGCGGCTTGCTGAAGGCGACCAGCACGGCGAGGCCGACGACGACCGACGGCACCGCGACCGGCAGCATGAACAGCGCGTCCAGCAGCCGCTTGCCGCGCCGCCGCAGCGTGGCCGCGGCCAGCGCAGCCCAGGTGCCGACGGCCAGCGCCAGTACGGAGGCGGTGAGCGCGGTGACCAGGCTGGTGGTCAGCGCCTGGAGGGACTCGCCGCGCAGCGCCGCGTCGTAGTGCTCGGTGGTCGGCCCGGAGGGGAACGCGCCGCTCCAGTGGGTGGCGAACGACGCCGCGACGATCACCGCGAGCGGCAGCGCGAACAGCGGCAGGAACAGGGCGAAGAAGACGACCCAGGCGCTCCAGCGCCCCGTCTTGCTATGCACGAGCACGGCGCGCTCCCTTCCCGAGCCCGAGCCGCTTGGCTGACAGCGTCGACCCGCCGCCGCGCCCGGTGCGGGCGACCAGCGACCGGTAGAGGGCGAACAGGCCCACCGAGATGGCGATGTTGACGACGGCGACCACGCACGCGGACGGGTAGTCCGACTCCAGGATCGCTTCGCTGTAGACCAGCATCGGCAGTGTGGTGACGCCCTTGGCGCCGGTGAACAGCACGATGCCGAACTCGTTCAGGCACATCACCAGGACCAGGCTGCCGCCGGCGGCGAGCGCGGGCAGTGCCTCGGGCAGGATCACCTGCCGGATGATGCGCAGCGGCCGGGCGCCGAGCGAGGAGGCCACTTCGAGCTGTGCGGTCTCCATGCCGGCGAACGCGGCGAGCAGCGGGCGCATCACGAACGGCGTGAAGTAGGTGATCTCGGCGAGCAGCACGCCCCACGGCGTGTTGAGGAAGTTGAAGGGCCCGCTCGCCGCGCCCGTCGCGTCCGTCCACACCCCGTTGGCCATGCCGACGGTGCCGTAGATGAACAGCAGCGCCAGCGTGATCAGGAAGGACGGGAAGGAGAGGAAGACGTCGATGAACTTGGCGACCGCCTTCCCGCCGGGGAACGGCACGAACGCGATGATCAGCGCGAGGACGAAGCCGAGCACCAGACAGCCGATGGTGGCGCAGCCGGCGATCCACACCGTGGTCCACAGCGCCTCGCGGAACGCCTCGGACGCGAACACCTCGCGGTAGGGCGCCAGCGAGGTGCCGCCCTCCTCCGGGTGGAAGGACTGCTCGACGACGAGGTAGAGCGGATAGAGGAAGACCAGGCCGAGCACGGCGATCGGAGGCAGCGCCCACAGCCAGCGGGTCAGCGTGACCGAGCGGGGGGTGCCGGGGCGCGGGGCGCGGGGCGTACGGGCCTGGCCGGCGGCGCCGGGGCCTCGGTGCGGGGCTGCGCCGGGGTCCGCTTGCGGGGCAGCGCTGGCGCTAGCCATCCGTCCCACCTCCCGCGCCGGGTGCGGCGCTCTTGGCGAGGGTCGGCGCGGCGGCGGGCCGGTCCGCGGGGGTCTGGCCGGCGGGGGCCCGGTCCGCGGGGGCGGAGGCGGTCGCGCCCACCGAGTCGACCGGCAGCAGCACCGCGTCCTGTGCCGCGAAGTGCAGCGCCACCTGATCCCCCAGCAGCGGCGTCGTGCGCAGCTCGCGCACGTCGGCCTTCACGCGGTGCCCCGCGACGTCGACGAACAACCGGTGCGTGGAGCCGCGCCACTGCACCTCGGCGACGGTGCCGCGCAGCGTGTTCTCGCCCTCGCCGAGGCCGACCAGGTGCGGTCGTACGCACAGCGTGGCGGCGGCTCCCGGCGCCGGCCCGTCGCCCGGCGACGGTGCCACGGCCAGCGTGGTGCCGGCGAAGTCGACGCGTTCGGTGCCGTCGGCGTCGTCGGCGGCGACCGTGACCGGCAGCAGGTTGGCGTTGCCCACGAAGGACGCGGTGAACTCGGTGCGCGGGCGCCGGTACAGGTCCTGCGGGGTGCCGCAGTCCTGGAGCCGCGCCTTGTCCATGACCGCGATCCGGTCGGCCAGCGTCAGCGCCTCGACCTGGTCGTGGGTGACGTACAGGATCGAAACGTCGGGCAACTCCCGGTGCAGCCGGGCGAGTTCGGCGAGCATGCCGGAGCGCAACTGCGCGTCGAGCGCGGACAGCGGCTCGTCGAGCAGCAGCACGCCGGGCCGGATGGCCAGTGCCCGGGCGATGGCCACCCGCTGCTGCTGGCCGCCGGAGAGCTCGCGCGGGTAGCGCCGCGCGTACGCGGCCATGCCGACCATCTCCAGCGCCTCGGCGACCCGGCCGGCGATCTCCCGGCGCGGCACCCGGTTGGCCTTCAGGCCGAAGGCCACGTTCTGCTCGACCCGCATGTGCGGGAAGAGCGCGTACTGCTGCACGACCATGCCGATGCCCCGGCGGTGCGGCGGCAGCCCGGTCACATCGCGGTCGCCGATGAACACCCGGCCCGAGACCGGCTGCACGAACCCGGCGACCGCCCGCAGCGCGGTGGTCTTGCCCGACCCGGAGGGGCCGAGCAGGGCCATCACCTCGCCCGGTTCGACGGTCAGGTCGAGCGAGTCCAGCGCGACGGACTCGCCGCGCCTGCCGTACGCGACCGACACCTGCTCGAAGCGGATGCCGCTGGCCGGCGGCGTCTTGGGGCTCATGGCGCCGCCCCCACGGACCCGTCGCCGACCGCGCCGGCGGCCGTGCCCGCGGCGGCGCGTCCGGCCGCGTCGCCGCTCTCGTACGCGGCGATCAGCGCGGGCAGCGCGGCCACCGAGGGCAGCACGTCGGTGGCGCCGGCCGCGCGGAGCTGGTCGGCCCGGTGCGCGCCGGTCAGCACGCCGGCGACCAGGGCGGCGCCTGAGCGGCTGCCGGAGAGCATGTCGTACGCGGTGTCGCCGGCCACCGCGATCTGCTGGACCCCGTCGGCGGCCTGGGTGCGCAGCAGCGCGGCGAGCACCATGTCGGGGAAGGGCCGGCCGCGACCGCCCGCGTCGGCCGGGCACAAGGTCAGCGCGACCAGGTCCTGCCAGCCCAGCGCGGCGATGATCGCGTCCTGGGTGGGGCGGGCGAACCCGGTGCTGAGGACGACGGTGCGGCCCTGCGCGGTCAGCTCCTCGATGGCCTCGCGGGCGCCGGGCACCGGCGCGCAGTGGCCGGCGTCGACGAGTTCCGCGTACGCCGCCTCGAAGGCGGTGTTGGCGCGCTGGGCCCGCTCCTCGGTGCCGTACAGGTGCCGGAAGACGGAGATCTTGGACTCGCCCATGGTGGCGCGCACGTAGGCGAGCTGTTCGGCGTGTTCGGGGCTGCCGGGCGTGACGCCCAGCTCCTGGGCGGCGGCGCCGAAGGCCCGCTCGACCAGGCCGTCGTCGGCGACGGTGGTGCCGGCCATGTCGAGCACGACGAGCTTGACGGCGCGCTCGGTGGTGGGGACGGCTGCGCTGCTCACGTCGGGCGTGTCGTGCTTGGTGTTCGTGGTGCTCGTGTCGTGCGTGTCGGTCATCTCGGTCACCAGCCCAGTTCGTTCGCGGTGGTTTCGGCGATCGCCGGGGAACAGGTCATGCCGCGCCCGCCGGGCCCGGTCACCAGCCACACCCCGTCGGCCACCCGCTCCCGGTGCACCACGCGCGCGGTGTCGGTGCACTGGGCGTAGACGCCGGCCCAGCGGTGGCGGATGGCGGGCAGCGGGCGGCCGATGATGCCCTCGACGACCCGGCTCAGGTGCTCGTACGGGTCCTCGACGACGTCGAAGCCGAACGGTTCGGCGTACTCGTGGGTGTCGCCGATGGTCAGGTCGCCGTCGGCGCGCTGCACCATCAGGAGCTGCATCTTGTGCTCGGCGGCCACCGGCGGCTGCTGCTGGGCGGCGGCCATCGCGTCGAGCGCGTCGCCCCGGAAGGCCGGGTAGTAGCGGAAGCTGTCGGCGTCGGCGACGGAGGTGGTCAGCGCCTCGCCGAGCGGGGCGGTCTGCATCATCTGGAGCCGCACCCGGCGCACCGGCAGCTCCGGAACCAGCTCGCGGACCAGGCCGCCGAGCCAGGCGCCGGTGCACAGCACGACCGCATCGCCGGTGTGGGTGACGCCGTGGTCGTCGCGCACCGCGCCGGGCCCGGTGACCTCGCGGACCTCGCGCCCGCCGACGAAGGTGTACCGGCCGGATGCCAACAGGGCTTCCTTCAGGGCGCGTTGGGCCACCCGCGGCTCCACCGCACCGTCCCGCTCGCACCACAGCGCGCCGGTGAACTCGCCGCGCAGCGCCGGGTTGAGCGCGCGCGCCTCGGCGGCGTCGAGCAGCTTGTAGCCGCGCTCGGCCGCGTCCGGGAGCGCGAGCGCGGCCTCGGCGACCGCCAGCTCCGCCTCGTTGGTGACGATGGTCAGCGACCCGTTGGGCCGGAAGCCGAGCCCCGGCACTCGGGCGCCGATGCCCTCCCACAGCTCGCGGGCGCGCAGCGCGGTCTGCAACTCGACGCCGCCGGCCCGCCCGCTGACCCAGACCAGGCCGAAGTTGCGGACCGAGGCGCCGCGGGCCTCGGCCTCGCGCTCGATGTGGACGACCTCGTGGCCGCGCTCTACTGCCTGCCAGGCGTGCATGGTGCCCACCACGCCGGCTCCGACGACTATCACTCGCATGTCCCAGACGGTCGCGGCGCCGCATGACCTAAATCCATCCGCGCGGCGACCGCAAGGTGAACTCGGGCGCAAACATGGCCTAGACCCGTTATCTTTCCGTGATCTGAATCCGCTTCGCTTTGCGGGACTTGCGTCCCCGATGGGCGATCCGTCCGCGCCCTGACCGGCCCGGGAGCGGCCCTGACCCGTACGGCCGGCCGGTGAACTGCGCCGGGGCGGCCTCGGGGCGGCGGGGCGCCGGTACGGAGCGGACGGAGCGGAAATACGGGGCGAAACGCCGGGGTGGGGCGGGGTGGCCGCATGGCCGCACGCGGGTGGCGGTGCGGGGATGGCGGAGGCGGTGAGACCGGCCGCGGGGGCCCGTGGCGCGCCCGGTTCAGCCCGTCGCCGAGCCGAGGTGGGTGGTGAAGCTGAACCGGTCGCCGCGGTACAGCGACCGCACCCGCTCCAGCGGGCGCCGCGCCGTGTCGCGGGACAGCCGGTGGATGAGCAGCATCGGCAGCGCGGGTGGCGTACCGATCAGCAGCGCCTCCCGCGGGGTGGCGAGCACCGTCTCAAGCCGCTCGTCCGCGTCGCCGAAGCCGATGCCGAGCCGGTCGTGCAGATAGCCGTAGAAGGACGAGTCGGGCTCGAACTCGCTGTCCAGCTTCGGCACCCGGGCCACCGCCACGTACGTGCTCTCCAGCCCCATCCGCTCGTCATCGGCGAGCAGCACGCGCTCCAGGTGCCACACCGGCGCCCCGCGCTCCACCTCCAACTCGACGGCCAGCCCCTCGGGGCACGGGAAGCGGTCGAGCGTGATGAGCGTACGGCCGGGCCTGCGGCCCTGTCGGCGGACGCCCTCGGTGTAGCTCGCCAGCGACAGCGGCTGCTCCAACTTCGGCCCGGCCACCACCGTGCCGCGCCCCATCCGCCGCAACCGCCCCTCAAGCAGCAGCTCGCGCAGCGCCTGACGCAGCGTCTCGCGCGAGACCGCGAACCGCACCGCCAGATCGCGCTCGGTCGGCAGCAGCTCCCCCTCCCCCAACTCATCCAACAGCGCCGCGACTTGGGTCTTCACGGCGTAGTACTTCGGGATGCGCCCGTGTTCCGGGACGCCCGCTCTGATGGGTGCGCCAGGTGCCTGGTCGTTCGGGTATTCCACGCGGCGATCCTCGCACTACGCCGCGGTACGCGGGGAACGGCCAGGTGACGCGGGGGCGTACCGCATATCACGGTGATATGGCGGGCATATCGGCGGATGGGGTGGGTTTTTGGAGGGCTGGGCCAGGCCCGGATCAGGACTGGGCCAGGCCCGGATCGGGACCGGGTCAGGCCAGGCCCTGTCCCGCAGATCAGCCGGTTGACCTGCGGGTTCGCCGGACGAGCAAGCCACCTGTGAGCGTCAGCGTGAGGCCGCCGGCGGCGTACCCCCACAGTGCGGAGGGGCCGGTGGCGGCGAGTTGGGGCGGTCCGGCGCTGCCCTCGTCGCCGGGGTCGGCCGGGCGGCCCGCGGCCGAGTCCGCCGGGCCCGTACCGGACCCGCCACCGCCCACGGCCTCCCGGCCGCCCGCATCGGCATCGCCATCGGTGACCCCGGAGCCGGTACCCGGTTCGGCGCGGCCGGGCCCGGGTTTCGTCGCGGGCGCGGCCGGGTCCTGCCCGCGCTCCGGGGCGCGGCCGGGCCCGTCGGCATCGGCGTCACCGTCGTCGCGGGAGTCGTCGCCGGCCCGGGGCGGCTCGACGGTGAAGCGGTACGTGCCGGACTGACCGACCCAGTCCCCGTCCTCGTACTGCCGCTGCATGGTGGTGACCGCGGCGGACGCCGGCCCGGTGGGCGCGTCGGCGGTGAACCTGACCCGGGCCCGTACGGTCACCGTCTTCCCCGCGGGCACCACGAACCCCTTGAAGCGCGGCGCCCGGCCCCGGCCCCCGCCGTCGAAGACCCCGACGTTCTCGTCCTCGTCGGTGGCCTCGAAGCGGACCGCACGCCAGCGCCGCTCGTACGGATCGTGGAACTCGACCCGCACCTGGTCCGGCCGCAGCGCGCGGCCCCGGTCGGCGAAGAGCAGTACGGGGTGGATGGCGGCGCAGGCCACGCGGGTGGTGTTGTGCAGTTCGAGCCGCCACGGCCGCCAGTCGCCGCCGGCCCGGTACGCGTCGGGCCCGGCGCGCAGCCTGGTCCCGATCGGGAACTTGGACTGCGAGGCGTCCCCGCACTCCGGGGCCGCCGCCACGACCCGCCGCACCGCGCCCGCCGCGGGCCCGCCCCCGACGGCCGACGCCCCCGGCGCCACCGCGAACACCCCCACGGCGACCAGCGCCCCGACACCGATCGCGAGTGCGGGGCGGGTGCGGGGGGTGGGGGCGCGGTGGCGGACGGGCGCGGCACGCCGGGCCGCCGCACGCCCGGGGGCGCCGGACCCGGTGGTGCTGGTGATGCCGGTGGTGCCACGGGGGCCAGAGGTGTCGCAGCGGCCGGGGGTGTCACAGCTCGTGGTGGGGTGGGGGCCGGTGCCGGCGGCCGGGGCGGGCCCTGTGGGGCGCAGCCGCTTGCGGGACGGGACGCGGGGCGGGACGTTGTGCGAAGGCATGGGCTGACCTTTGCTTTCGGGTTCTCCTTCGACACGGGGAACCTTCCACGCGAGGCGGCGCACCCCACCTGGCGGCACCGCCCCGCCCGTACGCCGCGCCGCAATCCCGCCCGATCGGCCGATCCGGACCCCACCATTGGAGGCAGCCGGCCGGGCGCCGGGCCGCACCGGGCTTGGGTGGTCAGTTGCGCTGGGGCAACCGCATTGCCAGAGTTCCTGGGCATGGACGCCAACCCGGGCCACACCCCCGCCGCCCCTCCCGGCCCCGCAGCCCCCGAGGCCCCCGCCGCCCCCACCCCCGCCGAAGCCCCCGTACGGCCGCCGCTGACGCGCCGCGGGCCGCTGCGGGTCGGGTTGGTCGGGTACGGGCTGGCTGGCTCGGTCTTCCACGCGCCGCTGATCACCGCGGTCGACGGGCTGGCCCTGCACACCGTCGTCACCTCGCGGCCCGAGCGGCAGCAGGCGGCCCGGGACGCCTACCCGGACCTGCGGACCGTGGCCACCGCCGAGGAACTGCTAGGCCAGGAAAGGGAGTTGGACCTCATCTCCATTGCCTCACCGAACCGTACGCACGTCGCGCTGGCCCGCGCGGCGCTCGCCGCCGGGGTGTCGGTCGTCATCGACAAGCCGCTCGCCGCGACCGCGGCCGAGGCGCGCGAACTCACCGCGCTGGCCGAGGCGCGCGGCCTGCTGCTGAGCGCGTTCCACAACCGTCGCTGGGACAACGACTTCCGCACCGTCGCCCGACTCGTCGCCGATGGCGCCCTCGGCGACGTGCAGCGCTTCGAGTCCCGCTTCGAACGCTGGCGCCCACAGCCCAAGGGCGGCTGGCGGGAGTCCGGCGACCCGGCCGACATCGGCGGCCTGCTCTACGACCTGGGAAGCCACCTGGTCGATCAGGCGCTGACCCTGTTCGGGCCGGTGACGGCGGTGTACGCGGAGTGCGACGTACGCCGCCCCGGCGCCGAGGCCGACGACGACACCTTCCTGGCCCTCCACCACGCCAGCGGCGTCCGCTCCCATCTGTGGGCCAGCGCCACCACCGCCCAACTCGGCCCGCGCTTCCGGGTGTTGGGCAGCAGGGCGGGTTACGTGAAGTACGGGCTCGACCCGCAGGAAGCGGCGCTGCGCGAGGGCCGCCGCCCCGGCGCGGACCGCGCCGCGTGGGGCGTGGAGCCCGAGTCGTGCTGGGGTCGGATCGGGTCGGGCGAGTCCCCGCTGTCCGGCGGCGGCGAACCGGTGCCGACCGAGCCGGGCGACTACCCCGCGTACTACGCGGCGGTCGAACGCGCCCTGCGCACCGGCGGCCCCGCCCCGGTCACCGGCGCCCAGGCCGCCGCGACCCTGGCCGTCCTGGAGGCGGCCCGCCGCGCGGCGACCGAGTCCCGCACCATCACCCTGGACACACCGTGACCCCCGCCCCCTACCCGCGACCGGGCTCCGACCCCGCCTCCCGGCCCATCCCAGCCCCAGCCTCAGCCCCACCGTCCGGCACGACCCAACCGGCCAACACCTCACCATCCGGCCGGCCGTCCACCTCCCGCGGCCCGAGCAGGCTGACGCCGAGCGCCACCGCCAGGTTCACACCCAACGCGAGCAACCCCGCATTGACCCCCCACAGCGGATCGCGGTCGGTGAAGACCAGCACCGACACCAGGGTGGCCCCCACCACCAGCCCGCCGAGCGCCCCGTACCACGTCATCCGCCGCCACACCAACCCGAGCAGCAGCATCGGTACGAGCTGCGCCATGCCCTCGTACGAGATCAGCGACAGCCGTACGAGGGTGTTGGGCGCGGTGTAGGTGAGGAGCAGGGCGAGCGCACCGGCGAGGACGACCACCACCTGGGAGCCGAGCTTCTGTCGGCTGGCCAGGCGAGGTACCAGACCGAGTACGCTGCGGCCCCACATGGTGCCGATGACCAGCATGAACACCGCCATCGGCACGATGGACGACAGCGCGGCTGCCACTCCGATCAACCCCACGGCCCACGCCGGCAGCGAGTCCACCACCAGCCTGAACAGCGCCAGGTTGGACTCCGCGCCGACCAGCCCGGGCACCACGAACAGCGCCGCCATGCCCAGCAGCATGGGAACGAGCAGCAGCACGTTGTAGACGGGCAGGGCGATGGCGTTGCGGCGCAGGGTGTTGGCGCTGCGGGCGCCGAGGTAGCCGGCGACGGTGGTCGGGAAGATGACCACGGTCAGCGAGTTGAGGAAGCTGGTCGAGACGAACCAACCCTGGTCGAGCCCGCCCGACGCGTGCCCGGGGAACGTCAGCCACTCTCCCTTCTCCGTGACGAGTCGGTCGAAGAAGTCCCCGTACCCGCCGAAGTAGTGCACCGGCACGTACACCGCCAGGCACCCGAGCGTGCCGATGACCAGCACGTCCTTGAGCACCGACACCCAGGCGCTGCCGCGCAGCCCGCTGACCACGACGAACCCGGTGGTCACGGCGAAGGCCAGGAAGTACGCCCAGTTCAGGCTGATCGCCCCGTACGAGATGGTGGAGACGACCACGCCCATGCCGGTGATCTGCAACTGGATGTAGGGCAGCAGGCACACCGTCGCCCCGACCGCGACCAGCGCGCCGAGCCAGGGCTTGCCGTACCGGTGCGCGACCATGTCGGTGATCCCGACCAGCCCGTGCCGGCGCGCGTACCCCCACAGCATCGGCCCGACGAGGTAGCCGACGGCGTAGCCGCAGGACATGTACGCGATGACGTACAGCACCGGCGCACCGTAGTTGTAACCCCAGCCGGCGGCGCCCAGATAGCTGAAGCTGGTGTAACCCTCGCCGGCCATCAGCACCCAGATGAAGACGGTCCCCAAACTGCGCCCGCCCACTGACCAGTCGGCGAGTCCGCCACCCCGCTCGCCGCCGGCCGCCCGCCCGACCCGCACGGACAGCAGCCCGAGCGCCACGGTGAGCACCATGAAACCGGCGAAGACGGAGGTGGCCACGGCGGCATCGGCACTCATGCCCGCCCCCGCTTCCGGTCACCGCGCCAGGCGAGCCACACCCCGACGGGCGTGGCGAGCGTGGCCACCACCATCCAGAAGACCAGGAACGGCACCCCGAACACGGTCGGATGCACCCGATTGACCAGCGGCAACGCCCCCAGGTACAGCACGTAGGGGGTGAGCAGCCACAGCAGTGATCGACGTCGCAACACGGCGCCTGACCCTAGCCCGCCCGGGCCACACCACGCGCGGCGGCCCGCGGGGGAGGGGCGGCGGCGAGGGCCGACCGCGGGCCGGCGGTGGGGCCACCCCGCAAGCTGACCAGCGTCCACCACCACCCGCCCGTGCGGGGCCGGCCCGCATCCGCGCAGGTCACGGCCGCGGCAACGATGCCGCGTACGCGTCAGCCCCGCGCCGTACCGCGCCGCTGGCCCGCGCCCCGCGTGCCCGTGCGGGGGCCCGGGGACTGGTGGGGGACGCGGGGTGCGTGCGGCGCGGCGCGCAGGCGGGCGCGGATGTTGCCGAAGTGGTCGCGCACCGCGGCCTCCGCGCGGACCGTGTCGCCGGCGCGGACCGCGGCGAGGATCTCGCGGTGCTGCGCACAGGTCACCGCGGGGTCGGGGACGCCGTCCACCAGATCCGTACGCACCCGGTGGAAGGCGTCCCAGAAGGCTTCGAGCACCTCGCTGAGGAGCTGGTTGTCCAGGCCGCGGTAGAGCGTCGTGTGGAAGGCACGGTCGGTGTCGGCGCGCACCGGGCCGCCCGTCGCCTCCTGCTCCATCCGCCCCACCAACGCCTCCAGCTCGGCCAGGTCACCGTCCGGCACCCGGCCGACCAGCCGGGCCAGCAGGCCGGTCTCCAGGGCCTCGCGCAGTTCGAGGAGTTGGAGCAGGCTGTCCTCACCCCGGTAGTGCCCGGCGACGGTGCGGAACGTCAGGCCCTCGATCATGGGGGCCATCGACATGGGCCCGACATAGGTGCCGAAACCGTGCCGGACCTCCACGATGCCCATCGCCTGGAGCGCCTTCAGGGCCTCGCGCACCGAGTTCCGGCTGACGCCCATCAGCTCCATCAGCTCGGTCTCGGTGGGCAGCGGCGCCCCGGAGGGCAGGCGCCCGTAGATGATCAGCCGCTTGATGCGTTCCTGGATGTCGCTCGCCACTCCGCGACCGTGCACCGCCACCTCCGATGGGACCATCCCGGGCCGCGTGGGCCGGGGGACCGGCGTGGCCGGCCGCGAGGACTACGGAACGACTGTGGGCCCTCTCGCCGATGACGAGAAGGCCCACAGTGTGACGTGCGCCGCCAGGGACTCGAACCCCGGACCCGCTGATTAAGAGTCAGCTGCTCTAACCAACTGAGCTAGCGGCGCTCGCTGACATCGAAAATCTTACCCGACGCTGGAGCGTGCTTTCGACCGCGTTTCCGCCGGTCGCCGCCGCGCACCGCTGGTGGGGCCCGCCGGGGCGGTCGGCGCGGGAATCGGCCGGCCCTGCGCGTGGCCCGTACGAGGGGTGCGTACGAGGGGTGTGTGCGGGGCGGGGTGAAGGCGGGCGGTAAGGGTGCGCCGTATGGGGGGCGGCCGTGTGGGCGGGCCGGATTCCCTGGAATTCCCGGATTCCTCGGATTCTGCGGGACCGCCCGGCGCCGGTCCGCTGGCCGCGTTCCGCCGGTCGTGTTCCGCCGCTCGTGTTCCGTGGGCCGTGCGGTCGGATTCTGGTTTTCCGCCGGTGCCTGCGTTCGGCGGCTGACCTTTTCTTTTGTGATGCGGAACACGTTCGGTGATTCGGCCGGGCTGACCCCTCTGTATTTCCTTGGCCCTGCGAGTGCGCAGCCCCGCACTCGTCCCCCTGCGGGGTGCGAATCGGGTGCGGTGGATCCGGCATCGCGAAGGGCATTGGTCCGTGGTTGACGTCAGATGCCCAGTCAACATGCGATATGTCCGAGTGGTTGAGAGGCTGAGGTGCCGCCAGCCGTGCGGCGAGATGTTCTTCGGCCCGGAAGGAATGGATATGTCAGCGCCGATATTCGAGGCGTACCAGCCACCGACCGACTGCCCGTGCGCCGGCTGCGTCGAGCACCGTCGGACGCAGCCGCACCGGGCGCCCCTGCGCGCCGGTGGCCATCCGGCCGCGCACGGCGTGCGCCGGGCCGCGGTCTGGGTGGCCGCGGCCGGGGCCGTGCTCGGCGGCACCGGACAGGAGGCCGTCGCGGCCGACCGCACCGCTGGCCGGGCCCCGGCGGACGGGCCCGCCGCCGCGTTATGGGGCGCGGCCGGGGAGCCGCTGCGACCAGCCGTGGGCGAGCTCCTCGCGGTCGGTGAGCCGGTGGAGCCGGAGGCAGATGCGCTGGTCGGGGGCGGAGAAACGGCAGAGCCGGCCGTGGGCGCGCGGGCCGCGGCCGACATGCCGCAGGGCGATCCGGGCCCGCCCAGCAGGAGGGGCGGCGGCGTCGGCGTCGGGGTCTACGTGGACACCGGACGGCCGCCCGGGCCGTCCGTCGCCGCGGTCGCTCCCCGCACCATCACCCGCGCCGAGATCCTGGAGCGCGCCCAGCGCTGGGTGGACCTGCGGATGCCGTACAGCATGGACGACTACGCCGCCGACGGATACCGGCAGGATTGTTCGGGCTTCATCGCCATGGCCTGGAACCTGGGCAGCAACCAGTGGACCGGCAGCCTTCCCGCCTTTGCCGAACGGATTTCCCGGGACGAACTCAGGCCCGGCGACATCCTGCTCTTCCACGACCCGGAGAGCGCCACCGATTCCCATGTGACGCTCTTCGGCGGCTGGCTCGACGACGCCGAGAGCCAGTACCTCGCCTATGAACAGACCCGCCCGCACACCATCAAACGGGCGACCCCGTATGCCTATTGGAATAACTCCAGCAAATACCTGGCGTACCGCTATCGAGGCGTACGCGAGGTCGGCAGCCCGGGATCTCCGGGCCGCGCTCAGCAGGGCCGTGCCTTTCCCGGTTCCCGCTACTTCAGGCCCGGCCGGAGCAGTGCCCACGTGACCCGGCTCGGTCGGCAACTGGTGCGCAAGGGCTTCGGCCGGCACTACGCGCGGGGCCCCGGCCGCCGCTGGTCGGAGAGCGACCGCCGCAATGTCGAGGCGTTCCAACGCGCCCAGGGCTGGCGGGGCTCCGACGCCAACGGCTACCCGAGCCCAAAGACCTGGCGCCGCCTCTTCTCCTGAGCCCGCGCCCGCTCCCCTGAGCCCGTGCCCGCGCCGGCCCCGGTCGCCCGTGTGCGGGTACGGGCCGTCGGCCGAGTGGGTGATGTCGCCGGTGACCGACGGGCTGGGGCGATCGACGGCGCACGGCGCGGCGGGCGTGGGGTGTGAGCAACGGGAGCTGAGCAGTGGGGCAGTGGGGGCTGACGGGAATGGGGGAGCGGACTGGGCGGATGAGTGACGGAGAGGGCGATGAGGTCCAACGAATCCATGACGCGACCGATAGGGCAGCCGGCGACGGTCACGGTTCCGGCGGCGGCGAGTACACCATCGCGTGCGGCGCCGGCGGCGAGCACGCAACCGGGTGCGACGCCGCGTACGGGTATGTCGCGTCCGGGCATGCGGCGTCCGGGCACGCCGCGTCCGGGCACGGTTCCGGTGGTGGGCTCCGGTGCCGGAACCGGCCTGGTGCCCGAGCGGGACGCCGCGGGGGGCAGCGTGCGGGAGGGCGCCGTACGGACCGTTGCCCCGGGCGGACGGTGCGACGAGCTGCCGCGGGAGCGGCCCGCGCGGGCCGTACTGCCGGGCTGGTGCGCGCTGCTGGTCGGCAGTACGGCGCTGACCTGCACCGGCGCGCTGCTGTGGGGGACCGGGCTGCTGCCCGGGTGGGCCACCGGCGCGGTCCGGCTGCCGGCCCGCCCGGGCGCCACCGCCCCGGCCTGGGCCTGGGCGATCCTCGGCCCCGCCGGCGTCCTCGCCCTGTTCGCCTTCGGCGGTCTGACCCGCGGCCGGGTGGGGAGCGCCAGGGTGCTGAGCCGGTGCGGGCGCTACCGCGGCACCGCACGCCGAACGGGCCTGATGTGGATCAACCCGCTGCTGCTCCGCCGCCGGGTGGACATACGCCTGCGGCACTGGCGCAGCGAACCGATACCGGTGCTGGACGCGCACGGCGTTGACCTGCGCGCGGTGGTCCTGGTCGTCTGGCAGGTCAGGGACACCGCCCGGGCCGTGCTCGCGGTCGACGACCACACCACCTACCTGCGCGAACAGGTCGAGGCCACGCTGGCCGGCGTCCTCTCCCGACTACCGGCCGACGCGTACGGCGACCTACCGAACCCGCCCCGCGACCCCGCGCCCCGCTCCGCCCCCACCGCCCTGCGCGACGCCGATGCGGTCGGCGAGGCCCTGACCCGGGTGCTGGCGGCGCGCTGCGCACCGGTGGGCCTGACGATCTTCTCCGTACAGCCGGTCAGCCTGCGGTACGCCCCGGGCGTCGCCGCCGCGATGCGGCGCGGCCAACTCGCCGCGCTGGACGCCGGGCACCGGGACGGCGTGCTGGCCCCGGTGGCGGACGCGGTGGACGACACGGTGCGCCGCCGCACCTCGCGCGGCCCGGTGGAACGCGCCGACGACGCGCGCAAGGCCCTGGTCAAGGACCTGAAGGCGGCCTTCCGCCTGGCGCCCCGCGGTCCCGCCCCGCACCCACCGCACCCCCCACACCCGTAACGCCAGCCCCGGCAGCAGCCACCCCGGAGCCGCCCGGCTGCCCGTACCTCACCACCCGCAGCCCCCGGGGAGCTGCCCGCTACCGTCCCCTCCCATGGCTTCCGATTCCGTACCCCTGGACGTTCCCGCGCTCGCCGCCGTGGCCTGGGCGCTGGTGGCCGGGCCCGAGCGCCCGCCCGCCACACCGGCCCGCCCGGCGACCGGCCCGGCACCCGCGCTGACCGACCCGGCAACACCTTCACCCACCGAGCCGGCGGCTTCCGCGCCCACCGACCCGCAGCCCGCCCGTACGCCGGTCGCGCGGCGCCCCGCCCGGCGCGTGGTGGGGATCGCGGGGGCGCCGGGGGCCGGGAAGTCGACCTTGGCGCGGGCGCTGGTCGCCGCGGTGGAGGAGCGGTACGGGGCGGGGACGGCGGCCTATCTGCCGTTGGACGGGTTCCACCTGTCCAACGCGCAGTTGGCCCGGCTCGGCCTGACCGACCGCAAGGGCTCGGCGCCGAGCTTCGACGCCTGGGGGTACGCGGCCCTCCTGGAGCGGGTGGTCCGCCAGGAGCAGCACGAGATCTACGTACCCGACTACGACCGGACGCTGCACGAGCCGGTCGCCGCCCGACACCTGGTGCCACCGACGGCCCGACTGGTGATCACCGAGGGGAACTACCTCGCCTGCGACGCCCCGGGCTGGCGCGAGGCGCGGCGGTCGCTGGCCGCGCTCTGGTACCTGGAGACCGCCGATGACGTACGGGAACAGCGGCTGGTGGAGCGCCAGTTGGCGGGCGGGAAGGACGCGGCGCAGGCCCGGGCCTGGGTCGCGGGGAACGACCGTCCCAACGGTGAACTGATCAAGGAATCGAGGTGGCGGTGCGACCGCATCCTCGTGCCGTTTGGTATGGACATGCTCAATTGGCGGGACTAGTCTGCGCCTTGGTCTAGACCGCACCCACCACCCCTCATCCGTACGAGCCCCAGCACCCCCCGCGCACCACTTCACGCACGCCAGATCAACCCCCACGCACTCCCCACACGCTTGTCAGGAGCCAAGCATGCGTAAGAAGATCAGTGCGGCCATCCTCGGGCTTGGCATCGCGGGCGCATCGGTCCTGGTGACCGGCGGGACCGCCAGCAGCCACGGCTACACCGACAGTCCGCCGAGCCGGCAGATCCTGTGCGCCCAGGGCAAGGTCAAGAACTGTGGCCAGATCCAGTGGGAGCCGATGAGCGTCGAGGGCCCGAAGGGCTTCCCGTCGCGCGGCCCCGCCGACGGCAAGATCTGCGCCGGTGCCGACGCCCGGTGGTCCCCGTTGGACGACCCGCGCGGCGGCAAGTGGCCGGCCACGAAGGTCACCTCCGGCCAGAGCCTCAACCTCAACTGGCGGATCCCGGTGCCGCATTCCACCACCGACTTCCGCTACTACCTCACCAAGGAAGGGTTCGACCCGACGCAGCAGGTGACCCGGGCCAACCTGGACCTCGAACCGTTCCTCACCGTCCCCTACCGCGGCCGGCAGCCCTCGACGAACACCAGTCACCCGGCGACCCTGCCGCACCGCACCGGCAAGCACGTCCTCGTCTCGGTCTGGACGATCAATGACACGGGCAACGCGTTCTACGCCTGCTCGGACGTCGAGTTCTAGGACCGGATTCGGCATTCGGCCGGGCTGAGGGCGGGACCTCGGCACGGCCCACCCGGGTCGTGCAGCCCGGCACGGCCGCTGGCTGGCCGGCCCCCGTGACCCGTCGGCCGGTGGCACGCGCAGCCGGAGCCCCCGCGGGGTTCCGGCCCCCACCGCGAGGGGGATTCCGGGCCCGCCCCGCCCCGGGCGGGTCCGGAATCGGCGCCGCACGCACAACGAGGGGCCTTCGGATTGCTCCGAAGGCCCCTCGTGTCATGCACGGTGCGCCGCCAGGGACTCGAACCCCGGACCCGCTGATTAAGAGTCAGCTGCTCTAACCAACTGAGCTAGCGGCGCGCGCTGACAAGAACCATCCTACCTGCCTTCCGGGGGTGCTCAGGACCACCCCGCTCCGGCCCCCACCTGCTGCGATCCCGTCCGGCCGCGACCTGCGGCGCTGCCGGCCCGGGCGCCGCCGACGAACCTCCGGCCGTCGCCGGCCGGAGCCGCCGCGGAGCTAGAGCGTGAGCGACAGCAGCACCGGGGCGGCCTCGCGGTTCAGCGCGTACGCCGCCTGCTTCAACCGGTGGGCGTGCTCGACCGGCAGCGACAGGGCCAGACAGCCGACCGCGCGGCCCGCGGTGATCGGCACGGCCGCACACACGGTGCCCACCGCGTACTCCTGGAGGTCGAGCACCGGCACCGTCGCCGGCTGGCTGTCCAGCTTGCTGAAGAGCACCCGCTCGTTGGTCGTGGTGCGCGAGGTCAGCCGGACGATCTTGTGGCGCGAGAGGTGGTCGCGCCGCATGTTCTGGTCGAGCTGGATCAGCAGGCACTTGCCGACCGCGCTGGCGTGGGCCGCGGATCTGAAATCGAACCACTCGTTGACCCGGGGCGCGTCCGGACCGTCGGCGTACTGCGTGATCTTCACCTCGCCGTCGATGTACCGGCTGATGTAGACCGCGGCGCCGACCGTGTCGCGCAGGATGGTCAGCGTGCGCTGGAGCTTGGCGTGCAGCGCCTGGTGGCGGTCCGCGCCCGTGCCGCCGAGCAGCAGGAGCGCCTCGCCGCTGACGTAGGCGCCGTCACTTGTCTGTTCCACGTACCCCTCGCGACGCAGCATCGCCAACAGGTGGGCGAGCTGGGCGCTCGATACGTCGAGGCGGCGTGTGAGTTCCACGTCGGAAACGCCGCTGGAGTGCTTGGAGACCATCTCCAGCACTCGGAGGGCATGCCGTACCGAGTGCTGTGGGGCGGTCGGCTCGGGCTTCGGCGCCACGGTTTCCCCCTACCAGGTTGTGACCGCTTGCGGTGTTGCTGTCGCTGCTGGTCACGGCCTTCGGGCGGAGCTTGGCGCGGTCCGGGCAGCGGAGCTTCGTACCACGATAGCCGGCAAGCGGTGGCCATGACGGGGGTGTTGGGTGAATTGCTGACGCCCGCCACCCGGCTCAGCAGGAATTCACCACGGGGGCATATGCCGCTGGCATGAATTCGATCAACTGCCCGGAGGGTCCGCCGCGTTGGCACCCGCAGGACGCGGCGGTCCCTTCCGAAAGCGACGCCCGCCGGGGCGCGCCAGGCGAGCCCCCGGGCCGCGCCCTGCACGGCCCCGAGCCGCGCGCAGCGCTACAGCACCGCGCTCAGGAACTCCCGGGTGCGCTCGTGCTCCGGCTCGCTGAAGATCTTCTCCGGCGACCCGGACTCGATCACCCGCCCGGCGTCGAACATCAGCACGTCGTCCGAGATGTCACGGGCGAAGTTCATCTCGTGCGTCACGCACACCATGGTGATGTCCGTCGTGTGGGCCAGGTCGCGCAGCACGTCGAGGACGCCCGCCACCAGCTCCGGGTCGAGCGCCGAGGTCACCTCGTCGAGCAGCAGCACCTGCGGGCGCATGGCCAGGGCTCTGGCGATGGCCACCCGCTGCTGCTGGCCGCCGGAGAGCTGGGTCGGGTAGGCGTCGCACTTGTCGCCGAGGCCGACCAGGTCGAGGAGTTCGCGGGCGCGCTGCTCGGCCTCGTCCTTGTCTAGACCCAGCACGTGCACCGGGGCCTCGGTGATGTTGCGCAGCACCCGCATGTTGGGGAACAGGTTGAACTGCTGGAAGACCATGCCGATCTTCTTGCGCACCTCGCGGGTGTGCTTCTCGCCCGCCGGGACCAACCTGCCGTTCTTCGGCTCGTGCGTCAGGTAGTCGCCGTCGACCCTGATGGTGCCCTCGTCGGGCTTGATCAGCGTCATCAGCAGCCGCAGGATCGTCGTCTTGCCCGATCCGGAGGGGCCGATCAGCGTCACGTGCTTGCCGGAGGCGACCGTGAAGTCCAGGTCGTCCAGGACGGTGTTGGCGCCGAAGCGCTTGGTGACCTTGTCGAAGCGGATCAGCTCGGAGCCGTCGACAGCGGGGTTCGGGGTGGGGGCTTCAGTGGCCAAGACGACGCTCCAGGGCTCGCATCAACAAGGATGCCGGGTACGAAATGAGGATGAAGGCGATGCCGACCATCGTGTAGGGCTCGATGTACTGGAACGAGGTGGCGCCCTCGGACCTGGCCTTCTGCAACATGTCGGCGACGCCGATCAGCGCGATCATCGGGGAGTCCTTCAGCATCGCGATGACGTAGTTGCCGAGGGCCGGCACCACGCGCCGCACGGCCTGCGGCAGGATCACCACGAACCAGGTACGGCCGCGCGAGAGGTTGAGCGCGGTCGCCGCCTCCCACTGGCCGGCCGGCACGCCGTCGATGCCCGCGCGGTAGACCTCGGCGACGTAGGTGGAGTAGTGCAGGCCGAGCGCGATCACGCCGGTGGTGAGCGCGGAGAACTTGATGTCCCAGGTCGGCAGCACCCAGTAGAAGAAGAAGAGCTGCACGAGCAGCGGCGTGTTGCGGATGAACTCCACGAAGACGCCCACCGGCCAGCGCACGAAGCGGGTCGGCGAACGGAAGGCCATCGCCCACACCAGGCCGAGCGCGAAGGCGAGCACCGAGCCGAGCGCGGTGGCCTCCAACGTGATGAGCAGCCCGTCGAGCAGCTCCGGCAGGAAGTCCTTGGCGACGTTCCAGTCCCAGGTCACTTGGCGCCCCCCGAGGCTGCTGCGGCCGGCTTGCCCGTCGCCGCGCGGGCCGCGGTGCGGTTCGCCGCGGCACCGGCCGGCGTACCCGCCGCCGCGCGGCCCGTACGCCGGATGCCGACCTTGGCCAGCAGGCCGTCACCGGGCGGCGGCGCCTGCCCGATGCTCGCCTTGGCCTTGCGCTCAAGGAGTCGCATCAGCCGGGTCAGGACGAAGGCCAGGACGAAGTAGAGGGCCAGGACGATGGAGTAGATCTCCAGGCTGTCGCCGGTCGCCAGCCGGGAGAGCTGGGCGGCGAAGGTGATGTCGGCCACGCTCACGGCCGAGACCAGCGCGGTCGCCTTGAGCAACTCGATCAGCAGGTTGTTGAACGGCGGGATCATCTCGGGTACGGCCTGCGGCAGCACCACCCGGCGCATCCGCTGCGCGGGCGAGAAGCTGAGCGCGATGGCCGCCTCCCGCTGCGCCGGCGCGACCGCGGCGATGGCGCCCCGGACGATCTCGGAGCCGTACGCGCCGTACGTCAGGCCGAGCGCGAGCACCGCGGCCCACATCGGCACGAGCTGGAACTCGAAGCCCAGTGGCATCACGAAGAACAGCCAGAACATCAGCACCAGGGCCGACGTGCCGCGGAAGACCTCGACGTAGAAACCGGTGAGGAAGCGGACGATCCACAGCCGCGAGGTGCGCGCCATGCCCACGCCGAAGGCGACCAGGACCGCGAACACCGCGCTGTAGAGCGTGAGTTGGATGGTGATCCAGATTCCGGGGAGCAGCCAGTGCTCCCACAGTCCCGCGGTCATGCGCACAACTCCTCGGCCGTGAGGTCGGTCATCTCGACCTCGGTGAAACCGAACGGCCGCACGATTCGCAGGAGTTCGCCGCTCTTCTTCAACTTGTGCAGTTCGACGTTGAACGCGTCCCGCAGCTTGGTCTCCTCCGGCCGGAAGGCGAAGCCGCCGGCGCCGATGGCCGGCTTGCCGTCGGCCCCCTTGGGCTGGAACGGCTCGGTGGCCTCCGCCTTGCGGCTGTGCCGCTGGTTGACCACGTTGTGCACGGTCACGGTGGTCCCGGCGAAGACGTCCACCCGGCCCTGCTCGACCGCGAGCAGCCCGGCGAGCTGGTCGGGCAGCACGGTGATCGAGGAGCGTTTGACCCCGGCGGCCACGGCGTAGTCGATCTCGGCGTACGCGGTGCCGCTGGCCATCCTCGCGCCGGTGCGCACGATGTCCTCGTAGCTGTGCAGGTTCTTCGGGTTCCCCTTGGCCACGATGAACGCGTCGCGCATCTGGTAGTCGGGGTCGGAGAAGATCACCTGTTCGCAGCGGGTCGGGTTGATGTACATCCCCGCCGACACCACGTCGAACTGCTGGGAGCGCAGCCCCGGGATGAGCGAGGAGAACTCGGTGGGCACCGGCTGTACGCTGCCGACCCCCAGCCGCTTGAAGATCGTCCTGGCGATCTCCGGGGCCTCCCCGGTGAACTCGCCGTCCTTGTCGATGTAACCGAAGGGGATCTCACCGGCGATTCCCAGCCGCACCGTGCCCTGGGACCGCAACCGGTCCAGCAGGTTCCCCCCGTCCTTGGCGTCAGCGCTGGAGACCCGGCTACAGCCGACCGCCCCCAGCAGCCCCAGGGCGGCACCGCCGGCGAGCAGCGAGCGCCGCGCCAACCCTTTTCCGTTTCTGTCGTCGTTCCGTCGTGGTCGAGCCATGGGCGCGCGGCTACCCGAGTTGGCCGAAGTTATGCGAATTGTTTCCGGCCCTTGACGCAGCCGGCAGACAGGCCGTGACCTGGATTCTTGCGGCACGATGGATTCCGGAACGCGAGGAGAGGAGCAGTCGGTGACCGACCGGTTCGTGGAAGTCTCACTCGACAAGCGCGGCGTGCGCTGCACCGCCAAGCTGCTGACCGACCGCGCACCCCACACCTGCGACGCCGTGTGGAACGCCCTGCCCCTGGGCGGCGACGTCTACCACGCCAAGTACGCGCGCAACGAGATCTACACCCTGCTACCGCCGTTCGCCGCACAGGAACCACCCCTGGAGAACCCCACCATCACCCCCATCCCGGGCGACCTGTGCTACTTCACCTTCAGCCAGACCCAGTTGGGCACCGCCTCCTACGGCTACGAGGCGGCCAGGGCGGCGACCGCCCGCGCCGCCGGCACCGCCCCGGCGCCCGCGGCGCCCGCAGCCCCCGGCCCGTCACAACTGGTGGACCTGGCCCTCTTCTACGAGCGCAACAACCTGCTGATCAACGGCGACGCCGGCTGGGTGCCCGGCATCGTGTGGGGCGCGGTCGTGGACGGGCTGGACCGGATGGCCGACGCCTGCCAGGACCTGTGGCGGGCCGGCGCGCTCGGCGAGACCCTCAGCTTCCGGCGGGCCTAGCGGCGGCCGAGCCCGGCGCCGGCGGCCGTACCCCCTCGGCCAGGCCCGCCCCGTACAGTGCGTGCGCGGCGCGCAACACCAGCGCGTCCGCGTGCCGGGCCGCCACCAACTGCACCCCGATCGGCAGCCCGCCGGCGGTCAGCCCGCAGGGCAGCGTCGCGGCCGGCTGCTGGGTGAGGTTGAACGGGTACGTGAACGGCGTCCACCCCGTCCACCTGCGGCCCGGCCAGCCGGGCGGCACCTCGACCCCGGCCGCGAAGGCCGGGATCGGCAGCGTCGGGGTGACCAGCAGGTCGTACCGGGAGTGGAAGCGGCCCATCTCCCGGCCGAGCGCCATCCGCGCGTCGACCGCGGCCAGATAGTCCAGGGCGCTGTACGCGGCGCCCTGCGCGCACACCTCGCGCAGCCCCGGGTCGAGCAGCGCCCTGTGCTCCGCGTCCAGCGGCTGCACGACGCGCGCGGCGCCGCTGAACCACAGCACGTGGAACGCCTCCACCGGGTCGGCGAACCCCGGGTCCGCCTCCTCCACCACGGCCCCGAGGTCGGCCAGCAGCGTCACCGCCCGCCGCACCGCCGCCGCCACCTGTGGATCGACGCGGGCGCCGCCGATGGTGGGCGCGAAGGCCACCCGCAGCCCGGCCAGCGGCTGGTCGATGGCGGCCCGGAAGTCGTCGACCTGCGGCGCGGCCTGGGACCAGTCCCGCCAGTCGGGGCCGCTGATCACCGCCATCAGCAGCGCCGCGTCCGCCGCGTCGCGGGTGATCGGGCCCACGTGCGAGAGCGTCCCGAACGGGCTGGCCGGATACAGCGGCACCCGCCCGTAGGTGGGTTTGAGCGCGAAGACGCCACAGAAGGAGGCCGGGATGCGGACCGATCCGCCGCCGTCGGTGCCCAGGCTCAGTGGCCCGGCCCCCCAAGCCACCGCAGCCGCGCTGCCCCCGCTGGAACCGCCGGAGGTGAGCGCCGGGTCGTACGGATTGCCGGTGACGCCGTCCTTGGGGCTGTCGGTCACGCCCTTCCAGCCGAACTCGGGCGTGGTGGTCTTGCCCAGGAAGACCGCACCGTGCTCGCGCAGCCTGGCCACCGCCGGCGCGTCCTCCGCCCACGGCCCCCGTACGGGAAGGGTGAGCGAGCCGCGTAGCGTCGGCCCGCCGCGCAGCAACAGCATGTCCTTGACGGAGACCGGGACCCCGTCGAGCAGCCCGCGCGGCTCCCCGCGCGCCCAGCGCGCCGCGGACTCGCCGGCCGCGTGCAGCGCCTCCTCGGCATCGACCCGGGTGAACGCGTTGACCAGCGGCTGGATCGTGGCGATCCGGTCCAGCACGGCACGGACGACCTCCACCGGCGAGACGGTGCGTGCCGCGTAGCCCTCGATGAGTTGAACGGCTTTCAGGTCACACAGATCGGTCATCGGGCCCTCCGGTCCCCCTCACGCGTCCGGTGGCACCGGTCGGGCCACCGCTGGGTGGTGCGTGGTCGTCGGCACCGGCCCCGTGGTGGGGGCGGGCGCGGGTGCGGTCCTCGGTGCGTACGGGTGGGGTCGTCGGCGCGGGCACGGGCCCGGTCGGCGATGGGCCCGCGGGCGTCGTGGTGGGGACGGGCCGGGTGCCGATCGCCGCGGGCCGCGTCGCGGCGGGTACGGGCGCCAGCCCCGCCCCCTCACCCCGGGACATAGCCGAGCCGCTTGTCGACCACGTTGAACAGTGGCTCGCCCGCGGCCCACCGGTCGAAGTTGTCCTGGAACTGGCGGGCCAGGTCATCGCGCCAGCCGACGGTGTCACCGCTCATGTGCGGCGAGACCAGCAGCCCCGGGGTGTCCCACAGCGGGCTGTCGCCGGGCAGCGGCTCCTGCTCGAAGACGTCCAGCGCGGCCCCGGCGATGCGCCGCTCAAGCAGCGCCGACCGCAGTGCATCGGTCACCACCAGCGGGCCGCGCCCCACGTTGACGAAGTACGCCGAGCGGGCCATGCGGGCGAACGCCGCGCGGTCGAAGAGGCCGCGTGTGGCGGGCGTCAGCGGCGCCGCGCACACCACCCAGTCGGCGGCGGGCAGCAGATCGTCCAGTTCGGCCACGCCCCGCACGCCCGCGCGCGCGGTGCGGCCCACCCACTCCACCTCCACGTCGAGCCCGCGCAGCGTCTGCCCGATCGCCCGGCCGATCGGCCCGGCGCCCACCACCACCGCCCGGGTGCCGGCCAGCCGCCGGGTCTCCCGGTGCTGCCAGCGGCGTTGCCGGTGCAGCTCCCAGGTGCCGGCCAGGTCCTTCGCGAAGGCGAGCACGAGCGCGCCCACGTACTCGGCGATCGGCTGGTCGAAGACGCCGCGCGCGTTGGTCAGCACGGTGTCCGAGTCGACCAGGGCGGGGAAGAGCAGCCGGTCGACGCCGGCGCTCGCGGTGTGCACCCAGGTGGGGCGCGGCCCCGCCCCCGGCCACGCGTCGCGCACCGCGTCCGAGAGGAAGTCCCACACCAGCAGCACGTCCGCGTGCGGCAGCAGCGCCGGCAGCGTGGCCGCGTCGCTGACCTGGACCCGGGCCCGGCCGGCGAGCCGGTCCAGCCGTACCGGGGGAGTATCGCCGAGCACGACGACGTTGATTTCAGACATGGGCACAAAACCGTTCCGAAACGTCGATGAGACGGGCGGGTGAGTCGCTTCGTCAGACACCGGAGATATGAGGATTGACCACGCTAGGCACCAGAAACTACCGTCGTCAACAGCAGCACTTATCCCGACGTCCCGGCATTCACCGGCTCTCTTTCCCTTGGCCGAAAAGGCCATGGCCCGGCGTTCCTAGTCGTTCCTAGTGGGGGCTCGAAATGGACGTCTCTTTTCTGGGTGGTCCACAGCCGCAGCGCGGTGTGGGCGTGGTGGCACCATTCGACTTCGCGCTCGACCGCGAACTGTGGCGCTGGGTTCCGGATGAGGTGTCACTGCACCTGACCAGGACGCCGTACGTGCCGGTCGAGGTGAGCTTGGACCTGGCCCGGATGGTCAGCGAGCACGAGACGCTGCACGCGGCGGTGCAGGCGCTGTGCGCCGTCGCGCCCGAGGTCGTCGCGTACGCGTGCGCGTCGGGCAGTTTCGTGGGTGGGGTGCCGGGCGAGCGGGCCATGTGCGCGGCGATGACCCGGGCCGGCGACGTGCCCTCGCTGACCACGTCGGGCGCGCTCCTCGCGGCCCTCGACGAACTCGACGCCCGTCGCATCGCCCTCGTCACGCCGTACACGAAGTCGGTCACCGACGCGCTGGAGGACTACGTGGCCGAGGCCGACATCGCCGTCGTCGGCCGCGCCTACCTCGGGCTGACGGGGGAGATCTGGCGGGTGCCCTACCGGGACGTGGTGGACATGGCCAGGCTGGCGGTGGTCGGCTCGGCCGACGCCCTGTTCATCAGTTGCACCAACCTGCCGACCTACGACGTGATCCCGCAGCTAGAAGCGGAGTTGCGGATGCCGGTGCTGTCCGCGAACCAGGTCACGATGTGGGCCGCGCTGCGGGCCATCGGCGCCCGGGCGGTCGGCCCGTACCAGGCCCTGATCGACCCGTCGGCGCGCACCGGCCCGGTGGCCCTGCCGACCGCCCAGCCGCCCGAGCCCGAGGAGGCGTACGCGAGCCCGACGACCGGCCCCGAGCCGGAGCCCGCCGACCCGGCCGACCCGCCGCAGCCGCCCGACGAGCACGGTGGCCGGCCCTCGTGAGAACCGGCCGGGGCGGGACCGGAGCGGCCGGGGCGGCCGATCCGGCCGCCCGCTGGGGCCGCGCACCGGCCCCGCCGGCCGCCCCCGCGACGACGGCGCGCCACACCGGCGCACGCCAGCGCACGGCCAGCCCCGGGGGCCGGCCGGCGGCAGCCGCCGGTACGGGCCCGCGGGCGGCGACCGCCGGCCGGAACCCGGCCCGGCACCGACCCGCCGCACCACGACCGACCCGCCGCCGCACACCATGCCGCACACAACACGGAGAGCGGATTCCGCTTAGCGCCCCGATTTCCCTCCGGGCACGACCCACGAGGCTTTTTCCGCCGCGCTCGATCGGCGGTCGACTTCGACCGTGCGGTGTGCCGCGCGGCACCCGGGAGCGATTCTCGGCACCGGGTGCCAAAGGGCGGCCGGAACGGAGCCCTGAACTCGCTTTTGGGCGCGCGGCCGGGCAGAAGACATGGCAAACAGGAGGCACCGCGTGACAACCGTCGGTTTTCTTTACCCGGGCCACTCGGCGGAAGACGACTATCCCCGGCTGGAGAAGTTGCTGGGCGGCGATATCCGGCTGCCGCTGGTCCACACCGATATCGGCGAGGACGCGCACCGGGTGGACGCCCTGCGGGAAATGGGATCGGCGGCCCGGCTGGCCGCGGGCGTCGGCGAACTGCGCCGGCGCGGCGCCGCCGCCGTCGTCTGGGCCTGCACCAGCGCCAGCTTCGTCTTCGGTTGGGAGGGCGCGGCGGAACAGGTCCGCGAGCTCGCTGCGACCGCCGGTACGCCCGCCTCCAGCACCTCCTTCGCCTTCGCCCACGCGGCGCGCGCCATCGGCGCCGAACGGGTCGCCGTCGCCGCGACCTACCCGCAGGACGTCGCCGCCCGCTTCACGGAGTTCCTCCGGGCCGCCGGCATCGAGGTCGTCGCCACCCGCGGCAGCGGCATCATCACGGCGGCCGAGGTCGGCACCTGGGGCGAGCCCGAAGTGCTCCGCCTGGCCCGCACCGGCGACCACCCCGCGGCACAGGCCGTGCTGCTCCCCGACACGGCCCTGCACACCGCGGCCCACCTGCCCGCCCTGGAAGCCGCGGTCGGCAAGCCGGTGCTCACCGCCAACCAGGTCACGGCCTGGGAGGGGCTACGCCTCCTGAACCACCCGGTGCGCGCACCGGAACTGGGCCGCCTCTTCGGCGCGGAGTAGAGCCCGGGCGGGACTCTGCGGCCCGTGATCGGCGGTCTGTGGCCTGAGGTTTGACGGCGTATCAGCCTCTGCGGGGGCGCCCCCCACGCGCGCGTGGGCGCGCCCCTGCTCCTTGCCTCCGCAGGGCCGGGTACGGCCGCACGCCCGCGCCCACATGCCTGCCTGAACGGAAGCCCCAACGGACGCGTCAGGCGCGTCGGGGGATGCCCCCACGGATGCGTCAACGGACGCGTCCGTACGGTGCACGCCGGCCGGAGCCGATACGGTGCGCCCGGCGGCGGCGTGCGGCCCTCGGGGCGGCTTGGCGTGCGGGCGGGCGAACCCGGCACGCAGGGCGCACGAATCGATGGGCGCGCGCTCCCGCGAGATGCGGCACGCGGCACCACACATGCGCGGGCCGGGAATAACCGGAGAGCTTCTCCGGTTGCACTCCTCTGCTACGTACGCGACTTCAGGAGGCAGGACGCCGGTGGACACGATTCGAGGAACGGCGAGCGGCACCGCACCCGTACCGCTCTCCGTGCTGGACCTGGCGACCGTGGGCAGTGGGCGGACCGCGAGCGACGCGCTGCGGACCTCGGTCGAGCTGGTCCAACTCGCCGAGCGGCGCGGCTTCCACCGCTACTGGGTGGCCGAGCACCACTCGATGCCGGGCGTCGCCAGCTCGTCCCCCGCGGTCATCCTCGCGCACCTGGCCGCGCACACCGACCGCATCAGGCTCGGCTCCGGCGGCGTCATGCTGCCCAACCACGCGCCGCTGGTCATCGCCGAGCAGTTCGGCACCCTGGAGGCGATGGCGCCGGGCCGGGTCGATCTCGGCCTCGGCCGCGCGCCGGGCACCGACGGGGCGACCGCCGCCGCGCTGCGCCGCTCGGACCGGCTCCAGGAGGGCGCCGACGAGTTCCCGCGCCAACTCGCCGAGCTCACCAAGTTCCTCGACGCGAGCTTCCCCGACGGCCATCCGTACGCGCGCATCCACGCGGTGCCCGGCCCCATCCAGGGCACCGTGCCCGGCGGGGTGCAGTCCACCGACCGGCCGGTGATCTGGCTGCTCGGCTCCAGCGGCTTCAGCGCCCAACTGGCCGGTGCGCTCGGCCTGCCGTTCTCCTTCGCGCACCACTTCTCGGCCGCCAACACCATCCCGGCGCTCGACCTCTACCGCTCCTCCTTCCGCCCCTCGGCCGTCCTGGACGCCCCGTACGCCTCGATCGGGGTCTCCGCGCTCGCCGCCGACGACGAGCGGGAGGCCCGCCGCCAGGTGATGACCGGCGCGCTCTCCATGATCCGGCTCAGGCTCGGGCGGCCCGGCCTGGTGCCCACGCCGGAGGAGGCGGAGGCGCACGCCTTCAGCCCGGCCGAGACGGAGTTCGTGGAGAACCACGTCTCCAACGTCGTCCACGGCACCCCGGACGCGGTCCGGGAGGGCCTGAACCAACTGGTCAAGCGCACCGGCGCGGACGAGCTGGTGATCACCGGCAGCGTGCACGGCAGCGCGGCCCGGCTGCGTTCCTACGAGCTCATCGCGGACGCGTACGAGCTGACGCCGCCGGCTGCTTGATCGCTGCCCACTGCCACTGCCCGTTGCCTTCGGTCGCTGGCTGGCGGCCGGCCACCGGCTCCGGCCGCTGGCTGGCGGCCGTCCGACGGTGGGCTAGCTGCTGCGCGACCACTGGCGACGGGCCCGCCCGGGACGCTTCCGTACGAGACGGGCTCGTGCGAGGCAGGCCCGTACGACACGTCCCGTACGCCACATCCCCGTACGGCATCGGGCCCGCGCCCCGGGGACTCCGGGGCGCGGGCCCGGCGCTCAGCCCGCTTCTCTCAGCATCGCCGAGAGGTGCTCCGGGGCCACCGGGCGGGAGAAGAACCAGCCCTGGCCGGTGTCGCAGCCGATCCGGCCCAGGCGTTCGGCCTGCTCGGCGCTCTCCACGCACTCGGCGGTCACGGTGAGCCCGAGCCGGTGGGCGAGCTGGACCAGTGCCTCCACGATGGTCTCGTCGGCCGGGTTGGGGTGCTCCTCGGCCCGGAAGCCCCGGACGAACGAGCCGTCCAGCTTGAGTGAGGAGACCGGCAGCCGGCTCAGATAGGCCAGGTTGGAGTAGCCGGTGCCGAAGTCGTCGATGGCGATCGTCACCCCCATGTCGCTGAGCTGCTGCAACGCCTGCAAGGGCCGGCCGGCCGAGCCCATCACGGCCGACTCGGTCAGTTCGAGTTGCAGCAGCTCGGGCGGCAGCCCGGTCTCCGCCAGCGTCGCCGCCACGTCCGCGACCAGGTCCGAGTCCCACACCTGCCGCACCGCCACGTTGACGCTGACCCGCACCGGGCGGGCCGGATGGGCCAGTTGCCACTTCCTCGCCTGCCAGCAGGCCGTGGTCAGCACCCAGCGGCCCAGCGGCACGATGGCGCCGTTCTCCTCCGCCAATCCGATGAACCGATTCGGCGCGAGCAGCCCGAACTGCGGGTGCCGCCACCGCACCAGCGCCTCCGCGCCGCGCACCACCCCGTCCTCAAGGCCCACCAGCGGCTGGTAGTCCAGCGTGAACTCGCCCCGCTCGACGGCCTGCCGCAGCGTGCTGGAGAGCGCCTGCCGGGTCATCCGGTGGGCGTTGCGCTCCGGGTCGAACAGCGCCCAACGCGCCTTCCCGTCCGCCTTCGCCCAGTACAGCGTGGTGTCGGCGGCCTGCATCAGGGCGGTGGTGTGCGTGCCGGCCGCCAGCCGCTCCACGACCCCGATGCTGGCCGAGACCGTCAGCCGGTGCCCGGCCACGTCGAACGGCCGCTGGAGCGCCACGAGCAGCGCGTGCGCCAACTCGGTGAGCTGGTCGGTGCCGGTCGACTCGGTCACCAGCAGCGCGAACTCGTCGCCGCCGAGCCGCGCCACCAGGTGCCCGCCGGGCGCGGCGCACTCGGCCAACCGCTGGGCCACCGCGCCGAGCAGCTCGTCGCCGACCCGGTGCCCCAGCGTGTCGTTGATCGCCTTGAACCCGTCCAGGTCGAGGTAGCACAGGCCGACCCGGCCGCTGCGGTGCGGTGCCCCCTGGCCGGGCGCCGTACCCGTACTCGCGCCCGCGCGGGCGCCGTCGGCGGCGCGCGGGCCCTTGGCGCCGCGCTGGCCGTCGAGCGCGCGCCGGTGCCCGTCGGCCAGCGGCTCCCGACCGCCGCCCTGCGGATGGCCCGCCGCCGGGGCCGGC
>NZ_JBLIWA010000063.1:32872-41346 GCF_047525675.1 Streptomyces sp. 796.1 | reverse complement strand
GCGCGGCCCCGGTCGCCCCCGCCGCGGCGCCGCCGGCCCCGCCCGCCGCCCCGGCCGGCGCGCCGGTGCGGCTCACCAAGGTCACGCTGACCAAGGAGACCCCCACCGTCTCGCTCACCAAGCAGGGCGGGACCTCGGGCGTGATGCGGGTCAACCTCAACTGGCAGGTGCACAAGCAGTTCAAGAGCTGGGGCCAGAAGCTGGGCAAGGTGATGGCCCTGCACTCCGACCTCGACCTGGACCTGGGCGCCTTCTTCGAACTGGCCGACGGCTCCAAGGGCGTCGTCCAGGCGCTGGGCAACTCCTTCGGCGCGCTGCACCAGCCGCCCTTCATCCACCTCGACGCGGACGACCGCACCGGCGCCCGCAGCGAGGGCGAGAACCTGACGATCAACCTGGACGCCAAGGACCTCTTCCGCCGCATCCTGGTCTTCGTCACCATCTACGAGGGCGCCCGCAGCTTCGCCAACCTCAACGCCACCGTCACCCTCAGCCCGCAGCACGGCGCTCCGGTGGACTTCTCGCTGGACGAGTGCACCGTGCCGTCCAACGTCTGCGCGCTGGCCCTGATCACCAACCACAACGGTGACCTCGTCGTCCAGCGCGAGGCCCGCTACCTGGTGCCCGACCGTGGCGTCAGCCCCCAGCGCACCCTGGACCACGCGTACGGCTGGGGCATGAACTGGACGCCCGGCCGCAAGTGAGGCGGACGCCGGACCGGTGGGGTCCGGCGGCGTCCATCGGGGGTCGGCGCGTCCGACGGCTCACGGCGCGGCCTCGGGACGGGTGTAGGTACGCCCCTTCCAGGCCGCGCCCCGGCCGCGGTAGTGCTGGACGGCCGAGTCCACCGTCATCAGCAGGTACAGCAGCGCGATCAACGGCAGCAGCGGCGCCAACCAAGCGGGCTGCCGGTAGTAGCGCAGCATCGGCAGATAGCTGCCGGCCAGCACCGCCCAGGTCACGGCGCCCACCAGCCAGGTGGTGCGCTCGCCCTGGAGCGCCCCGACGCACACCGCGACCGGGGGCGCCAGATAGATCACGGCGAGCCCGAGGACGGTGCCGAGCAGGAGCAGCGGGTTGTGACGCAGTTGCGCGTACGCGCTGCGGGCGACCATCTGCCACAGCTCGCGCAGGTGCGGGTAGGGCCGCACGCTGTCCACCCGCTCCGCGAGCCCCAGCCAGATCCGCCCGCCGCCCGCCCGCCGGCCCCGGCCGGCCGCGACGGACCCCCGGCCCGCCCCGGCCCGCTCCGCGGCCGGTCGCCCGGCGCGCTTGACGGCCCGGGCCAGCGCCACGTCGTCGATCACCGACTGCCGGATGCTCTCGGGCACCCGGGCCCGCTCGGCGGCCTCGGTGCGCAGCAGCACGCAGCCGCCCGCCGCCGCGGCGGCCCTGGCACCGGGCCGGTTGACCCAGCGGAACGGGTAGAGCTGGGCGAAGAAGTACACGAAGGCCGGCACGATCAGCCGCTCCCAGGCGGTGTGCACGCGCAGCCTCGCCATCTGCGACACCAGGTCGAGGTCGGCGGCGCGCGCCGCGCACACCAGCGCCCGCAGGCTGTCCGGTTCGTGGGCGATGTCCGCGTCGGTGAGCAGCAGGTACTCCGGCTCGACCTGCGCCCTGGCCAGTTCGATGCCGTGTCGTACCGCCCACAGCTTGCCGGTCCAGCCGGGCTCGGGTTCGCCGGGCGAGGCGATCACCAGCGGCAGCCCCTTGCTGTCGTCGGCCAGCGCACGGGCCCGGTCCGCGGTGCCGTCGCTGCTGCCGTCGTCGACGAGGAAGACCACCGCCTGCCCCGGATAGTCCTGCTCCAGTAGCGACGGCAGGCTCATCGGCAGGACCTCCGCCTCGTCCCGCGCGGGCACGACGACGGCCACCGTGGGCCAGGGGCCCTCCCCCTCCGCGCGGTACGGGGGCAGCCTGACGTCCGTACGCCAGAACCACCCCTGCCCCAGCAGCAGCCAGGCCCAGGCGGCCAGCGAGGCTATGGCGATCCAGGTAAGCGCGCTCATCCGTGGCAGTCTGCCGCAGCGAACGCCGCGCGGGGGGCATCAGCCGCGAACCGGTGCGGCGCCCGGCCCCGCCCGGGGTGCGAAGCGGCCCCGGCCCGGGTGCGAAGCGGCCTGCGGAACCTCCCGGCACCCCGCGCCGGCGGCCCCGGCGGCGACGGGTCACCCGAGCGGTCGCCACCGGTCGGGCGACGGGGGGAACGACGCCATCGATTAAAGTGGCCTGGTGCCGCGCCGAGGTGGCGTGGCGCCCGAGGCCATGGGGCGCAGCCGGTGCCGGCGTGCGGCCCGGCCTGCTCAAGGAGGCGGACCGCTCTTGCGAGGCGTACGGCAGTGAAGATCGCGCTCATCGACTCCGGCCTCGGCCTGTTGGCCACCGCTGCGGCCCTCCACCGGCTGCGGCCCGACGCCGATCTGGTCCTCTCCAGCGACCCCGACGGGATGCCGTGGGGCCCGCGCACCCCCCAGGGCATCACGGAGCGCGCGCTGGCCTGCGCCAGGGCCGCCGCCGCGCACCGGCCCGACGCGCTGATCGTCGCCTGCAACACCGCGACCGTGCACGCGCTGCCCGCGCTCCGCGCCGAGCTGGAGCCGGCGCTTCCGGTGATCGGCACCGTGCCGGCCATCAAGCCGGCCGCGGCCGGCGGCGGCCCGGTGGCCATCTGGGCGACCCCGGCGACCACCGGCAGCCCGTACCAGACCCGGCTGATCCGCGACTTCGCGGCCGGCCTGAGCGTGACCGAGGTGCCCTGCCCGGGGCTCGCCGACGCCGTGCAGTACGCCGACGACCAGGCCATCGACGCCGCCGTCGGCGCGGCGGCCGGGCTCACTCCAGCGGGCGTAACCAGCGTCGTGCTCGGCTGCACCCACTACGAACTGGTCGAAGAGCGCATCCAGCGCGCGGCCCAGGCCGCCGCCGGCGTGCCGGTGACGCTGCTCGGTTCGGCGGAGGCGGTGGCGGCGCAGGCGCTGCGGCGCATCGGCGCGCTGCCGGCCCCCGACGCCGCTCCCACCGGCGCCCTGACGGTGCTGCTCAGCGGGCGCGAGGCCGCGCTGCCGGCCGAGGCACTGGCCTATCCGGAGGGCGCTTCGCTGGTCCGGGTGAGCGCGGTCTGACCCGGCGAAATCCGGTGTACGGGCCGCATGGCGCGGCTGGCGAACGGGGGCGCCACGGGTGGCTCGATGCCGCGCCGATCGGTGCCGGGGTGCGGTCGCGCGCGTAGGCTGCACGGTATGAGGGACCACCCCAAGGACGAGTACGCGGGGGCGGTCGGGTCGGGCGCCGATGTGTGGACCGGGCGGGCGACCAACCGTCTGCAATGGCCGCTGGCCGCGATCGGGGCGGCCTGTCTGGCGCTCGGCATCGACCTCGCCGTGGCCTCCGCCTGGACCTCGGGGCTCGCACCCCTGCTGATGTCGGTGATCGGCTGTGTTGCGGCCGGCCTGCTCATGCTGTTCGGCACCCTCGCCTTCGTCCACGTGGCGGTGCGGGTGGACGCCGAGGCGCTGGAGGTGCGCTGCGGGCACATCGGGCTGCCGCGCTGTCGCATTCCGCTGGAGCAGGTGATCGGCGCCGAGTTCGCGCCCCGGGTCACCCCGCGCCAGTGGGGCGGCTGGGGCTACCGCTGGCGGCCCCACCAGGGCACGGCCGTGGTCGTGCGGCGCGGCGAGGGCCTGGTGGTCAGGCTCGGCGACGGCCGGACCTTCACGGTGACCGTCGACGACGCGGAGGCCGCGGTGCGCGTCATCCGCGAACGACTCGGCCTGCGCAAGGGCCACAACGGCCGTCCGTCCCCGGCCTGAGCGGCACGTTTCACTGTTCGTACGGGCCGATACGTACGGGCTCACGCCTCTGGGCCGACGCCTACGGGCCCGTACTTTCCGCACCGGCTGAGTTGGTACGGCGCCTGGTTGCCGGCGCACCGTAGCCGCGGAGGCGGCGCGCGCGTGGGGCCGGTGGCGCGGGGCTCAGGGTGTGGCCGGGCACTGCCTGCGGGCGCTGGCGTCCTCGCTGATCAGACGGGCCGTTGCCATGCCGGCTAGTAGCCCGGCGCCCGCGGTCACCTCGGGGAAGCTGAGCACGTTGGCCACCGCCGCCGTGCCGGCGATCGCGGTGAGGGCGGCTCCCGCGCTGAGCACCACCGGCGTCGTACGGGCCGAGCACCACAGCGCGTACAGCATCCAGCCGAACGCGGCCCCGAGCAGGGCGACGCCCGGTACGCCCTGCTCGGCGGCCTGTTGGAAGGGGGCCGAGTAGGGGCGGTCGGCCGGCTGGGCCGACTGCTGCGCGGTCGGGCTGAACTCGGTGAACCTGCCGGGGCCCGCGCCGCGCGCCGGGCTGGTCTCGACGATCTCCAGCGCGTCCTGCCACAGCCGCACCCGCTCCTCGGTGACCTGACCTTGGAGCGAGACGGACAGGCCGGCGGGGAGCGCGCGTTCGGCGGTGGCCCAGGAGGCGCCCACGGCCAGCGCCGCGCACAGGGCGAGACCGAGCAGGCCGACCAGCCGGCGTGTCACCCGGGCCGCGGCCATCGAGCACAACAGGACGGCCGTGCCGGCCAGCCCAGCGGTGACCGAGCCGACCGTGAAGGCCGTCCCCACGATGGCCGCCGCGAGCAGCAGGCCCCCGACGCGCACCGCCGGCCGCCGACCGGCCCAACTCGCGCAGCAGGCGGCGCCCACCGCGAGTGCGGTGTACGCGGCGAGCAGTGCGGCCTGCCCCGGTGCGGCCGTCGGCCCGGGGTGCGGTGCGCTCAGCAACAGGCCGAGGCCGGCCAGGGCCGCGGCAGCGGGTGCCGCCACCGGCAGCAGTGCGCCGACGACCCGGCCGCCGGCGTATCCGGCGGCCACCGCGAGGACCGCGAGCAGCACGCCTTCCGGACGGGCGGTACGCCCGGCGGCGCAGCACAGCGCCCAGACCGCGCACGAACCGAGCACCATCACGCCGGCCCGGTCGGCCGCGTGGCGCGCCGTGAGCACGGGTGTTACGGCCGAAGTGACCATCCCCGTCGACCCCCCGAGTCGAAGCGGGCACCGCCGGACGGCAGAACGCCGCCTGCGGGCTAGGACTTTGGGCCACCGTAGCGGCTGCCCGCTAGGTTGTGGACATCCTGCGCAGAAACGATGCGGCGACGGTGTGGGGTGACCTTGAGGGTGTGGGTGGAGCCTTGACGAAGTGGGTGGGGACGGGGCGGGCGCCGGGCCAGGCGGGCGGGGCCGGGGTGCGGGCCGGGCAGGACGGTGCGCCTGCCTGGCCGAGCAGGACGGGCGGGGCGTCGGGCCGGTGTGGTGGACGGCGGCAAAAGGGGTGGCTGCCCGGTGGGTGGTGACTGGGCCCGTCCGGGGGCGGGGGTCTGGCATAGCGGCAGGCCCCGTCCGGGGCGGCACGGGCTACGCTCGGTGCCATGCCTATCCCAGACTTCCTCCGCACGCTGCGGGCCACCGCGGGTCACCAGTTGCTTCTGTTGCCAGGGGTGAGTGGTGTCGTCTTCGACGACGACGGGCGGGTGCTGCTCGCCCGGCGGGCGGACAACGGTCGCTGGTCCCTGATCGGGGGCATCCCGGAACCGGGGGAGCAGCCCGCGGACACGGTGGTGCGCGAGGTGTTCGAGGAGACCGCGGTGCAGGTCGTGCCCGAGCGGCTGCTGCTGGTGCAGAGCCAGCGGGAGCCGGTCACCTACCCCAACGGCGACGTCTGCCAGTTCGTCGACATCTGCTTCCAATGCCGCGCCGTAGGCGGCGAGGCACGGGTCAATGACGACGAGTCGCTTGAGGTCGGCTGGTTCGCCGTCGACGCGCTGCCGGACGTGGAGGAGTTCGTGGTGTCCCGGATCAAACTGGCGATGAGCGACGGACCGGCCTGGTTCGAACCGCCCACCGTATTCGCACCGCCCGCGGTCTGACCTGCGTGGCGTCGCGGACGGGTGGCGGGACGGCGGGGCAGTAGCCAGGAGGGGGCGGGCCCCGCCGTCCCGGGTTCGGTCAGCCGTGGGCGGCCGACGGTTGCGGTCTGCGCCGGCGGCTGCGGACCGAGTCGAGTATCTCGCCCACCCGGACGGCCGTGTGGGAGAGCAGGGTCGAGGTGATCCCGTGGGTGTGTTCGGTCGCCCCCTGGAGGTAGATGCCGGCCGTGACGTGGTCGGCGACGGCGATCCGGTGGTCGCGGGTGACGCGCAGCGCGCCCTGCTCGTCGCGTTGGCACAGCGCGTCGGCCGCGCCGAGCAGTGGCCCTGGGTCCGGCGGCCGGTAGCCCGTGGCGTACACCAGCAGATCGGCTTCGAGCACCTGGAGTTCGCCGGTGGGCAAGAACTCCACGGTGGCCCGCAGGCCGTCGGCGTCGGACTCCACCGAGCGCAGCCGCGAGACGTTGAGCATGCGCAGCCGCTCCTTCCCCTGCACCCGTTCCTGGTACTGGGTGCGGTAGAGCGACTCGATCAACTCCAGGTCCACCGCCGAGTAGTTGGTGCTGCGGTGGTAGCCGAGCAGTGAGTCCTTCACCTGGCGCGGTGCCTGGTAGTACGCGTCCACCGCCTCCGGGTCGAAGATGCGGTTGGCGAACGGACTGTCGTCGGCCGGCGTGTAGCCGTACTTGGCGAAGACGGCGCACACCTCCGCTTCGGGGAAGGAGCGGTGCAGGTAGCCCACCGTCTCCGCGGCGGACTGGCCGGCGCCGATGACGATCACCCGGTGCAGTTGCTGCCCGGCCAGTTCGGCCACCCGGGGCACCAAGTCGCGGTTGTGCAGGACCCGTTCCGACAGCGGGGCCTCGGCGGGAACGTGGTGTTGCATGCCGGTCGCCACGCAAATGTCCCGGGTCCGCCGGACCTGGAGGGTGCTCCCCTCGCGGCTGGTGACGTCGAAGTAGCGGACTTCCCCGTCGACCGTGACCGGAGTCACGGCGGTCACCTCGGCCGAGTAGTCCACCGCGTGGGCCATCCGGCCGGCCGCCCACTCGAAGTAGTCGTGGAACTCGATGCGGAGCGGGAAGAGCGTCTTCTGGTTGAGGAAGTCGACCAGTCGCCCCTGCTCCTTCAGGTAGTTGAGGAAGCTGTAGTCGCTGGTCGGGTCCCGCATGGTGACCAGGTCCTTCGGGAAGGACACCTGCATCGTCGCATCGTCGATGAGCATCCCCCGGTGCCAGCCGAACGTGTCCTGTTTTTCCAGGAAGCGGGCGTGGACGCGGTCCTGATTCCCGGCGTGAGTGTTGTACTCCTCGATCGCTATGGCAAGCGCCAGGTTGGACGGCCCAAAGCCGATTCCTAGCAGGTCATAGATGGTTTCCGTGTCGCGGCTGACATGGTTCAACGCAGCATCGCCTCCCTAGCCGGGGCAATCCTAGGTAAGGTTAGCCTTGCCTTGCAACGGCGGTGTGGCTGATTCCGTCCACGCCGCTTCGGCCGTCGTATGACGGAGTGTCACCCCATTCCGAGGGAGCTGCTGTATGCGGATCGCCATGTTCGGCTACCAGACCTGGGGGCATCGCACCCTGCGCGCGCTGCTGGATTCAGGCCATGAGGTGTGCCTGGTGGTGACCCACCCCAAGAGCGACCACGTGTACGAGAAGGTGTGGGACGACTCGGTGGCCGACCTCGCGGCGGAGCACGACGTCCCGGTCGTTCTGGCCAACCGGCCGACGGCCGAACTCACCGAGCAGCTCGCCGCATTGGCTCCCGACCTGATCGTCGCCAACAACTGGCGCACCTGGATACCGCCGGAGATCTTCGACCTGCCCCGGCACGGCACGCTCAACGTGCACGACTCGCTGCTGCCCGGCTACGCCGGCTTCTCGCCGATCATCTGGGCGCTCATCAACGGCGAGCCCGAGGTGGGCGTCACCGCGCACCGGATGGACGCCACCCTGGACGCGGGGGACATCCTCCTCCAGCGGTCGGTGCCGGTCGGCCCCACCGACACCGCCACCGACCTCTTCCACGCCACCGTGGAGCTGATCGCCCCGATCGTCACCGAAGCCCTGGAACTGATCGACTCGGGCAAGGCGGAGTGGACGCCACAGGACCAGGCCAAGGCCAGCTTCTTCCACAAGCGTTCGCTCGAAGACAGCCGGATCGACTGGAGTTGGCCGGCGGAGGACCTGGAGCGACTGGTCCGCGCGCAGTCCCACCCGTACCCGCACGCCTACACCTACCACCGCGGCCAGCGCCTCGAAGTGGTGGCGGCCGGGCTCTCCCGGGGGTGTTACGGCGGGACGCCGGGGCGGATCTTCATCAAGGAGGGCGACGGCGTGGTGATCGTCGCCGGCACCGAGGCCCGGCGCGGGCGCAGCCGCGGGCTGCTGCTCACCCGGGTCAGGACCGAGGACGGCGTGGAGTGGGCGGCCACCGACTACTTCCGCACCATGGGGGGCTACCTGCGCAGCCACCCGGAAACGGCAGGGTGAGTCAGCGCCGTGGCACAGTCAACCGCCGGTCCTCCGGGGCCGGCTGCACACCGGTCCGCCGCCGCCCC
>NZ_JBLIWA010000063.1:0-32857 GCF_047525675.1 Streptomyces sp. 796.1 | reverse complement strand
GCCCGGGCGGCGGGCGACCGGGTAGCGCGGCCGGCCGGGAGGGCGCGCCCGCGGGCGGCGCCGGCCGCACCGCGCTGCGCGGCGGCGGCTTACTCGTCCTGACCGGACTGCTGTTGTCGCTGGTCGTGCTGAGTACCTGGGTCGGTACGAAGGACACCTCGCTGCCCGAGGTGTGGCGGGCGCTGTGGTCGGACGACGGCTCGTACACCACCGAGGTGATCAGGGAGCTGCGGCTGCCGCGCACCCTGGTGGGGCTGATGGCCGGCGCCGGGCTCGGCGCGGCCGGGGCCATCATGCAGTCGCTGACCCGCAACCCGCTGGCCGACCCCGGGTTGCTCGGGGTCAACGCGGGGGCGTCGGCCGCCGTGGTCTTCGGGCTCGGCGTGGTGGGCGTCAGCGGCTATCCGACGCTGGTCTGGTTCTCCTTCGCGGGGGCCGCGGTGACCACGGTCGTGGTGTACGTGCTCGGCGCGTCGGGACGCGGTGGCGCCTCGCCGGTGCGGCTGGCCCTCGCCGGCGCCGCGATCAGCGCCAGCCTGAGCGGGCTGATCGCGGGGCTGACCGTCTTCGACGCCGCCACCTATGACTACCTGCGCTTTTGGATGGTCGGCTCGCTCGCCGGGCGCCCTTCCGAACTGGTGCCGCAGATGCTGCCGTTCGTGCTGGTGGGGCTGGTGATCGCGGTGTTGTTGGCCCGGCCGCTGAACGCGCTGGCGCTCGGCGACGACCTCGGGCGGGCGCTCGGCGCGAAGATCGCCAGGACGCGGCTGCTCGGCGTGGTGGCGGTGACCCTGCTCACCGGTACGGCCACCGCAGCCGCCGGCCCGATCGGCTTCGTGGGGCTGGTGATCCCGCTGGTGGCGCGCTGGTGCACGGGGCCCGACCTGCGCTGGGTGCTGCCGTACTCGATGCTGCTCGCCCCGTGCCTGCTGCTGACCGCCGACATCGTGGGTCGGGTGGTGCTGCCGCGGGGTGAGTTGGAGGTGGGCGCGGTGACCGCGGTGATCGGGGCGCCGGTGTTCATCGCCATGGTGCGGCGCCGCAAGGAGGTGTCGTTGTGACGATGACCGAGCACCGGCCCGGCGCCGGGGCGCGGGCGGCGGGGGAGCGGGCGGTGCGGGGCGCCGGCACCCGGCCGGTGAGCCTGTGGGCCGGCCGCATCTCCTTCCGTACCCATCCGCGTACCGCCTGGGTGTGTGCCGTCGGGCTCGCGGTCAGTGCGGTGTTGCTGACCGTCAGCCTGTGCGTGGGGGCCTACCCGGTGGCCCTGCCCGATGTGGCGCGGGCGCTGTTCTTCGGCACCGGTGAGCGGCTGGCGGTGCACTTCGTCAACCAGGAGCGGCTGCCGCAGGCGCTGCTCGCGCTGCTGGTGGGGGCCGCGCTCGGGGTGAGTGGGGCGATCTTCCAGAGCCTGTCGCGCAATCCGTTGGCCAGTCCCGACGTCATCGGCTTCAACAGCGGTGCGGCCACCGGGGCGATCGTGGTCATCGTGGCCGTCGGCGGCAGTGCGGCGCAGGTGGCCACCGGGGCCATCGCCGGCGGGCTGCTGACCGCGCTGGTGGTGTACCTGCTGGCCAGCAAGGGCGGGGTGCACGGAGTGCGGCTGGTGCTGATCGGGCTCGGGGTGACCGCGATGCTCGGGTCGGTCAACTCCTACCTGCTCACCCGGTCCACCCTCAACAGCGCACAGAACGCCCACATCTGGCTCATCGGGACGCTCAACGGGCGCACCTGGGGGTCGGTGCAGACGATGGCGGTCGCGCTGGTGGTGCTGTTGCCCGCGGCGGCCCTGCTCGGGCGGCAGTTGCGGATGCTGGAGCTCGGGGACGAGTTGGCCAGTGGGCTCGGGCTCCCGGTGGACCGGGCCAGGACGACGCTGACGGTGCTTGGTGTCGCGCTGTGCGGGGTCGCGGTGGCGAGTGCGGGCCCGGTGCCGTTCGTGGCGCTCGCCGCGCCGCAGATCGCCGCCCGGCTGACCCGCTCGCCCGGGGTGAGCATCGCCGCGGCCGGGGTGACCGGCGCCGCCCTGCTCTCGGCCGCACACCTGGCGTCCAATCAATTCTTCGCCTGCCTGGGTTGGTTGGGGGACCGGGTGTCCTGGCTCGCGGTGGTCGACGAGGGGCAGCGCAACAGCCAACTGCCGGTGGGAGTGACCACCGCGGTGCTGGGCGGGCTCTATCTCGCCTGGGTGCTCTTCAGCCGGCGCGGCGAGGGGCAGCGCTAGTCGGTCGGCGCTGTGGGGCAGCCGTCCTCCCGGGGCCCTTGATGTAGATCGAAAAGTAAGGTTAGGCTTACCTAAATAGCAGGTCCGGGGCGTTGTGCCCCGGAAAACTCGGGAGGCTGTTGTGAGCAATCCGTTCGAGGACGAGGACGGCGTGTACCTGGTGCTCGCCAACGACGAGGGCCAGCACTCGCTGTGGCCCAACTTCGTTGACGTACCTGAGGGTTGGACCGTCGTCCACCCCGAGGACACCCGGCAGGCGTGCCTGGACTACATCGAGCAGCACTGGACCGACCTGCGGCCCAAGAGCCTCATCGCGAGCATGGCTGACGACCCCTCATGAGACCGCTGCCACCGCCCCGCAACGGCCTGGGCAGACGCCACTTCATCGCCGGCGCGGGGGCGGTCGGCGGCCTCGCCCTCGGGGTCGCCGCCGCCGTGCCGGGCGCCAGTCCCGCCCGGGCCGCAGGGCCGCGACCCGACCTGATGACCGCGGCGCTCGGCACCCCGGTCCGGGACCTGCCGAACCTGCCGGTCCAGCGCCCGGTGGGCATCCGGGCCAGCCAGGCCACCCGGGCCGCGGCAGCCGCTAAGATGCTGCGGCCCTTCCTCGACCCGCTGCCGATCCCGCGCGTGCTGCGACCACGCGGCAGCCTCACGCTGCCGCTGGAGCGGGCCCGGGTGCGGCTGCACCGCCAACTGCCCGCCACCCACCTGTGGACCTACGGCGGCAGCCACCTCGGGCCCACCATCGAGGTGCGGCGCGGCCGGCGGCTGCGGGTCGCCTGGGAGAACCACCTGAGCGGCGCCTTCCCGCTGACCGCGGTGCGGGTCCCGTTCGCCTACGACCCCGACCGGCCGCTGATGTGGGACCGGCCGGGCCGCGAGGGCGGGCTGCCGCGTCCTGAGGTCGCTGCGCTCCCGCCGTGGGCCGTGGTGCACCTGCACGGCGCGGTCACCGGCGGCGGCAACGACGGCTGGGCGGAGAACGCCATCGCCCCCGGCCACGCCCAACTCGCCGAATACCCCAACGACCAGCCGGCCGGCCACTTCTGGTACCACGACCACGCCATGCACATCACGCACCTGAACGTGATGACGGGGCTCGGCGCCGGCACGTACCTGATCCGCGACGACGAGGAGGACGACCTCGACCTGCCGGCCGGCGACGAGGAGATCCCGCTCGTCTTCTACGACCGCAACCTCGACGCCGACGAGAGCGGCGAACTCACCGGCGGACTGCTCTACAAGGGCATCGTCGTCATCGACGACCCCTACGAGCTGGTCCGCCCCTTCACCGGCCCGTTCACCCTGGTCAACGGCGTGATCTGGCCACACCTTGAGGTCTCGGCCCGCTGGTACAGGTTCCGGGCGCTGAACGCCGCCAACAACCGGCCCTACCACCTGCGCATCCTCGACGAGGACAACCAGCCGCTGCCCGCCGGCGCCTTCCTCCAGATCGGCGGGGACGCGGGACTGTTGCCGAAGCCCGTACCGCTGGCGGACGGCATCGTCCTCACCCCGGCCGAACGCGCCGACCTCTTGGTGGACTTCCGCGCCCTGCGCGGGCGCAGGCTGCGGCTGGTCAACGCCTTCCCCGAGCCCGGGATCAGGGCCGAGATGATGGAGTTCCGGGTCGCCTCGCGCGCCACCCACGGCGGGGCGAAGCCGCCCGCGCCCACCGCCACCATCTCGCCGTCCTACCGGCGGCGCAACGAGGCGGACGTGGCCGACGCCACGCAGCGCATGGTGATGCTCACCCCGGTCTACCCGAAGGACCCGGAGCTGTGGGAGATGGAGCGCATCAAGGCGCCCGACGGGCCCTTCCCCATCGACGGGGTGGTCCAGTTCGAGCACCCGGACGGCACCGTGCACACCTACCGGCGCACCGCCTCCACCTTCAACGACCCCGTGCAGTTCACCGTGCCCGCCGGCGCCACCGAGCGCTGGAGCTTCCTCAGCCTGGAGAAGTCCGAAGGCAGCTACCCGCACCCGATGCACCTGCACGCCGTCGCCTTCCAGGCGCTCGGCCGCGACCACTACGACGTCAGCACCTTCGAGTACTTCGAACTGCCCGGCGGCGGCTACGGCGCCGGCACCAAGTCGCCCCTCAAGCGCAAGCGCAGCGGCACGCTGACCCCGGGCGAGCACGGGCCCAAGGACGTCGTCAGCCTGGGACCCGGTGAAATGGTCAACGTGGCCGCCGAGTTCACCGGCCCCGCCGGCCGCTTCATGCACCACTGCCACATCTACGAACACGAAGACATGATGATGATGCGCCCCTTCGTGATCATGCCGCCCGAGGTGCTGGCCGCCGCGCCGCCCGGGCACGGGGCCGCGCCCGGCGCCGGGGCCGGCCACGGCTCCAGCCACTAGCGCACCCCGCCCACCCAGGTGGCCCGGGTCCCCGCCCGGTGCCACGCCCTCCGTCGCACGCCACCGGGCGGGCGCGCCCCCGCGCGGCCCGCGCCCGCCCGCGCGCCACTCCATCCCCGTTCCGTCATGGCCGTACGAGCTGTACCGCTGGGAGATTCCGCATGAGTCCACGCCGCGCCGACCGCCTGCCGCTCACCGCAGCACAGCTCGGACTCTGGTCCGCCCAACAACTCGACCCGGCCAGCCCCGCCTACCTGACGGCGGAGTACGTGGAGCTGACCGGACCGCTGGACGAGCAGGCGTTCCTCACGGCGCTGGAGCGCACCATCGCCGAGGCGGACGGGCTCGCGGTGCGCTTCGTACGGGGGCCGGAGGCGGCGGCCCAGGGTGCAGTGGGTGTCGAACCAGGCGCAGATTCAGCGGAGTTGACGGTAGGTCAGCAAGGTGGAGCAGCGGCGGGCGCGGACGTAGCCGAGGAAGTGTGGCAGGAGGTCGGGGGCGCGCCACCGGAGCCGCCGCTGCGGATCGACCTGCGCGGCGAGGCGGACCCGGACGCGGTGGCCGCCGCGTGGATGGACGGCGACCGGGCCGTCCCGGTCGACCTGGAGAGCGGCGTGCTGGTGCGGCACGCACTGCTGCGGGTGGGTGAACAGCGCTGGCTGTGGTACCACCGCTGCCACCACATCCTGCTCGACGGCTACGGCTTCTTCCAACTGGCCCAGCGGGTCGCCGAGGTGTACCAGGCGCTGGCCGCCGGCGCCGAGCCCAGCCCCAGCCCGTTCGGGTCGATCCGGGACGCGGTCGCCGCCGACCTGGCCTACGCGGGCTCCGCGGACGAGCGGGCCGACGCCGCCTTCTGGCACGCGCTGCTCGCCGACCGGCCGCAGGCCAGCGGCCTCGGCGCCCGCACCGCCGGCCCCTCGCACACCTTCATCCGGCACCACACCCGGCTCAACGCGGAGCGGGCCACCGCCCTGGAACGGTTCGCGAAGGCGTGCCGCGCCTCCTGGCCGGAGGCGGTCTTCGTCGCCAGCGCCCTCTACCTGGCCAGGCTCGGCGGCACCGACGACGTCGTGCTCGGCCTGCCGGTCATGAACCGCACCGGCACCCCGTTGGCCCGGGTGCCGGCCACCGCCGTCAACGTCGTACCGCTGCGCATCGCCGTCACCGAGCGCGCCCCGCTCGCCGCCCAGGTGCGGTCGGTGACCGAACTGCTCCGCCGGCAACGCCGCCACCAGCGCTACCGGGGCGAACAACTCCGGCGCGATCTCGGCCTGTTCGGCGCCGGCCGGCGGCTGGTCGGGCCGCAGATCAACATCAAGCCGTTCCCGCCGGCCCTGCGGCTCGGCGCCGTCACCGGCACCGTGCACTACCTGTCGGCCGGCGCCGTGGACGACCTGACCTTCACCGTCAGCGGGCTGCCGGGCGCCGACGGGCTCGCGCTCACCGTGGACGGCAACCCCGCGCTGTACTCGGCCGCCGACCTCGCCGCGCACGGCGACCGGTTCACCGACCTGCTGGCCCGCCTCGGGGACGCCGACGCCACGGCGCCCACCGGAGCGCTCGGGGTGCTCGGGGCGGCCGAACGGCGGCGCGTGCTCACCGACTTCAACGCACCGGGCGCCGGCGGCCAGCCGGGAGCCGACCTCGATGCGGCCGTCGCCGACCACGCCGCGCGCCGACCGGACGCGGTGGCCGTACGCGACGCCGCGGGCCAGACGCTCGACTACGGCGAACTCGACCGCCGGGTGACCCGGCTCAGCCGCGCGCTGGCCGCGCACGGCGCGGGCGCAGGGCGCCTGGTCGCCGTCGCCCTGCCGCGCACCGTCGACCTGGTGGTGGCGCTGCTCGCGGTGGCGCGCAGCGGCGCGGGTTACGTCCCCGTCGACCCGACGTACCCGGGCGAGCGCGTCGGCCACATGCTGCGCGACGCGGCGCCGATCGCGGTACTGACCGACGCCGCGGCGACCACCCCCGAGTGCGCCGCGGCGGTGGCCGCCGGACCGTGGACGGTCCTCACTCCGGGAGACGCGGACGCGGCGTACGCGGTGGATGAGGCCGTGGTGGGTGACGCCGACGTGGCGGCGAGTGCGCCTGACGGGGAGGGTGTGCCTGAGACGGCAGGTGCTCCCGAGGCGACGGTGGGTGGCGCGGGCGCCCCGGGCCCGACGGCGAGTGCCGCCCCGTGCGCTCCGTACCGCCCGGGCGTGCACGGCGAGCACCCCGCGTACGTCATCTACACCTCGGGTTCCACCGGCCGGCCCAAGGGCGTGGCCGTGCCGCGCCGGGCGCTGGCCAACCTGCTCGCCGCCGCGCGGCACGAACTCGGCCTCACCGCCGAGGACCGGCTGCTCGCGGTCACCACCGTCTCCTTCGACATCGCCGCCCTGGAGCTGTTCACCCCGCTGCTGGCCGGCGGCACGGTGCTGCTGGCCAGCGCCGAGCAGGTGCGCGACCCGTTCCTGCTGCGCGACCTGATCGATGCGGCCGGGCCCACCGTCATGCAGGCCACGCCCTCGCTGTGGCGGGTGCTCACGGACGCCGTGCCCGAGGCGCTGACCGGCGTCAAGGTGCTCACCGGCGGCGAACCGCTGGCCCCCGACCTCGCCGACCGGCTGGCCGGGCTCGGCGCCGGGGTGGTCAACCTGTACGGGCCGACGGAGACCACCATCTGGTCCACGGCCGGCACCGTGAGCGCCACCCCCTGCATCGAATCCGCGGCGCTTAGCGCACCGCACGTCGGCCGACCGCTGTGGAACACCAGGCTGTACGTGCTCGACGCGGCGCTCCACCCGGTGCCGCCGGGCGCGGTGGGGGAGCTGTACATCGCCGGCGCCGGCGTCGCGCTCGGCTACCTGGGCCGGCCCGGGCTGAGCGCCGAACGCTTCGTCGCCGACCCCTTCGGGCCCGCGGGCACCCGCATGTACCGCACCGGCGACCTGGCCCGCTGGAACGCCGACGGCACGGTTGACCTGCGCGGCCGGGTGGACCAGCAGCTCAAGGTCCGCGGCCACCGCATCGAACCCGGCGAGGTCGAAGCGGCCCTGCTCAGCCACCCGCGGGTGCGCGAGGCCGCCGTGGTGGCCAGGTCCTGGGAGACGGCGGGGGACCCGGCGGTGGACGGACCGGGGGCGCTGGCGCTGGTGGCGTACTGCGTACTGGCCCCGGACGGGCAGCCGACCGACTCCCCGGCCGGTCCCGTGGCCGATCCCGCGGCCGACCTCACGACCGGCCCGGCCGCCGGCCCCACGGCCCGCGTCACGACCGACCAAGCAACCACCCACGAACAGGCCCCGCACGCCGCGCCCGACACCGCCGCCCTGCTCCGCGCCCACCTCGCCGGCACGCTGCCCGACTACGCCGTGCCGGAGGCCCTCGTGGTGCTGGCCGCGCTGCCCCGCACGCCCAACGGGAAGCTCGACCGGGCCGCGCTGCCGGCGCCCGGGCGGCGTGGTGCGCGCGGTGGCAGGGCGCCGGCCGGCGCGGCCGAGCGGCTGTTGGCCACGCTGTTCGCGCAGGCGCTGCGGGTGCCCGAAGTGGGGGTCGACGACGACTTCTTCGCCGCCGGCGGCCACTCGCTCACCGCCGCCCGGGTGGTGGCCGCGCTGCGCACCGCGACCGGTGTGGAACTGCCGGTACGGGCCCTGTTCGACCACCCCACGGTGACCGCGCTCGCCCGCGCGATGGAGCGGGCCCGCACCCGGCGGGCGCCGCTGACCCGGCAACCGCGCCCGGCCCGGCTGCCGCTCTCGCCCGGCCAGCGCCGGCTGTGGTTCCTCTACCAGGCGGACGGCGCGACCCCCACCTACAACGTGCCCCTCGCCCTGCACCTGTCGGGGCCGGTCGACCAGCAGGCGCTGCGCACCGCCCTGCACGACCTGCTCGACCGGCACGAGGTGCTGCGCACCCTCTTCCCCGTCCCCGCTGACGGCGACGGCGAGCCGGTGCAGCAGGTGCTGCCCACCGCCCAGGCCACGGTGGAACTCACCGCGCACGCGGTGGAGGAGCACGAGGTGGACGCGGCGATCGCCGCCGCGGCGCGCCAACCCTTCGCCATCGAACGGGAACTGCCGCTGCGCGCCCACCTGTTCACGCTCGCCCCGGACCGGCACGCACTGCTCCTGGTCCTGCACCACATCGCCGGCGACGAGTGGTCCCTGCCGCCGCTCCTGCGCGACCTGGCCGCCGCCTACCGGGCCCGGCTGGCGGGCACGGCACCGGCGCTGGCCCCGCTACCGGTGAGCTACGTCGACTACACGCTGTGGCAGCGGGCCGGCGCGGCCGAGCGGGAGGCCGCCGCGCTCGCCCACTGGCGCACCCAGTTGGCCGGCGTGCCCGAACGGCTCGCCCTGCCGTGGGCCGGGCCGCCGGCCCAGCAGCCGAGCGGACGGGGCGAGGTGCTGCGCTTCGCCGTGGCCGACGACGTCTTCGCGCGGGTGCGGGGGCTCGCGCTGGAGACCAGGTGCAGCACCTTCATGGTGGTGCACGCCGCGCTGGCCGCAACGCTCTCCCGGCTCGGCGCCGGCGACGACATCACCATCGGCGTTCCGGTCGCAGGCCGCACCGACGCCGCCCTGACCGATCTCGTCGGCTTCTTCATCAACACCCTCGTACTCCGCGCCGACCTGTCCGGCACCCCCACCTTCCGCGCCCTGCTCGCGCAGGTCAGGGAGGTGGACCTGGCGGCCATGGCGCACCAGGAACTGCCCTTCGAGCGGGTCGTGGAAGAGCTCAACCCGGCCCGCGGGCACGGGCTGAGCCCGCTCTTCCAGGTGCTGCTCGCGGTGCGCGAGGAGTTCGCCGCCGCCGACGCCACGGCGGGCGGGGCCGGCGAGGGGTTCCCCGGCCAGTACGGGCGTCCCGAGCTGGTGTCGACCGGCACGGCCAAGTTCGACCTCCAGTTCACCCTCTCCGAGGACCCGGCCGCCGGCACGGCGCACGGGCAGGTCGAGTACGCGGCCGACCTGTTCGCCGCAGCGGACGTGCAGCGGATCGTGGCCGCGCTGCTGCGGCTGCTCGACGCGGTCACCGCCGACCCCGACGCGCCCGTCGCCACGGTGGACCTGATCGGCGCAGCCGAACGGCGCCGGCTGCTCGCGGCCCCCGGCGGCGACAGCCACCCGATCGCCCCGGCCGGCATCGCCGAACTCGTGGCCGCCCAGGCCGCGGCCACCCCCGACCGCCCGGCCTGCGAGGCCGGGCCCGACCGGCTGGACTACCGTGAACTCGACGCCAGGGCAGCCAGGTTGGCGGGGCTGTTGGCCGCGCGCGGCGCCGGCCCCGGCGACCTGGTCGGCGTGTTGCTGCCGCGCGGCGTCGACCTCCTGGTGACGCTCCTCGCGGTGGCCCGCACCGGCGCCGCCTACCTGCCACTGGACCCGGACTTCCCCGCGGAGCGGATCGCGTACATGCTCGCCGACGCGACGCCGGCCCACCTGGTCACCGACCGGGCCACCGCACCGGTGCTCGCCGCCGCCGAGGCCCCCGCAGGGGGCGAGGGCACGGAGGGAGCCGGGCCCGCCGCCGGGCCGGTCGTGCTCGACGACGCGGCCACCGCCGCGCTGCTGGCCGCCGCGGAACCGCTGGCGCGCCCGCGCGCCGCGCACCCGGAGCAGCCCGCGTACGTCATCTACACCTCGGGCTCCACCGGCCGGCCCAAGGGCGTGGTCGTGCCGCGCGGCGCCGTCGCCAACTTCCTCGCCTGCCTGGGCACCGATCCGGCGCTCGCCGACGGGGCGCGGCTGCTCGCGGTGACCACGGTCGGCTTCGACATCTCCGTACTCGAACTCTTCGCGCCCCTGGTCAGCGGCGGCACCGTCATCGTGGCCAGCCGCGCCGAGGTGCGCGACCCGCTGCTCCTCGGCCGGCTGCTGCGCACCTCGGGCGCGACCGTCGCCCAGGCCACGCCCTCGCTGTGGCGGGCGCTGTACGAGGCGGACCCGGGCGCACTGCACGGGCTGCACGTGCTCACCGGCGGTGAGGCGCTGCCGCCCGACCTGGCCGCGGCGCTCGGCGCGCACGGCGGCCGGGTGGTGAACCTGTACGGGCCGACCGAGACCACCATCTGGTCCACCAGCGCCGAGATCGGGCCGGCCGACACGGCGGCCCCACCGGTCGGGCGACCGCTGTGGAACACCCGCGCCTACGTCCTGGACCGGGCCCTGAACCCGGTCCAGGACGGGCTCACCGGCGAGCTCTACCTCGCCGGCGCCGGCGTCGCCACCGGCTACCTGGGGCGCACCGCGCTCACCGCCGAACGCTTCGTCGCCGACCCCTTCGCGGGCGCGGGCGCGCGCATGTACCGCACCGGCGACCTGGCCAGGCAGCGCCCGGACGGCACCCTTGAGCTGGTCGGCCGCGCCGACCAGCAGGTCAAGATCCGCGGCCACCGGGTCGAGCCGGGCGAGGTGGAGGCCGCGCTGCGGGCCGAGTCCGGGGTGCGGGACGCCGCGGTGGTCGCCGCCGCCGGCGCCGGCGGCACCCGCCTGGTCGGCTACGTGGTCGCGCCCGCCGACCCGGCCGCGCTCGACGCGCTGCGTACGGCCCTGGCCCGCAGGCTCCCCGACCACCTGGTCCCCGCGCTGCTGGTGCCGCTCCCCGAGCTGCCGCGCACCCCCAACGGCAAGCTGGACCGCGCGGCGCTGCCCGCACCGGAGTTCGACGCGCCGGCGGGACGCGCGCCGAGCGGTCAGCGCGAGGAGTTGCTGGCCGGACTGTTCGCCGAGGTCCTCCAGGTGCCGCGGGTCGGGGCCGACGACGACTTCTTCGCCGTCGGCGGCCACTCGCTGCTCGCCGCCCGGCTGGTGGCCAGGGCGCGTGCGGCGGGGCTCGACCTGTCGGTGCGGGCGGTCTTCGACGCGCCGACCGTCCAGGCGCTGGCCGCGCTGGCCGCCGCCGACCGGCCGGCCGTGCCGGAACTGGCCGCCGGCGCCAGGCCCGTACACCCGCCGCTGTCCCCGGCCCAACGCCGGCTGTGGTTCCTGCACCGGCTGGCCCCGGGCGCCGGCTACCACCTGCCGTACGTGCTGACCCTGCGCGGCGAGGTGGACCCGGCCGCGCTGCGGGACGCCGTGCACGACCTGATGGGCCGGCACGAGGTGCTGCGCACCGTCTTCGCCGAGACCGCCGACGGGCAGCCGTACCAGCGCGTCGCGACCGACTGGCAGCCGCCGTTCACCACCCGCGCGGTCACCGAAGAGGATCGGGAAACGGTCCTCGACGCGCTGGCCGGGCGCCCCTTCGACCTGGCGGCCGAGTTCCCGCTGCGGGTGAGTGCGCTGCACGGCGACGGCACCTGGTCGGTGCTGCTCCTGCTGCACCACATCGCCGCCGACGAGGGCTCCGTGGACCCGCTGCTGCGGGACCTGGCCACCGCGTACGCCGCCCGCCGCGCCGGCCGGGCCCCGCAGTACGCGCCGCTGCCGGTGCAGTACGCGGACTACGCCGGCTGGCAGCTCGACCTGCTGGCCGGACCGTCCTGGGACCGGCAACTCCAATACTGGCGCGAGAAGTTGGCCGATGCGCCGCGCGTCATCGAACTGCCGGCCGACCGGCCGCGGCCCGCGGTGCCCAGCGGACGCGGCGGGTTCGTGCCGTTCGCGCTGTCGGAGCGGACGACGCGGGCGCTGCGCGAGCTGGCCGCGGTGCGCGGGGTCACGCCGTTCATGGTGGCCCAGGCGGGCGTCGCCGTACTCCTGCACGCCGTCGGCGCCGGCGATGACCTGCCGCTCGGGGTGCCCACGGCGGGCCGCGACGACCGCAGGACGGAGGAGTTGGTCGGCTTCTTCGTCAACACCCTGGTGCTCCGCACCGACCTGAGTGGCAACCCCACCTTCGGCACGCTCCTAGACCGGGTGCGGCGCACCACGCTGGACGCCTTCGACCACGCCCAGGTGCCCTTCGAGCGGGTCGTCGAAGAGCTCAACCCGGACCGCTCGCCGGCGGCCAACCCGCTCTTCCAGGTGATGCTGACGTACCAGAACCGTACGCCGGCGCCGTTCGTCGCCGAGGGCGTCGCGGTGGAGTTCGGGCTGCGCGAGACCGACACCGCCAAGTTCGACCTCATCGTCGGCTTCACCGACCACGCCGGGGACGGGCGGCTGACCGGCGCCCTCAACTACAGCGCCGACCTCTTCGACCGGGCCACGGCCGCCGCGCTCGCCGGCCGCCTGGTCAGCCTGCTCGACGCGGCCCTGACCAGCCCCGACACCCCGATCAACCGGCTGCCGCAGCTCACCGCTGACGAGCGGCGCACGGTGCTCAGCGAGTGGAACCCGCGCGGCGCGCAGAGCGGCGAGCCCGACCTGATGGAACGGTTCGCGGCCGTGGTGCGGTCCGCGCCGCACGCCCCCGCCGTCAGCCACGCCGGACACACCCTCAGCTACGGCGAACTCGACGCCCGCACCGAGCGTCTGGCCGCCCGGCTGACCGCACTCGGCATCGGCCCCGACGACCGCGTCGCGCTCCTGCTGCCGCGCACCCCGCTGGCGGTCGTCGCCGTCCTCGCGGTGGTCCGTGCCGGCGCCGCGTACCTGCCGATCGACCCGCGCTACCCGGCCGACCGCATCGCGTACACGCTCTCCGACGCCACGCCGGCGGCCGTCCTGACCACCGCCGACCACGCGGCAGCGGACGCGCTGCGCGGGCACCGGGTGCTGACGCTGGCCACGGGCGGGGCGGTCCTCGCCCAGACGGGCGCGCCAGCGGGAGCGGCCGGAGTAGCCGGAGCGGGTAGCGCCGCCGGGGGCGACGGGGCGGCGGGGGGTGCGCCCGGCGCCGGTGGCGCGCCCGCCGCCTCGCCCGACCACGCCGCGTACGTCATCTACACCTCGGGCTCCACCGGCCGGCCCAAGGGCGTGGTGGTCACCCGGCGCAACATCGGCCGGCTCTTCGACGCGACCCGCGAGCGGTTCGGCTTCGGGCCGGCCGACGTGTGGACGATGTTCCACTCGTACGCCTTCGACTTCTCCGTCTGGGAGCTGTGGGGCGCGCTGCTGCACGGCGGCAGGCTGGTCGTCGTCCCGCACGACACGGCCCGCTCGGCCCCCGACTTCCTGCGCCTGCTCCAGACCGAGCAGGTCACCGTACTCAGCCAGACGCCGGCCGCCTTCTACCAGCTCACCGATGCCCTGGACGGCGCGGAGCCGCCGGCATCGGTGCGCTGGGTGGTCTTCGGCGGCGAGGCGCTCGACCCGCGCCGTGCCGCGCCGTGGACGGCCGGCGCCGACGGCCCGCGGCTGCTCAACATGTACGGCATCACCGAGACCACCGTGCACGTCACCGAGCACGAACTGACCGCGGCCGAGACCGCGCCCGCCGCGGCCGACGTGGCCAGCCCGATCGGCCGCGCCATCGACGACCTGCGGGTCTACGTCCTGGACGGCGGGCTGCGACCGGTGCCGCCGGGCGTCACCGGCGAGCTGTACGTGGCGGGCGGCGGACTCGCCCGCGGCTATCTGAACCGGCCGGCGCTGACCGCGGACCGGTTCGTGGCCAACCCGTTCGGGGCACCGGGCAGCCGGCTGTACCGCAGCGGCGACCTGGCCCGCTGGTCGGCCGGCGGCGTGCTGCGCTACCTGGGCCGCGCCGACCACCAGGTCTCCGTGCGCGGCTTCCGCGTGGAGACCGGCGAGATCGAAGCGGTGCTGCTGGCGGTGCCCGGCGTACGCGCCGCCGCCGTGCTGCTCCGCACGGACCTGCCCACCGGGGACGGGCTCGTCGCGTACGTCGTGGGGGAGCCGACCCCGGCGACGGGAGGCACCCCGGCCCCAACTCCGGCCCCCACTCCGGCCTCGGCGCCGGTCACCGCCCCGGCCCCGGTCGCGGCCGACCGCCCAGGCGAGTCCGCCGCCACCCTGCGGGCCGCCTGTGCCGCAGCGCTCCCCGAGCACATGGTGCCCGCTGCCTTCGTCACCCTGGAGCGGCTGCCGCTGACCACCAACGGCAAGCTCGACCGGGCCGCGCTCCCGCAGCCGGGGCGGGCCGCCACCACCGGCGGGCGCGCCCCGCGCACCCCGCACGAGCGGCTGCTGTGCGACCTGTACGGCCGGCTGCTCGGCCTGCCAGCCGTCGGCATCGACGACAACTTCTTCGCCCTCGGCGGCCACTCCCTGCTGGTCACCAGGCTCGCCGGGCTGATCGCCGCCGAACTGGGCGTACGGCTGCCCATCCGGGCCCTGTTCGAGGCCGCCACGGTCGCCGAGCTGGCCGACCGCATCGCCGCGGCCGATCGGGCCGAGCGCACGCCCTGGCCGGCGCTGGCCGCCACAGCCGCGCGCCCGGCCGCGCTGCCGCTCTCCCCCGCGCAGCAGCGGCTGTGGTTCCTGCACCGGCTGGCCGGCTCTGGCACCACCTACACGGTGCCGCTGGTGCTGCGCACCCGCGACCGGCTCGACGAGGGGGCGTTGCGGCACGCGCTCGCCGACCTGACGGCCCGGCACGAGGTGCTGCGCACCGTCTTCCCCGAGCACGAGGGCCGCGCGACCCAGCGGGTGCTGCCCGCCGCGGCGGCGGCCCCCGCCCTGCACACCGCCCAGCTCCTCGCGGACGCGATCACCGACGAGGTGCGCAGGCTCGCCGCGTACGAATTCGACCTCGCCGCCGAACCGCCGTTGCGCGCCCACCTGTTGCACGCCGCCGGCGGGGAGAGCGCCCTGCTGCTCCTGCTGCACCACATCGCCTGTGACGAGTGGTCGAGCGGCCCGCTCGTCGCCGACCTGGCCGCCTGCTACGCCGCCCGGCTGCCCGGCGCGACCGTGGGCCTCCCGCCGGCGCCCGCCGTGCAGTACGCCGACTACACGCTGTGGCAGGCGGCGGCCCTCGCGGACCGGGAGGAGTCGCTGACCGCCTACTGGCGCACCGCGCTGGCCGGCGCGCCCGAGGAGATCGCGCTGCCGCTCGACCGGCCGCGGCCCACCGAGGTGGACCAGCGCGGCGACTCGGCCGAGTTCACCATCGACGCGGCCTCGCACCGGGCTGCGGCCGAACTGGCCGCGGCGTCGGGGGCCACGCTGTTCATGGTGGTCCAGGCGGCGTTCGCGGCGCTGCTCACCGCGCACGGCGGCGGCACCGACCTGCCGATCGGCACGGTGCTCAGCGGACGCACCGACCGGGCCCTGCACGACCTGGTCGGCCTGGTCTCCAACACGGTGGTGCTGCGCACCGACACCTCGGGCGACCCGACCTTCAGGGAACTGGTCGAGCGGGTGCGCGCGGTGGACCTGGACGCCTTCGACCACGGCGACCTGCCCTTCGAGCGGCTGGTGGAACGGCTCAGCCCGGAACGCTCGCTCGCCCGCCACCCGCTGTTCCACGTCGCCCTGGTGCACCAGAACGCGCCCCGCGGCACGGTGGACCTCGGCCCGGCAGCCGCGACGGTCGAGCTGGTCGAGACCCGGGGCGCCAAGTGGGACCTGACGCTGGCCGTCGTGGAGGAGGCGGGCCGGCAGGGGCTGCGCGCGGCGTTCAACTACCGTACGGCGCTGTTCGACCGGGAGACCGTGCAGGCGCTCGGCGAGCGGCTTCGCACCCTCCTGGCCTGGGCCTGCCGCCACCCGGACACCCCGCTCAGCGCCGCAACGCTGCTCTCGACCGCGGACCGGCGCCGGGTGCTCACCGAATGGAACGACACCGCCCACCCGCTGCCGCCGACCACGCTGCCCGCACTCGTCCGCGCCCAGGCCGCCCGCACACCGCAGGCCACCGCGCTGGTGGCAGGGGAACAGCGCCTGAGCTACGCGGAGTTCGACGCCGCGGCCGATGCGCTGGCCGTCCGGTTGGCCGGTGGCCAGAGGCCGGCCGGCGACGGCAGTGGCAGCGGTGGCAGCAGCGGCGACGGTGGCGACACCGCGAGCGGGCCCGGCCGCAGCGTCGGCGCCGGTCGGGGCGATGTGGTGGCCGTCGCGCTGCCCCGTTCGGCCGCCCTGGTGCTGGCCCTGCACGCCGTGCAGCGCACCGGCGCCGGCTACCTGCCCGTCGACCGGGAGCTGCCGCGCGAGCGGATCGCCGCCCTGCTGGTGGACGCCGGCGCCGCGGCCCTGGTCACCACGCGGGAGCTGGCCGACCAGTGGTTCCCGTCGCCCGACACGCTCGGCTCGGCCAGTACGGGCAGTGTGCTCGGCGACGCTGATGGCCCCGGTGCCGGCGCTGGCGACGGCTGGCGGTTCGCCGTCGGCGCGGCCCGCGACGGGGCGGACCTCCCCCTGCTGACGATCCCGCTGGCGGTCACCCCCGCGGGCCCGTCGCCCGCGGACCCGTCCACGGACCCCTCACCCACGGACCCCGCGCCCGCGCGCCGCCCCGGTCGCCGGCCCACCGCACCGCTGCCGCAGGACCCGGCGTACGTCATCTACACCTCGGGCTCCACCGGGCGGCCCAAGGGCGTCCAGGTCACCCACGAGGCGATCGCCAACCGGCTGCGCTGGATGCAGGACCGCTACCCGCTCGACGCCACCGACCGGGTGCTGCACAAGACCCCGGCCGGCTTCGACGTGTCGGTGTGGGAGCTGTTCTGGCCGCTGCTCGCCGGCGCCACGCTGGTGGTCGCGGGCCCCGACGACCACCGCGACCCGGCCGCGGTCGCCGCCCTCATCCGCAACCGGGCGATCACCACCGCGCACTTCGTCCCCTCGATGCTGGCCGCCTTCACCGCCGGCGCGAGCGCCGCCGACTGCGCCAGCCTGCGCCGCGTCTTCGCCAGCGGCGAGGGCCTGCCGCCGGCCGCCGTCGCCGGCTGGCAGCGGCTGGCACCGCAGGCCGAACTGCACAACCTGTACGGGCCGACCGAGGCCGCCGTGGACGTCACCGGCTGGCACACCGGGCCCGCCGACGCCACCGCGGTCCGGGTGCCGATCGGCCGGCCGGTGTGGAACACCCGCACCCTGGTGCTCGACGCCGCGCTGCGCCCGGTGCCGCCCGGGGTGCCCGGCGAGCTGTACCTGGCCGGCGCCCAACTCGCGCTCGGCTACCTCGGCCGGGCCGCGCTCACCGCCGAACGCTTCACCGCCGACCCGTACGGGCCCCCCGGCTCGCGCCTCTACCGCACCGGTGACCTCGCCCGCTGGCGGCGCGACGGCACCCTGGAACACCTGGGTCGGGCCGACGACCAGATCAAGCTGCGCGGGCTGCGCATCGAGCCCGGCGAGATCCAGGCGGCCATCGACGCCCACCCGGCCGTGGCGCACAGCGCCGTGATCGCCCACACCGACCCGGCGACCGGCGCCGCGCACCTGGTCGGCTACCTCGTACCGGCCGCACCGCCCGTCGACGCCCGGCCGGCCGGGGAGCAGCCGGTCGGGGAGGCGCCGGCGGCGGGCCCGCTGGACGCGGCGGCGCTCCGAGCGGTCCGCGACCATCTCGAAGCGGTGCTCCCCGCCCATCTGGTGCCCACCGCGCTGATCCCCATCGACGCGCTGCCGGTGACCCGCAACGGCAAGCTCGACCGGGCCGCGCTGCCCGCGCCCGAGCTCGCCGAAACTGCCGAGCAGGTGGCCGCGAGCACCGCTGACGAGCGGCTGCTCGCCGGGCTGTTCGCCGAGTTGCTGCACCTGCCCGAGGTCGGCACCACCGACAGCTTCTTCGCCCTGGGCGGCGACAGCATCCTCTCCATCCACCTGGTGGGCGCCGCGCGCCGGGCGGGCCTGCGGTTCACCCCGCAGGACGTGTTCCGCCAGCGCACCGTGCGCGGCCTGCTCACGGTGGCCGAGCACGCCCCGGACGTGCCGGACACCGTGCCCGCCGGCGAGGCGCCCCCCGCACCGGCCGTCGGGGCGGTGTGGCCCGTCACCCCGCTCCAGGAGGGGCTGCTGTTCCTGTCCCGCTACGACGAGAGCGCGCTCGACCTCTACCACGTCCAGGTCACCCTGCATCTGGCCGGCGCCCTCGACGCCGCCGCGCTGCAAGCGGCCCTGCACCACGTGGTCGCGCGGCACGCCCCGCTGCGGACGGCGTTCGTGCCGGCTTCCGACGGCCCCGCCGCGTACGGCACGGACCCCGCCGGTGACGCGCCGGGTACGGGGCCGGGTTGGGTGCAGCGGGCGGCCGAGCACGCGGCGGTCCAGCTCACCGAGCGCGACCTGCGCCGGCACACCCGCCGCGAACGACAGCGGCGGGCCCGCCGCGCCGCCGAGGACGACCGGTTGCGCCGCTTCGACCTGGCCGCCCCGCCGCTGCTGCGCTGCACCCTGATCCGACTCGACGACACCACCAGCGAACTCGTCCTCACCGGCCACCACCTGGTGCTCGACGGCTGGTCGATGCCGCTGCTGGTACGGGAGTTGCTCCGCTCCTACGCCCGGGAGCGGGCCGAGAGCGCGCCGGCGGCCGGCCCCGAAGACGGAGACGCGAACGCGGACGTGACCGGGAGCGGGGTCGGGGGCGCCGTGCCGCCGGCGCTCGCGCCGGCCCCGCACTACCCGCACTACCTGCACTGGCTCGCCGGGCAGGACCGGGCCGCGGCCGGCGCCGCCTGGCGCGCGGCACTGGCCGGCTGCACCGAACCCACCCTGTTGGCGCCCGCCGCGGCCGGCCGGGTGGTGGCGGGACCGCCGGAGGAGCTGACGCGCGTGCTGGACGCCGAGTTCACCGCGGAACTCGCCGCGTTCGCCCGGGCCACGGAACTCACCCTGGGCACGGTCGTGCAGACCGTGTGGGCGTTGACCCTCGCCGCCTGCACCGGCCGCACCGACCTGCTCTTCGGCACCGTCGTCTCCGGCCGCCCCGCCGAGGTGCCCGGGGTGACGCGGATGGTCGGACTCTTCGTGAACACCGTCCCGGTCCGGGTCGGGCTGCGCCCGCAGGAGTCGCTGCTCGACCTGGCCACCCGGGTGCAGGAGGAGCTGACCACGCTGCTGCCGCACCACCATCTGGGCCTGGCCGACATTCAGCGCGAGACCGGCATCGGCACGCTCTTCGACACCCTGACGGCCGTCGAGAACTACCCGGTGGACGACCTGGCGGAGCTCACCGCCGGCACCGGCCTCACCGTCGCCGACGTACACGGCTGGGACGCCACGCACTACCCGCTGACCTGCGTCGCCATCCCCGGTGAACAACTGACGCTGCGGCTGAAGTACCAGCCGGACGCGGTGGACGCGCAGGCCGTGGAGCGGATCGCGGAGCGGGTACGGGCCGGGCTGCGCGCCCTGCTGACCGAGCCGCACACCCCGGTGGGCGCGCTCGACCTGGCGCTGCCCGCCGAGCGCGCCGCCCTCGCCGAGCGTCAACACGGCCCGACCCCGCCACCGCCCGCCACCTGGGCCGAACTGGTCGGCGCCCAGGTGCGCAGCCGCCCGCACGCCATCGCCGTGACCGGACCCGCGGCCACGACGGCACCTGCCACGCCGGGTGGACCGGACGCGGCGGACGCGGCGGGCAGGTCGGGCGGATCGGCAGCCGCCCGTGGCTCGGGAGCTGCCGGCGTGCCCCGTACCGAGTTGACCTACGCCCAACTGCACCGAGAAGCGGGTGAGTTGGCGGCCCGCCTGGTCGCGCACGGAGCCGGGCCCGGCCGGCTGGTGGCCGTCGTGCTGCCGCGCTCGGTCGACCTGGTCGTCGCCCTCCTGGCGGTGCAGCGGGCCGGCGCCGCCCACCTGCCCGTCGACCCCGACTACCCGCGCCAGCGCATCGCCTACATGCTCACCGACGCCGCCCCGGCGCTCGTCCTCACCACCGCCGACCTCGCGCCCGGGCTGGCCGCGACCGGGGCCACGGTGCTGTCCGTGGCGGACCTGACCGGGCCTGCGCCGTCGCCGGCGGACCCGGACGCCCCGCCGAGCCGGGCGCCGCTGGACACCGCGACGCCGCGCGACGCCGCGTACGTCATCTACACCTCGGGCTCCACCGGCCGGCCCAAGGGCGTGGTGATCGAGCACCACGGCCTGGCCGCGCTGGCCGCCGCGCAGGCCGACCGGCTCGCCATCGACCCGGACAGCCGCGTCCTGGCGCTCGCCTCGCCGTCCTTCGACGCCTCGGTGATGGAGACGCTGATGGCGCTGGCCACCGGCGCCACCCTGGTCGTCCCGCCGCCCGGGCCGCTCGCCGGCGAACTCCTCGGCGAGGCGCTCGCCGACCACCGCATCACCCACGCCCTCATCCCACCGACCGCCCTCACCGGCCTCGAACCCACCGGCCTCGACCACCTGCGGACCCTCGTCGTCGGCGGCGAGGCGTGCTCGGCCGAACTGGTGGCCCGCTGGGCGCCGGGGCGGCGCATGGTCAACGCGTACGGGCCGACCGAGGCGACCGCCTGCGTGACGATGAGCCCACCGCTCACCGGCGCGGCGACCCCGCCGATCGGCAGCCCGCTACCGGGCGTCACCGCCCACGTCCTCGATCCGCTGCTGCGCCCGGTGCCACCCGGCGTGGTCGGCGAGTTGTACGTGGCCGGGGCCGGCGTCGGCCGCGGCTACCTGGGCCGGTCCGCACTCACCGCCCAACGCTTCACGGCCAGCCCCTTCGGCCCACCCGGCGCCCGCATGTACCGCACCGGCGACCTGGTCTCCTGGGGCGGGGACGGACAACTGCGCTACCACGGCCGCGGCGACGACCAGGTCAAGGTCCGCGGCTTCCGGGTGGAGCTCGGCGAGATCGCCACCGCCCTGACCCGCTCGCCCCAGGTGCGTACGGCCGCGGTCGTGGTCCGCTCGGACGGCGGCCCCGGCCGGCTGGTGGGGTACGTCGTCCCGGCTGCACCGGCTGCACCGGCTGCACCGGCTGCACCGGCTGCACCGGCTGCACCGGCTGCACCGGCGGTTCCGGGTGCCGCGCCTGCCGCGCCTGCTGCGCAACCAACCCCACCCGCCCCGATCGACACCGAAGCCCTGCGGGCCCGGCTCGCCGTCGAGTTGCCCGAGCACATGGTGCCCGCGGCGCTGGTCGTCGTGGAGCGGCTGCCGGTGACCGCCAACGGCAAGCTCGATCAGGCGGCCCTGCCCGCCCCGGACTTCGCCGCCGGCATCGGGCGGGAGAAGCCGGTGGGGCGGGTCGAGGAGGTGCTGGCCGAGCTGTTCGCCGGGGTGCTCGGGCTGCCCGAGGTCGGCGCCCAGGACAGCTTCTTCACCCTCGGTGGCGACAGCATCCTGTCCCTGCAACTGGTGGCCAAGGCCCGTGCGGCGGGCATCGGGCTCACCCCGCGCGAGGTCTTCGAGGAGACCACCGTACGGCGGCTGGCCGCCCTCGTCGACGCACGGGCCGAACCCGCGGGACTCACAGATCTCGCAAGCCCCACGGGCCCGGCCGGCCAGCATGCCCGCGCGCTCCCCGCGCCGAGCGGCCCCGTACCGCTCACCCCGATCATGCGATGGCTGGCGGGGCGCGGCGGGCCCACCGCCCGGTTCAGCCAGTCCATGCTGCTCACGCTGCCCAGCGGCGTCGGAGCCGGCGCCCTGAAAGCGGTGCTGGCGGCCCTCGTCGACCGGCACCCGATGCTGTGCGCCCCCGTCGACCTGGCCGCCGAACACGGCACGTTCGCGGCGCCCGGGCGCGCCGCGCCGCCGGCCGGCGCAGCCCCGCCGCTGCGTCGCGTCGCCGGGCCCGTACCGCTCGCCGACGCCGCGATCGAGGCCGCGGCCGAGTCGGCCGCGGACGCGCTCGACCCAGCCGCCGGACGAGTGCTCCAGGCGGTCTGGTTCGACCCCGGGCCCGCGCATCCGGGCCGGCTGCTGCTGGTCATCCACCACCTGGCGGTGGACGGCGTGTCCTGGCGGATCATCGCCGACGACCTGCGCACGGCCTGGGAATCGGTGGCAGCCGGCCGGCCGCCCGTGCTGCCAAAGGTGCCGACCTCCTTCCCCGCCTGGGCCGCCGCCCTGCCGGCCGTCGCCGCCGGCCGGCGGGCCGAGATCCCGCAGTGGCAGGCCGTGTTGGCCGCCCCCGAAGGGCTGCCCGGCGGCCGGGCGGCAGGGCGGCTCACCGACACCGTCGGCGCGGCCGAGCACCGCATCGTGGTACTGCCGCCGGCCGCCACCGCACCGCTGCTGACCACCGCCACCGAGCGGTACCGCGCCGGCGTCGGCGACCTGCTGCTGACCGCGCTCGCCCGGGCCGTCGGCGGCTGGGGCGGGGTGGCCAGGGCCGACTTCCTGGTGCACGTGGAGGGCCACGGCCGGGAGGAGCACATCTGCCCGGGGGCCGACCTGTCCCGTACCGTCGGCTGGTTCACCAGCCTGTACCCGGTACGGCTCACCGCCCCCGTCACCGGGCCCGCGGCCGATGCGGTGCGCCAGGTGAGCGACGCCCTCACCGCGCTGCCCGACAGCGGCATCGGCTACGGCCTGCTGCGCCACCTCGACCCCGTGGGCGGTGCCGCGCTCGCCGATCACCCGGCGCCCCGGATCTCCTTCAACTACCTGGGCCGGTTCACCCAGGCCGCCGACGAACGGGCCTGGGCGGCGGCGCCGGAGGCAGGCGTGCTCGGCGGTGCCATCGACACCGCGCTGCCCATGGCCCACCCGTTGGAGCTCAACGCGGTCACCCGGGACACCCCGGAAGGCCCCGCCCTGCACACCAGGCTCACCTGGGCGCCGGGTTCGCTGACCGGCGAGGAGGTGGCCGACCTCGGCGAACGCTGGCTGGCCGAACTGACCCGGATCGCCCACGACACCGCCGTAGCAACCGGCCCGGGCGCCGGCCAGGACACCGCCCCGGCGGGCCGTACCGACCCGCCCCCGCCACACGACCCCGGCGAGCCGCCCCAGGCCGCCGACGGCGAGCCCGAGCCCACCGCCCCGGCCGCGCCGCCCGCCCCCGAGCCCGCGCGAGGGCCCACCCCCTCGCTGTCCCCGCTCAGCCCCGAACAGAGCGCCCTGCTCCAAGCACGATGGAGGAACCGGTGAGTGAGCACGACGGCCTGGACGACATCCTTCCGCTGTCCCCGTTGCAAGAGGGCCTGCTCTTCCACTCCGCGTTCGACGCGCAGGCGCTCGACGTGTACACCCTGCAACTCGCCTTCGACCTGCGCGGCGCCGTGGACGCTGGCGCCCTGCGCGCCGCCGGCGGGCAACTCCTGGCCCGGCACGCCAACCTGCGCGCCGCCTTCCTCCACGAGGGCCTGGACCGCGCCGTACAGGTCATCCCGCACCGGTGCGAACTGCCCTGGGAGGAGTACGACCTGACGGGGCGGGCGCCGGACGACCAGGACCGCGAACTGGCCCGGCTCACCGCAGCCGACCGGGCCCGCCGCTTCGACCTGACCGAGCCGCCGCTGCTGCGGATGACGCTGATCAAGCTCGCCGACGACGCCTGGCACCTGCTGCTGTGCGCCCACCACATCCTCATCGACGGCTGGTCGGTGCCGCTGCTCGGCAAGGAACTGTTCGCCTGCTACGCGGCCGGCGGCTCGGACGCCGCCCTGCCCCCGGTCCGCCCGTACCGCGACTTCCTGGCCCACCTCGCCGGCCAGGACGGCGACGCGGCCGAGACCGCCTGGCGCACCGCCCTGGCCGGCCTGGCCGAGCCGACGCTGCTGGTGCCCGGCCGCTTCGCCGGCGTGCCCGAACTGCCCACCCAACTCGACCTGGCCCTACCCGAAGGCGTCGGCGCCCGGCTCGCCGCGCTGGCCACCGCCCAGGGCCTGACCAGCGGTTCGCTCTACCAGGCGGCCTGGGGCGCCACCCTGGCCCGGCACACCGGCCGCGCCGACGTCGCCTTCGGCACCACCGTCTCGGGCCGGCCCGCCGAACTCGACGGCGCCGACACCATGATCGGCCTGTTCATCAACACGCTTCCGGTCGCCGTGCACGCCCCGCCGGCGCGCCCGCTGGTGGAGGTGGCGCACGCGCTCCAGCGCGCCCAGGCCGCACTCCTCGACCACCAGCACATCGGCCTCGCCCGCATCCAGCAGGCCATCGGCATCGGCGAACTCTTCGACACGCTGCTGGTGGTGGAGAACTTCGCGGTGGACTCCGACGGCCTGGCCACCGCCCAGGCCGCGGGCGGCCTCCAGGTCGCCTCCGTACGCGGCGACGACGCCACCCACTACCCGGTCACCGTCGTCGTCCACCCGGGACCCACCCCGCACCTGGCCCTGCGCTACCGCCCCGACCAGCTCACCACCGAGGCGGCCCGGGCCCTCGGCGCGGCCTACGTCCGGGTCCTGACCGGCTACGCCGACGACGCCGACCAGCCGGTGGGCGCGGTCGAACTGCTCGCCCCGCACGAGCGCCGCCGGGTCCTGGACGACGGTGCCCCGCTCACCACCGAGCCGCCCGCGCGCGATGACACCCTCACCGCCCGCTTCGCCGCGGCCGTGCGCCGCGACCCGGACGCCACCGCCCTCACCCACGGCCCGGACCGGCTCAGCTACCGGGAACTGGACCGGCGCTCGGACCACCTGGCCCGGCTGCTGCGCGAACACGGAGCAGGGGCCGGCCAGTTGGTGGCCATCGCCCTGCCGCCCGGCACCGACCAGGTCGCCGCCGTCCTCGCCGTCCTCAAGACCGGCGCCGGCTACCTGCCGCTGGCGGCCGACGGGCCGGCGGACCGCGCCGCGACGGTCCTCGCCGACGCCGCCCCCGTCGCCCTCCTCACCACCGACGACACCCTCCCCGGCGCCCCCGCCGGCATCCCGCGCATCGCCCTGGACGCGCCCGCCACCACCGCACGGCTGGCCGCACTCGCCGCCCCGACCGGCCCCGCCGCCCCGCCACCCCCGCGCATCACCGCCGACCACACCGCGTACGTCATCTACACCTCGGGCTCCACCGGGGCGCCCAAGGGCGTGGTGGTCCCGCACGGCAACGTGCTGCGGCTCTTCGACGCCACCGAGGAACTGTTCGCCTTCGGCCCCGCCGACGTGTGGACCCTCTTCCACTCCTACGCCTTCGACTTCTCGGTGTGGGAACTGTTCGGCGCCCTGCTGCACGGCGGGCGCCTGGTCATCGTGGACCAGGCCGTCAGCCGCGCCCCCGACGAGTTCCGCGCCCTGCTCGCCGCCGAGCAGGTCACCGTGGTCAACCAGACCCCGTCGGCCTTCTACCAACTCGCCGAGGCCGAGGACGCCGCCCGCGCCGACGGCGCCGGCCCGCTGGCGGTGCGCACCGTCGTCTTCGGCGGCGAGGCGCTCGACCCGCAGCGGCTGACGCCCTGGCTCGCCCACTACGACCACCAGGCGCCCGAACTGGTCAACATGTACGGCATCACCGAGACCACGGTGCACGTCACCCAACTGGTCCTGGGTCCCGACCACACCGACCCCACCGACCGGCCGCACAGCCCCGTCGGCCGGCCGATCGACGACCTCGGGCTCTACCTCCTGGACTCCGCGCTGCGCCCGGTGCCGCCCGGCGCCACCGGCGAGTTGTACGTCACCGGGCCCGGCCTGGCCCGCGGCTACCTGGGCCGGCACGCCCTGACCGCGACCCGCTTCGTGGCCGACCCGTTCGGCGCCCCCGGCGCCCGCATGTACCGCAGCGGCGACCTGGCCCGCTGGACCGAGGACGGCGAACTCGACTACCTGGGCCGCGCCGACGACCAGGTGCAGATCCGCGGCTTCAGGGTGGAGCCCGGCGAGGCGCGGGCCGCGCTGGCCGCCGAACCCGACGTCGCCGACGCCGTCGTACTGGCCCGCCCCGGGCCCGACGGCGCCACCCGGCTCATCGGCTACGTCCGCCCGGCCACCGACCACCTCGATCCGGCGCGGCTGCGCGCCCGGCTCGCCGAGCGGCTCCCCGGCCACCTGGTGCCGGCCGCCGTCGTCCGCGTCGAACGGTGGCCGCTGACCGGCAACGGCAAACTCGACCAGCGGGCCCTGCCGGAGCCCGAGCGCGCCGGCAACGGCGCGTCGCGCCCGCCGCGCACCCCCGCGGAAGAGATCGTCGCCGGCCTCTTCCGCGACCTGCTCGGCCTCACCCACCTCGGCGTCGACGACGACTTCTTCGCCCTCGGCGGCCACTCCCTGCTCGCCACCCGCCTCGCCTCCCGGGTCCGGGCCGCACTCGACGCCGAGGTGTCGGTGCGCGACGTCTTCGAGGCGCCCACCGTCGCCGGCCTGACCCGCCGCGCCGAGCCCGGCAGCGCCCGCCGCGCCGCCCTCACCCCGCGCCCGCGCCCCGAGCGGGTGCCGCTCTCGCCCGCCCAGCGCCGACTGTGGTTCCTGCACCAACTGCATGGCCCGAGCGCCACGTACAACATCCCCTTCGTCGCCCGGCTCACCGGCCCGCTGGACGTGCCGGCGCTGCGCGCCGCGCTCGGCGACGTCCTGGAGCGGCACGAGAGCCTGCGCACCGTCTTCCCGGCCGTCGACGGCCGCCCGTACCAGCAGGTGCTGCCGGTCGCCGAACTCGGCGACGTGCTGCCGGTGCACCAGGTCACCGCCGGCCGCTGGGAACGCGAACTCACCGCGCTCACCGGGGCCGCCATCGACCTGGAGCAGCAGGCCCCGCTGCGTGCCGCGCTGCTCGCCATCGGGCCGGACCAGCACGTCATCGCCCTGGTGGTGCACCACATCGCCGCCGACCAGTGGTCCGCAGGGCCGCTCCTGGGCGACCTGGCCACCGCCTACGCGGCCCGCCGCGCGGGCCGGGCGCCCGCCTGGGAGCCGCTGCCGGTGCAGTACGCCGACTACGCGCTGTGGCAGCGCGAGGTCCTCGGCTGGGGCGAGGACGGACCGCTGCCGGGCGGCCCGCTCCAGACCCAGGTCGACTACTGGCGCGCCCAACTCGCCCACCTGCCCGACGAGACGGCCCTGCCCACGGACCGGCCGCGCCCCGCGCACCCCAGTTACCGGGGCGGCTTCGTGCCCTTCCACGTCCCCGCCGCGACCCACCGTGCGCTGCGCGAGCTGGCGAGCGCCTGCTCGGCGTCGCTGTTCATGACCGCGCACGCCGCCCTCGCCGCCCTGCTCAGCAAGGTCGGCGCCGGCACCGACGTGGTGATCGGCACGCCCGTCGCCGGCCGCTCCGACACCGCACTCGACGACCTGGTCGGCTTCTTCGTCAACAACCTGGTGCTGCGCACCGACACCTCGGGCGACCCCAGCTTCCGCACCCTCATCGACCGGGTGCGCGGCGTGGACCTTGCCGCCTACGCCCACGCCGACGTGCCCTTCGAGCACCTGGTGGACGTCGTGAGCCCGCACCGCTCGCTGGCCAGGCACCCGCTGTTCCAGGTGATGCTGGCGTACGAGAACCGGGCCGCCGCCGAGGTCGGGCTCGCCGGCGTGCAGACCACGGCGGTGCCCGCGCTCGGCGACGCCGCCAAGTTCGACCTCACCTTCACCCTCGCCGAACGGGCGGGCACCGACGGCATCGACGGAGTGCTTGAATACGCCACCGACCTCTTCGACCGGGCCTCGGCGGCGGCGCTCGCCGACCGGCTGGTGCGCCTGCTGACCGCAGCCGTCGCGCAGCCCGACGCGCCGCTGCACCGGCTCGACGCGCTCTCGGCGGCTGAACGCGCGGCGCTGACCGGCACCGCCACCGGCCCGACCGCCGGCGCACCGGCCCCGGGCGGTCCCGCCGCCCTGGGCCCGGCCCTTGCGCCCGGTGGGCCGCGCACCCTGCCAGGACTGTTTGCCGCCCGGGTCGCGGCGGCCGGCGACGCCCCGGCCATCGCCGGCCCCTCCGCACACACCGGCGCCCATGTCGAGCTCACCTACCGGGAGTTGGACGCGGCGGCCAACCGGCTCGCGCACACCCTGATCGCGCACGGCGTACGCCCCGAAGACCGGGTCGCCGTCGCCCTGCCGCGCACCGTCGACGCCGTCGCCGCCTTCCTCGCCGTGGCCAAGGCCGGCGCCGTCTACCTACCCGTGGACCCCGACTACCCGGCCGAACGGGTCCGGTTCACGCTCGCGGACGCCGCCCCCGTCCTCGCCCTCACCGCGCCGGGCCACCACCTGCCCGTGCCCGCCGGACTGCCCACGCTCACCCTGCCGGCCCTGCCGGCCCTGCCGGCCCTGCACCCGACGCCCGTGCAGGGCGGGCCCGACACCGACCCGGGGGCCTGGCGCGCGCTGCGGCCGGATTCGGCCGCGTACGTCATCTACACCTCGGGCTCCACCGGCCGGCCCAAGGGCGTGGTGCTCTCGCACGCCGGGCTGCCCGCGCTCGCCGACACCGTGATCACCGGCTTCGCCGCCGGACCCGGCTCCCGGGTGCTCCAGTTCGCCTCGCTCAGCTTCGACACCTCGGTGTGGGAGATCGTCATGGCGCTGCTGTCCGGCGGCTGCCTGGAGATCGTGCCGGCCGACCGGCGGCTCGGGGAACCGCTCGGCCGCTTCATCGCCGAACGCGGCATCACCCATCTGACGGTGCCGCCCGCCGTACTCGCCGCGCTGCCCGCCGGCGCGCTCGCCCCCGGCACCACGCTCATCGTCGCCGGCGAGGCGTGCGCGCCCGAACTGGTCCGCGCCTGGGCCCCGCACACCCCGATGTTCAACTCGTACGGGCCGACCGAGACCACCGTCGACGCGACCCTGTGGCGCTGCGCGGCCGACGCCCTGGGCAGCGGCCCGGTGCCGGTCGGCCGCCCCGTCACCGAGACCGCCTGCTACGTGCTGGACGCCACCCTCCAGCCGGTGCCGCCCGGCACTCCGGGGGAGCTGTACGTGGCCGGCAGCGGGCTCGCCCGCGGCTACCACGCCCGCAGCGGGCTGACCGCACAGCGCTTCGTCGCCGACCCGTACGGGGCGCCCGGCGCCCGCATGTACCGCACCGGCGACCTGGCCCGCTGGGGCGCCGACGGTTCGCTCGTCTACCTCGGCCGCGCGGATGACCAGGTCAAACTGCGCGGCTTCCGGATCGAACTCGGCGAAGTGGAAGCGGCGCTCGGCGCGCTGCCCGGCGTCCGGCAGGCGGTCGCACTGCTCCGCGAGGACCGGCCGGGACAGCCGGTGCTGGTGGGCTACGTGGTGATGGACGCCAAGTCCGACGGCGCGGCCGGTGCCGAGGCCGCTCGGGGCGGGGCCGTGCCCGGTGCCGGCCCCATCGGGACCGGCACCGGTACCGGCGGCGCCGACGGCCCGCTGGATGTGGCGGCCGTACGGGCCGCGCTCGCCCGCACCCTGCCGGATTACCTGGTGCCCGCCGCCGTGGTGCGCCTGGACGCCTTCCCGCTCAGCCCCAACGGCAAGGTGGACCGCTCCGCGCTGCCCGCGCCGGCCGACACCGGCGCCGCGGACGACCTGCCGCTCGACGGGGTGGCGGCGACCCTCGCCGGCCTCTTCGGGGAGGTGCTGGGCCGGCCGCGGGTCGGTGGTGCGGACAGCTTCTTCGCCATCGGCGGCGACAGCATCTCCTCCATCCAACTCGTCAGCCGGGCCAGGGCGGCCGGGCTGGCGCTGACCGCCCGACAGATCTTCGAGCACCGCACCCCGCTGGCGCTGGCCGCCGTCGTCACCCCGCTCGCCGACCCGGCCCGGGCCACGGCCGTGGGCGCGGTCGAGCGGGGCACCGTGCCGCTCACCCCGATCATGCAGTGGCTCGCCGCCAGACCGGCCGCCTGGCGCACCTTCCACCAGGCCGTACTGGTCCGGGTGCCCGGCACGCTCACCGAGCAGGGGCTCGCCGAGGCGCTGGCGACGCTGGTGGCCACGCACGCCATGCTGCGGGCCCGGGTGGTCCGCGACGCCGACGGCCGGCCGGCCCTGACCGCCGACCGCCCCGCCCCGGACCCGGCCGCCGCCTCCGCCGACGGGGCCCCCGCCGCGTACCGGTTGACCGTCGTGGACACCGCCGACGCCGGCCCCGAGCGGCTGCGGGCGCTGGTCGCCGAGCACTCGGCCGCCGCCGTCGACGGGCTCCGGCCGGAGGCGGGGCGCCTGGTGTCGGCGGTGTGGTTCGACGCCGGGCCGGGCGAGGTGGGCCGGCTGCTGCTGACCGTCCACCACCTGGCCGTGGACGGCGTCTCCTGGCGCATCCTGCTCGCCGACCTCGCCGCCCTGCTCGACGGGGAGTCCGCGGGCCCTGATCGGGACCGAGGGTCAGCCGCCGCGGCCGGCCGGCGGCTGCCGCCGCCCGGCACCTCCTTCGGCCACTGGGCCCGGGAGCTGTGGGCGGGCGCGGCCCGGCACGAGGACGAGCGGGAACACTGGGAGCGGACCCTGGCCGGGGACGAACTCCCGCTGGGGGAGCGGCCCTTGGACCCGGATGCCGACCGCGCCGCCGACGGCCGTACGGTCCGTACCGTCATCGAGCCCGCCCTCGCGGGGCCGTTGCTCGGCGAGGTGCCCGCGGCCTTCCACGCCAACCCGGAGGACGTGCTGCTGGCCGCGCTGGCGCTGGCGGTCACCGCCGAACGCGCCCCGGGCGCCGGCCGGGACGGCGCGTCGGGTGCCGGCTCCGTCCTGCTCGACCTGGAGTCGCACGGCCGCCACGAGGACCTGGTGCCGGGCGCCGACCTCTCCCGTACGGTCGGCTGGTTCACCACCCAGTACCCGGTCCGCATCGCCCCCGGTACGGCCGGCGCCGCCGCCGCGGTCAAGCGGGTCAAGGAGCAACTGCGCGCCGTGCCGCGCCAGGGCACCGGCTACGGGCTGCTGTACGCCCAGGCGCCCAGCGGTGCCCAGATCGCCTTCAACTACCTGGGTCGCTTCGACGGCGCCAGCAGCGACGACCCGGTCGCCGGGAGCTGGACCCCGGCCCCCGAATCGGACGCCATCACCGACCCCACGCTCCCCGCCGATCACGTCCTGGACGTGCACGCCTCGGCCATCGACGGGCCGCACGGGCCGAGCCTCACCATCCGCTGGACCTACCCGCCGGGGCTGCTCGCGGCCGAGCGGGTACGCCGGATCGCCGACCGCTTCACCGCGACGCTGCGCGAACTGGCCGACGGCACCGCGGGCACCTGCGTCACCGGCGCCGCACGGGGCGGGCACACCCCGTCCGACTTTCCGCTGGTCACCCTCGACCAGGCGCAGGTCGAGGAGTTGGAGCGGCAGCACCCCGCGCTGACCGACGTACTGCCGCTCTCCCCGCTGCAACAGGGCCTCGCCTACCACGCCCTGTCCGACCCGGACGCGCTCGACGTCTACCTGGTCCAACTCGAACTGGAGCTGACCGGCACCCTGGACGCCGGCCGGCTGCGCCGCGCCGCACAGACCGTCGTGGACCGACAGCCCAGCCTGCGGGCCGGGTTCGGGCAACTGGCCGACGGCAACCTGGTGCAGTACGTCACCGGGGCCGCACCGCTGCCCTGGCGGGAGATCGACCTACGGGCCGAGCCGGCCCCGCACCTGGCGCTCGAAGCACTCACCGCGGCCGACCGCACCGAGCGCTTCGACCTGGCCCGGCCGCCGCTGCTGCGCTGCACGCTGGTCAGGCTCGCCGACGACCGGCACCGGCTGCTGCTCACCAGCCACCACCTGCTGATGGACGGCTGGTCCACGCCGCTGCTGCTGACCGACCTGTTCGCCGCGTACGCCGGGCAGCCGCTGCCGGCCCGCCGCCCGTACGCCGACTACCTGCGTTGGCTCGCGGGCCGGGACCGGCCGGCCGCGCTGGCCGCCTGGCGGGCGGCGCTCGCCGACCTCACGCGGCCCGCACTGCTGGCGCCCGCCGCGGGCCGGGGCCGGCCCGCGGTGCCCGGCGAGGTGGAACTCACCCTGTCGCCCGAGACGACCGCGACCCTGGAGGGCGCGGCCCGGGTGGCCGGCGTCACCCTCAACACCCTGGCCCAGACGGCCTGGGGCCTGGTCGTCGGACAGCTCACCGGCGCCGCCGACGTGGTCTTCGGCACGGCCGTCTCCGGGCGGCCCCCGGAGCTGCCGGGCGTCGAGTCGATGATCGGCCTGTTCGTCAACACCGTGCCGACCCGGGTGCGTCTGAACCCCGGCCGCAGCCTGCGCGACCTGCTCGCCGAGGTGCACGCGGAGCAGATCGCGCTCATCGACCACCAGCACGTCGGGCTCGCCGACATCCAGCGGGCCACCGGGAACGACGCGCTCTTCGACACCATGATGGTGTTCGAGAACTACCCGTTCGACGACGAGGCGCTCAGCGGCAGCGAGCGCGCCGCCGGCCTCGCCGTCCGCGGCGTGGGCGGCCGGGACGCCACCCACTACCCGCTCACCTTCTCGGTCACCGCCCAGGCCGGCCGGCTGCGCCTCGCCCTCAAGCACCGCACCGACTGCTACCCGGCCGAGGCCGCCGCCGACGTCCTGCGCCGGGTCGCCGTGGCCGTCGAACGCCTGGCCACCACCCCCGACGCCGCGGTGGCCGCGGTCGACACCGCCGACCCGGCCCGCCCGCCGCGCTGGCGGCTGTCCGGCGCCGCGGCCCGGCCGCTGCCGTTGCCCACCGCGCGGCCCGCGGACGGGGACCGCAC
>NZ_JBLIWA010000062.1:0-33385 GCF_047525675.1 Streptomyces sp. 796.1 | reverse complement strand
GCCTCGTGGCTGCGGGCCGCGGCGGTGGGCGCGCCGCCGCGGCAGTCCGCGGCGTCCGCGGCCCGCGGCGCGCCGACACCGGCGGCGGCTGCCGCGCCCGGTGTGGTCGTCTGGGCCGCGGGGGCCGGTGCGCAGCGTTCCGCACCCGCCAGCGCGGTGCTGGGAGCCGCCGCGCTGCCGGTAACCGGAACGGTCGCGGCGAGCGCTGCCACCGATGCCGCTGCCAGCATCCGGCGCAGCGCCCGAGGACTCCCCGTCTTCCGCTTCATCCGCATCCTTGCTCTTCCCCTTTCGGCGGCGCGGGCGCCGCACGCATCGAACGCATTCCTCCACATGACCGCAGAGCCGAAGCCGACTCCCCGGACCCACCGGCCGACCAGGGCCGACCACCCCCGTCGACGCCGGTGGTCGACCGGCAGGGATCAGCTCATCGAGGCGTGGATTGTTCAGCAAGCCGCGACGGGCACACGGAACAAAAAATCGCCCGCGTACGGCCGTTGGCCTCGGCGAACGACGGAGACGACGGGGGCGGGAGCGGGGTGTTGGCGCAGCGTGCACGGATGTGGTCGGCGCCCGAGGCGGCTGGTTCGGCGGGTTGCCCGCCGGGCTGCGGCCCTGGTCCGACGGGTGGCGTACGGGGCCGGCCGGGCCGCGCCGCGCCGGCCTTCGGGCGCCGGGGCCCGGCCCGTACCACCGGTGTGAACTGCCGCCCGCGGCACGGCCGTCGTGCCGCCGGGCGCCCTTCCGCCCACAAATCGATCGACGCCGGGCGCCCCGGCTGACTAGGGTCGCCGGCTGTGACCCATGCCCATGCCCCTGTCATGCGGAACCTTCCACGAGGCGCCCACGCCCCGGCCCGGGGGAGGGCGAGTCGACCTGCCGGCGGGTGGGTGTGCGGCGGGCCGCGCCGTGCCCTGGCCCCGGCCGGCGTCCCCGCCCGGAGGCCGCGGTGACGGCCCGCGCCGCTCCCGCGCCCGCCGAGGCCCCCGCCGACGGTCTCTTCTCGCGCACCTACGCGGCGGCCACCGCCAGCTTCGCCGCTGTCATGTTCCTGACTGGTCTGGCGGCGCTGGCTGTCGTGCCCACCCTGCCGACCGCCGCCCGGGCCCTGGACGGGGTGTCCCTCTTCCCGCTGGTGGCCGGGTCGTTCGTGGCCGCGAGCCTGCTCGGCGGGGTGCTCGGCGGCCACTGGGCGGACCGGCACGGGGCGCGGCTGCCGCTGGCCGCGGGCATGGTGCTGGCCGTCCTCACCCTGGTGGTGTCGGCGGCCAGCACCAGCATCTGGCAACTGGCGGCCGGCCGCTTCCTGGACGGCGTGGCCGGCGGCATGGTCGCGGTGGCGATCAACACCGCCATCGGCCAGGCGTACCCCGAGCACCTGCGGCCCCGGGCGCTGGCCCTGATGAGTGCCTGCTGGGTGGTGCCCTCCCTGGTCGGGCCGCCGCTGGCCGGCCTGGTGGTCGACTGGTGGTCCTGGCGCGCGGTGTTCTACGGGCTCGCCGGCCTCACCCTGCTCCCCACCGTGGCCGTGCTCTTCGCCCTGCGCCGCCTTCCGGGCCATGCGCCGGTCGCGGAGCAACCGCCGGCGGCGATCCCGGAGGCCGGGACGGCTCAGGAGGCGGGGACGGCTCCGGCGACCGCCGCGGGGCCACCCCCGGGGCCCGTCGCGGAGCCAACCCCGGAGGCCGCCCCGGACCAGCCGCGCCCGGCGCTGCTGACCGCGATCGGGGTCAGCGTGGGCGCGGCGCTCGGCCAGTACGGCGTCTCCGGTTGGGACCTGCGCCACCTGCTGTTCACCGCGGGCGGGTTGGTCGCGCTGGTGCTGTGCGCGCCACGGCTGTTGCCGCCCGGTACCTGGCGCGCGGCCCGCGGCCTGCCGGCCACGGTGCTGCTGTGCGGCCTGGGGTCCGGCGTCTTCTTCACGCTGGAGGCCCTGGTTCCGCTGCTGTTGGTGACCGACAGGGACGCCCCGCCCCTGGTGATCGGGCTGGCCTTCACCGGCGCGGCCGTGGCCTGGGCCGCCGCCTCCTGGGTGCAGGGCAACCTGCTCCGCAGCACCGCGCGCCACCGGCTGGTGGTGGCCGGTGCCTGCGTCCAACTGGGTGCGGTGGGCGTCGCCGTCGTCGGCACGCTGCCCGAGGTGCCCGCGTACACCGCCGCCGCTGCCATGCCGCTCGCGGCCGTCGGCATGGGCCTGTACGCACCCTCGCTGACGGTGCTCTCGCTGGCCCACAGCCCCGCGGGGCGCCAGGGTTACGCCAGCAGCGCCATGCAGACCAACCAGAACCTGGGCCAGATCAGCGTCCTCGGCCTCGCCGCCGCCCTGCTGAACGCGGCACTGGCCCTGGGCGCGTCAGACCCGACCGGCTACGCCGCCGCCTTCGGCCTGCTGCTCGTCCCGACCGTGGTGGCGGCCCTGCTCGCCGTACGGGCGCGGCAGGTCTGAGCACCCCAGCCACCGGGGCGCCCGTACGGGTGGGGCGCGGGGCGTCCCGGGAGGGGAGAGCGGGGCGAGCGACCGGCCCGACCCATGCCAACCCGCCCCGGCCACCCCCGCCCCAACCCGCCGTGCCCAACCCGGCCCGCGCCAGCCGCCGCGCACCGCCCGCTACCTCATGCGACGGCGGTCCCCTCAAGCTCGACCAGTTGGCCGGGGACCGCCAGCCGCACCACCCCGAGCATCGTCGTGGCCGGCGCGGCGAGCCGCTCCGCCAGCACCCCGTAGTGCTGGAAGAGCACGTCCACGTCGGTCGTGTACACGGTGAGCCGGACCAGGTCGGCCAGCGACATGTCGGCCGCCTCCAACACGGCCACCACGTTGTCGATGCTCAAGGCCAACTGCGCTGCCATGTCGCCCTCGTGCTCGGGCCGACCCGCGTCGTTCATCGCGGTCTGCCCCGATACGTACAGCGTCCGGGTCTGTCCGGACACCAACTCACCCTGGTTGAACCCGAGCTCCTTCGACCACGTCACCGGGTTGATCGCCGTGCGTTCCATCGTCACGTCCATTCGCTCTGTTCCTCGCGGGCACAAGCGCCCGTCGGGCCGGAAACCACCGGTCCGACGTCGTGTCCACGAGCCTGCCAACCCATCACGACACCCTCTGTCATGTATTCCCCTACAGTTCTCACATGCGTGCTGACCGGCTGGTTTCCCTGGTGCTCCTGCTGCGTCAGCGCGGCCGGCTGACCGCGGACACGCTGGCCCGCGAGCTTGAGGTGTCCACGCGCACCGTGCTGCGCGACATCGAGGCGCTGTCCGCGGCCGGCGTCCCGGTCTACGCCGAGCGGGGCCGCAACGGTGGTTTCGCCCTGCTGCCCGGGTTCAGGACCGAGCTGACCGGGCTCAGCCGCGATGAGGCGCTCGCCCTGTTGACCGCCGGCTTCGGGCGCGGCGAGCAGGTCTTCGGCCTCGGCCCGGCCCTCGCGTCCGCCGTGCGCAAGGTGGTCGACGCACTGCCCGAGACGCACCAGTCCTCCGCGGGAGAGGTGGCCGAGCGGTTCCTCGTCGAACCGGAGACCGATCTGTTGGCCCGCCGGCAGCACACCGAGCAGGCCCCGCCGGCCGCGCTGACCGAGGTGCGGCGCGCCGTACTGACCGGCCACAAGCTACGCATCCACTACGCGGCCACGGACCAGCCACCGCGGTGGCGCACGGTCGACCCGATCGGTCTGGTGACCGTCCGAGACCGGGGCTACCTGCTGGCCGCGCGGGACGGCGAGGACCGCACGTACCGGCTTTCGCGCATCCGGGCGGCCGAGGGGCTGCCCGAGCCGGCCGAGCGGCTGGACCGGGTGGACCTGGACCGCATCTGGCGGGAGCGCTCCGTACGGTTCCGGTCCGGCGGCGACCCGTTCACCGTGTCGCTGCGGGTGCGGCCCGCGCGGCAGGACGAGTTGCTCGACACCGTGCTGTCCGCCCACGCGGCAGGGGCCGGCGCGGACGGTTGGCTGCGGCTTGAGGTGACCTTTCAGGACCTCCGCCACGCGCTGTGGGCGCTGTGGCAGCTCGGTACGGACGCGGAAGCCCTCGCCCCGCAGTCGCTGCGCGCTGCTCTCCGCGACCGCGCCGCAGCGCTCGCCCGTCGGTACGCGGACTCCGTGGACTGAGGGCCGCGCGGGGGCCGGGCTGGCCGTTTCCGGTCCGGTCGGCCGTGGCCGGGCTGTGGGGCGGCTGTCCTGGCGGGCTCTGGTGGTTCGGCGGCGGTTCCGGTGGGGCGCCCGGTGGGCGACTCCCGTCCCGCGGTCCGTCGCCGTGCATCCCACCGTTCGTCGCCGTGCGGACGACCGGGGCCCCACCCGGCCCAGGTGGGTGGGGTCGGGCCGAGTGGGTGCCCCTGGCCACGTCACGTCTGCGGGCGACGCGGCCAGGGTGTTCCCCCCGTGGTCCGGGGGGGGGCCGGGCCCGGCCCCGAAACGGCAGTCCGAGGATTCGTTGGCGACGTACCCGGAGCTCCGTTCGCCACCACGATCCCCTGCCGACCGGCGCCTCGTCATCAGCAATGAGTGCACCGATCATTGGCATTGCGTGCAGGCCCGGGGTGGCTGCCGGGGCGCGGCGCGGTGGGCGGCCGGCCCGGCGCGGCACCGCGATACGGTGCTGCGCGATGGTCGGGCGGCGCAAGGCCGCAGCAGGCCGGGAGGCGGGGCAGACAGCCTCGCGGGCCGCGGGTTAGGTTTTCGCCATGGAGCGGATGCGAAGGCTGTTGCGGACCGACGACGTGGTGGCGAAGGTGCGTCAGGACATCGCCGACGGGGTCTACCAGCCGGGTGACGAACTGCCGAAGCCGGCGCGGCTCGCGGCCGAACTCGGCGTGCTCGACCGCGCGGTGGAGTCGGCCTACCGCCAGCTCACCGAAGTCGGTGCGGTGGTGGCGAACCTGAGCACGGGCGGCATGGTGGTGGCCGACCCGACGTTGGACCCCACGGTGCGCGACCTGTTGCGGGCCGTCGCCGCGATGCAGCAGCAACTCGACCGGCTCGAACGGCGGGTGGAGGAGTTGAACGACCGGGTGGACACCGTGAGCCACAGCGTTCGCGAAGCCCGCATCGAAGCGGACCGTAGAGTCGACCGCCGGTACTGAAGCGACCGCCGGAGCTGATCGCAACGGCCGTCGGAACTGACCGCGCGCCGGCCGGGGACGGCGGTTGGTGGGACCGTGCCGCTGCGGAGGTCAGTGGTGGGCGGGTTGGGTTGGTGGTCCACGGTCCGTGGGGGAGTGGCGCCGGGCCCGCTGGCTGGGGCATGTCCTCCGACCGATCCTTGTCCCCTCCAACCATCGACCCCACCTCACCCAACCTGCACCCCACCGCCGTTCCATCCAACCCAGCCCCACCCCCACATCTCATCCCACTCAACCCCACTCCTCAGCCTCACCCACCCCTTACCGCATCGCCCCCCACCCCCTCCCCGCGGAGCCCGTAAGCCATCCGGCGTCATCCGTCATCCCTTGGTCGCCGTGTCGTAGACCAAGGGATGACGCCGTGCGACACCCCCGCTTCCGAGACTGGGGCGGGGCCGCGATCACCGGTGCGGCCGATGGCGGAAGCGAAGTGTGGGAGGCGCGGTGCGCAACGAGGAGATCAGCCGGGCTCGGTTCTTGGCCCTGACGGCGGCCGGCGGGGCGCTCGCCGGCGGGGCGCTGTTGGGCGCGGGACCGGCCGCGGCCCAGCCGGTCGGGGCCGCAAGGCCGGCGGGCCCACCGGCGGTTCCCGCGGATGGGCGGCGCGGGCTGACCCACCGCGGGGTGTGTTACGAGGTGGGCGAGTCGCCGCTGGAGGTGGGGTGGACCCGGGAGCGGATGCGCCGTGACCTGCGCGCCATCGACGAGGACCTGCACGCCACTTCCGTCTCGGTGTGGGGGGACGGTGTGGACGACCTCGCCGCCACCGCGGCCGAGGCGGCCGAGCGCGGCCTGCACGTGTGGTTGCAGCCGCGCCTCGGGGACTGCCCCGAGCGCGACATCCTGGACCACCTCGCGGAGACCGGCCGCCGCGCCGAGGAACTGCGCCGCGGCGGGGCCAGCGTCCACCTCAGCATCGGGTGCGAGTTCGTCCTGTACGTGCCGGGCATCGTGCCGGGTGACAACGCGTTGGAGCGGATCAAGAACGTACTGGCCGGCAACTTCGACCCGGAGCTGATGGCGCAGCGGCTGAACTCCTTCATCGCCAGGGCCGCAGCGGTGGGCCGCTCCGTCTTCCGCGGCGCATTGACGTACGGCGCGGCGTTCGACGAGGAGGTCGACTGGCGGCTCTTCGACATCGTCAGCGTCAACTACTACGAGTACCACCGCGACCGCGCCGAATACGTCCGCGAACTGAGCGCCTTCCAACGCTGGGGCAAGCCCGTCGCGATCACCGAGTGCGGCTCCTGCACCTTCCTCGGCGCTCCCGAGCAGGGCGGCATGGGATGGACGGTGGTGGACTACGACGCCAAGCCGCCCCGGATCAAAGACGGATACGTACGCAGCGAACGCACCCAGGCGGCCTACCTCAGTGAGGTGTTCGACGTCTTCGAGTCGATGGACCTGTACGCCGCGCTGATCTACAGCTTCGCCAGCCCGGAGATGCCGCACGTCGCCGAGCGCGAGTACGACCTGGACATGGCGAGTTACAGCATCGTCAAGACCATCATGCACCGCCCGGACGACCCGCATTCCGACTGGCACTGGGAGCCGAAGGCCGCCTACCACGCCATGTCCCGACACTTCGCACGGGCCGGCCGCTCCTGCTGACCCCGCCCGCCCCCACTGTCCCTCCCATCCCTACTGCCCTCGCCCGTCCCTTGGGGCCGGGCCGGCCTTCTGGGGCAGGACCGCGTCCCCTGGGCCGGTCCCGCCCCTGAGGTCGCTCCCGGCTTCCTTGATGTCGGGCTGATCAATCGTCAACACCCTTGCCCGGGCCGCCTGTTGGTGGCCCGGGCGCAGTGTTTTGCGTGACGGTACGAGTACGGGGCCGGGTCAGGCGAATCGCGAGTGGCCGCGGCGGCGCTCCGTGCATGATGCAGCCGGTTGCGCGGGAGCGCGGCGGGCTCCCCCGTCACCCGTTTGGCCACTACGCGCTCCGCGCCGTGCGCGGTAGATAAGCGGTAGCTAAAGCGTGCGCCCGCCCCCTGGTGGCTGGATTCTCGGGCGGGTGGCCCGATCCCGTACCGCCTCCACACATCCCCCAGCGCACGGCCCGAGGGGCATCATGACCACACCACCACCACTCCGCGTCCTCCGCGGTACCGACCTCCTCGACCTCACCTTCGGCTCCGTCGGCCTGGCCATCGAGAACCGGCTCGGGCGCCGGTTCCTGGTCCGCGCCGACGGGGCCACCGACGGCCTGCTGGTCGTCACCTTCGGCCCCCAGCACGTACTGGAAGAGGTCTTCCAGGAAGAGAGCCCCACCCCACCGGCGAGCGCCCCCGTCGGCTCGCTGATCAGCGGGCGCAGCGCGCTCGTCTTCGAAGTGGGCCCGGACGAGTCCGTCGAGTACACCGAGGCGGGGCTGCTCGGCGCGATGCGGACGCTGCCGCTGCGCGTCGTCGACGCCGCCCGCGAACCACAGACCCGTACCACCGTCCGCTTCACCGACCCCGGCGGCCCCGGAGCGCGCCCCGCGGGCCCCGCCGCCCGGGCCACCGCGCTGGTGCGGCTGCTGCGCACCACCGCCGAACTCAGCGCACGCTACGGCACCGCCACCACCCTGGCGGCGGCGCGCGCGGCCGGCGCCGACATCGAAACGCTCGCCGAGCCGCCCGCAGCGGGCGCACCGGCCGCCGTCCGGCGCACCCCGCAGGACCCGCTCGCCGACCCCGCCCACCCCTACACCGGCATCGAACTCCCCTACCGGCTGCTGCTCTCGCCCTCGCAGCGGGCGCACTGGATCCACCGCGGCACCATCGACCCGGCGCCGGGGGAGCGGGTCGAACTGTGGCACACCCGGTTCGTCACCCAGCAGCCCGCCGACCGCACCGTACGTGCCGTGTGGAACCGCGACCGGGGCCCCGACCCCGGCGCCCCCGAGACCTTCCCGTCCACCCTCAGTGGCCGGAACCGCACCTCCCTCGTCGACCTGACCGCGACCGACGGTCTGACCACCCCCGAGGGGCAGCCGTACGTCCCGCGCCCGGTGAGCGTCGAGAACCTCATGCTGTCCGCCGTCGGCGGCTGGCTGGACAGCCTCGGCCAGTGGCCCGAACGGCCCCAGGGCGTCACCCTCTCCGAATGGCGGCACCGCGCCACGCTCGGCCGTGACCACTACGTGCGGCTGATGTTCTCCGGCTTCCTGTGCCCCTTCGGCCACCGCGCCGACCTGATCCAGATCACCGAGCGCAAGTTCACCGACGCCCGCGCCGCCTACCTCTTCCAGCGCCGCTTCATCGTGGTGCGCGAACCGCTGCGCAGCTACGACCCCGGGCGCGAGTTGCCCATCGGCGACCCGGAGCGCGGCCCGCTGGCCAACGTGCAGTTCCCCTTCACCTCCGTACGCATCGACACCCTGGTCACCCCCAACCTCACCAACGACCTGCCCACCCCCGACTCCTGCGACTTCTTCCCGACCACGCGCGCCGAGAGCCCCTTCCGCTTCAAGATCACCGCGGTGGACCACCAGGGGCGCACCGTCGAGTTCCGCACCCCGCTCCGCTTCCTCACCGAGGACCGCAGCGCCGGCGACCGGCTCGCCGCCATCGTCGACGCCTACAACGCGCTGGGCCCCCTCCCGCTGACCGCGGCCGACGCCGCGGCCAAACCAGCCCCCGAGACCCGGGCCGACCTGCTGGGCCAGGCCGTCGCCCTGGCCCCGGGCAGCGAACCGGACGACACCAGCCTGGACGTGGCGCACCTGGTCTGGGGCGTGGCGGCGCCGCGCGGCCTGGCCAGCCCCTCGCTGCGGCAGGCACAGTTCCTGCCGCAGGTGCGCTGGGCGGCCGTCACCGTCCCGGCCGTCAGCCAGCTCAGCGGTAACGACCGCACCGTGCCGGTCACGTACGCCCAGCGGTACGTCCAATCCGGGTTCCGCCAGGTCGACTCGGGCCTGCGCAAGGCCAACCGCGGCGAGGTCTTCCTCAACGTGCTCCCGGTGCTCGGCACCAACACGCCGCTGACCATGGACTTCTCCGGGCAGAGCGACCGCTCGGGCGGGCTGAGCGCGCCCAGCTTCGAGATCGCGGGGCTCTCCCGCAAGACGGGGCCGGTCTCCGGGGTCGCGGCCGGCGGGGCCGACGCGCTGGAGTCGATCGCCGACGGCTCCTTCAAACCGGCCGACTTCTTCCACGTCTCCGACGTCATCGGCGCGCTCGGCGCCAACCTGCTCGGCATCCTGCCGTTGGCCGACCTCATCAAAGAGGCCGGGCTCGACCAGCCGCTGAAGGTGCCGAACTTCTTCACCGAGACCATCAACGCCGTCACCGGCTTCCTCTCCGAACTCCGCCGCATCCGCGACCTCATCCAGAACGAGGCCGAGCGCTACCCGGCCGCCGGCCGACGCGTGGTGGAGACCGCCGAAGCCCTCGTCAAGATCATCGGCGATTACCTGGCCCAGTCCCTCGCCGGCCAGCCGGGCCCCATCGAACTGACCGACGTCGACGCCGCGTTCAACGCCTTCGACGCGGCCCTGACCGACCTGCTCAACACCCTGCCGCCGGGCGCCGACCCGGGGGTGCGCGCCCTCCTGGAGCGTGTCCGGCAGACCGTCGCGACCTGGACCAACGGCGCCGGCCAGGTCATCTCGCTGCGCGACGCCCTCCAGAAGGCCGCCCAGGGCGCCAAGCTCCCCGAGACCGTCAACGCCCGCCTGGAGTGGAACCCCGAGATCAAGGCGTTCCCCGCGGGCAACCCGGTCTTCGAACCGCACCAGGACGAGCAGGGCCGCACCATCGGCCGCTTCTCCCTCGTCGTCGACCTGCGCGGCTCGCTCCGCTCCGACCTGACCGCGGGCGCCGACGTCACGTGCAGCCTGGAAGAGTTCGACCTCGTCCTGATCCCCGACTTCAACGCCATGCGGCTGAACTTCGAGCGCATCCGCTTCACCGCGCGCGCCGGCAAGAAGCTCGACGTGGACGTCGCCTTCCGCCGGGTGGAGTTCATCGGGCCGCTGTCCTTCGTGGAGACGCTGCGCCAGCTCATCCCCATCGACGGCTTCAGCGACCCACCCGGCATCCAGGTCACCAGCAGCGGCATCGTCGCCTCGTACGCGCTGCCGCTGCCCAACCTCGCCGTCGGCGTGTTCAGCCTGGAGAACCTGCGCCTTGGCGCGTACCTGAACCTGCCCTTCATCGGGAAGTCGCTGGAGGTCGGGTTCTCCTTCTGCACCCGGCAGGCGCCCTTTAGGCTCACCGTCTCCATGCTCGGCGGCGGGGGCTTCTTCGGCATCGTCCTCACCCCCAAGCGGGTGGCCGTCCTGGAAGCGGCACTGGAGTTCGGCGCCGCCGTCTCGATGAACTTCGGCGTCGCCAGCGGCAGCCTCTCGGTGATGGCCGGCATCTACTTCCGGCTGGAACTCGACACCGGTGAGGCCCGGCTCAGCGGCTACTTCAGGGCCCGCGGCGAAGTCGACGTCCTCGGCATCGTCTCGGCCTCCATCGAGCTCTACCTCGAACTCACCTGGCGCCCGGGACAGGTCTCGGGACGCGCCAAGATCACCATCAGCATCCACATCGGCTTCTGGTCCCAGTCGGTCACCATCGAGTGCGAGAAGACCTTCGTGGGCGGCGGCGCGCCCCCGCCCCCACTGGCCCCGCTGGCGGCGGCCGTCGAGCCCGTACGGCCCCCCACCTTCGCCGAAATGATGAGCCCCTACCCCGATCCGGTCACCGGGGCCGAGCGCAACCCCGTCGACGAGTACTGCACCGCCTTCGCGGAAGTGAGCTGACCCATGCCCGAGTCGATCCGCTGGACCGTCCTGCCCGACGGGCTCACCTCCGACGCCAAACTCCGGCTGACCGTGCTGGTCAGCCCCCGCCTGACCGGGGGCACCACACTCGGTGCCTTCGACCACTTCATCGACTGGCCCCGCACCCTCGCCGGCTACGCGGCGGCGCTCCAGGTGCAGTTCAGGGCCGCCCCCGGCGGCACCGGCGCGACCGTCCCCACCGCGCCCCAGCCCGACCGCTACCCGCCGCCCGACAGCACCCTGTGGGGCCAGCTCTTCCCGACCAGCACCAAGGTGCACGGCCCCACCTTCGTCGGCAACGCGGCCGGCGCCGAACCCCTCACCCTGCGCTCCTACCCGAGCCGGGCGGTGCACCAGCAGGTCACCACGTTGTACGAACGGGCCGTGACGGCGACCGCGGCCCGCCGCGCCTTCCCCGACCCCGGCGGCGGCGAGGGCGCGCACGCGGGAACGCAGGACCACCGCAGCGCCGACGCCCCGCCCGCACAGCCGCGCAACGGCAACGGCACGCCACCGCCACCACCCCCACCGAGCTGGGACCACCCGCAGGAACACGACCTGACCGACCCGCTCACCGAGCAGATCCGAAAGCTCGCCCGCTCCGTCGCCGCCAGCTATCCGAAGCTGGACCACCTCATCGGCCGCGACCCGTCCGGCGGCGTGGGCCTGACCTCGGCGGACAACCCGTTCCGACCGCTCTACATCGACCGCTCGCACCCCGACTACGAGCCCTTCGAGAAGGAATTCGGCTTCGCCGAGGCGTACCGGTTCTACGACCGGCGCCCCGCCGCGCCGAGCCCGGGCGCCGCCGCCGACCCGCCGCCCCCGCCGGTGACGGAGCCCGACTTCGACTTCCACTCGGCCTGCGCACTCCTCGCCGACTACCCCGAACTCCTGCGCCGCTTCGGCCTCGCCCTCGACCTGCTGGTCACCCCGCCCGCCGAACTCGCCGACCAGTGGCAGGCCCGCGTCACCTTCGCCCCGCCGCACGACGGCCTCAACGCGGACGAGGGCCTGCGCCCGTGGACCCGGCTGCGGTACGTGCCGGGGCAGCGCTTCGAGGCGTACGCGGCCGACGCCGGCCCGTACGGGCACCGCATGCTGGGCCTCGGGGACGGCCGGGTGCACGTCACCGACCTGGACGTGGACGGCGCGGCGATGAAGTTCGTCGAGTTCTCCCGCATCTTCGACCAACTGGTGGACGCCCCACCGGACCGGGACAGCGCCGTCGCCCCCGACTCCACGGCCCCGCCCGCGCTGCACGGCGCCGGCATCACCGTCCTGCTCGAAGGCCGCGACGCGGACCTCGCCGACCAGCTGGAGGCCGACGCCCGACACGCCGCCGGCGTCGACACCGTCGGCGCCGCCACCCCCGCCGCCGTCCTCGACGCCGCCCACCTGGTCCGCGGCTACCGGGTGGACGTCGGCCTGGTCAACGACGCCACCGGGCAGGTCAGCCGCTGGTTCCCGCTCTGCGCCCGCACCGGCAGCTACGCCATCCGACGCCCCGGCAGCCCACCGGTCGCCATCACGGCCCGGCCGGACGAGGGGCACGTCAAGGCCAGCACCCTCACCCAGGACCAGGTCAACCAACGGCACCACTACGTGCACCAGGCGCTCTTCGGCTGGCACGGCTGGAGCCTGGCCGCCCCGCCGCCCGGCCGCACCATCGGCGTGGACGACCGGCCACAGATCCCCAAGCCGCAGCTCTCCGCCGACTTCCCGCTCGACACCACCTTCCGCCCCCAGCGCGGCACCCTGCCCGCACTGCGCTACGGACGCACCTACCGGCTGCGCGCCAGACTGGTCGACCTGGCAGGCAACGGCCTCACCATCGACGCCAGCACCGCCGACGCCACCGCGACCGAGCCACTGACCTACGGCCGGTGGGAGCCGGTGCCGCCGCCCGCGCTCGTGCCCCGCTGGCCCTTCCTCGAAGGCGAGTCGGAACCACGCCTGGTCATCCGCAGCACCGTCACCGACGACGGCACCCCGCTCCCCGCCGACCAGTGGGCGGTACGGCGCAACGCGGAGGTGCCCGACCACGAGGAACACACCCCCGTCGACCAACTCGACCGCCGCTACCGGGCCTTCGACGAACGACACGTCAGCCCGCCCAAGACACCGCTCCAGATGGCCGAGCAACACGGCGCGTACGACGCCGCGTTCGGGCCGGCCAGGCCGCCCGCACAGCGCCGGCAGTTCTTCGCATCCGGCTCCCGCGAGGCCGGCAGCTACCTGGACACCAAGGTCAGCCTCCCCGAGGACCCCAACCGGGTGATCGACCTCAAGGCACTGCGCGCCATCCACGTCGCCAAACACAGCCCGCACGACCCGCAACCGCTGACCACCCTGCCGGTGGCGCGCGGCGCCGGCCTGGCACCGGGCGAGTACGTCGTCCACGACGCGGCCCAACTCCTGCTGCCCTACCTGCCCGACGTGCTGGCCCGCGGCGTCTCCTTCCGCGGCCTGCCCGGCGGCGAACTCAACGAGACGTACACCTTCCCCGGGCCGTGGCCACAGGCCAAGCCGTTCCGGCTGAAGATCGAGGAGGGCAGCGGCCCGCCGCGCTGGCGCGACCTCATCGAGCGCGAACTGACCGTCTTCCTGCCCAAGGCCGAGGTCGCCACGGTACGGATGAGCTGCCGGCTGCGCCGCGAGGACCTCACCACCTTCCACAACTGGCGGCTGCTCATCGGCTCCGACCTGTGGAACGACCCCACCAGCGGACTGCCGGAGGAGAAGAAGGAGGAGCTGACGGCAGCCGCCGCCGACGGCGAGAACTGGCTGATCACCCCCTGGGTCGAACTGACCCTGGTGCACGCCGTCGAAAAGCCGCTGGAGCGCCCGGTCATCGGCGACCTGACCTTCGCCCGGGTGGCCGAGGAGACCTCGGCCGGGCTGATCGGCAGGGTCCGTTGCCACGCCAAGAGCACCGGCCGCATCGACGTGGAGGCCAGTTGGCAGGAGTGGAACGACGACGTGAGCCAGCCGGCCCCGGAGCGCATCACCGGCTACGCCCACGTCGGCGACGTGACCGTCAGCGCCGCCCGCGACACGCCGTCGCTGGCCGGCGTACGCCACGAGTTCCGCGACACCCGGCACCGCAACGTCACCTACACGCCGCTCGCCACCACCCGCTTCCGCGAGTACTTCCACCCGGCCATCACCAGCCGGCCCGAGCTGATCACCCGGCGCGGCCCGGACAACCCGAGCCCGACGGGCCAGGGCTGGTCGGTGCCGAGCAGCCGCCGGCCCGAACCGCCCGAGCCCAGCCACATCGTGCCCACCTTCACCTGGGAGCGCACCGTGGACCACGCCGCGCACCGGGTCACCCGCACCCGGCACCGGGCGGGGGTGCGGGTGTACGTCAAGCGCCCCTGGTACGTGTCGGGCGACGACGAACTGCTGGCCGTGGTGCTCGACCCGGGCAACGCCACCGCGCCCGCGCTCCCCGACCACCTCGTCACCCGCTACGGGCTCGACCCGGTGTGGTCCGAGGCGACCGCGCTGCCCCGGCTGACCCCGGCCAACTTCCCGAACGCGCGGGCCACCGCCGTGGACCGGGTGCTGGCCGAGCAGGTGGAGGGCCAGCCGGCGGTGGTGTCGGTGGCCGCCTTCGCGCCGGAGTACGACGCCCAGCAGCGGCTGTGGTACTTCGACGTGGACGTCACGCTCGGGGCCGCAGCGGAAGCCCGGGCCTACTTCCCGTACCTGCGGCTGGCCCTCGCGCGCTACCAGCCGCACTCCGTGGATCCGCTGCACCTGTCGAAGGTGACCGAGGCGGAGTTCACCCAGTTGGTGCCGGAGCGCACGGCGACCGCGACGATGGCCGCGGGCAACAAGATCCAACTGGCGTTGGACGGGCCGGTCGCCGCCAACGCGCTCGGTGAGCGGGCCGGGGCCGGGCTGCCCGCGGTGGCCGCCAGCCGCCGGGTGCGGGCCACCTTCCAGCGGCGGTCGGCGCTCGCCGGCGAACTCGACTGGGTGGACGTGGGCCCGCCGGTGGAACTGGGCTGCGTCGCCCGGGACGGCGGCGGCTTCGGCTGGACGGGCCTGCTCACCCCGCCGACCGCCCAGTTGGTGCCGCCGCTGGTCTACCGGCTGCGGATCGAGGAGCACGAGCGGTACCTGACGGACCGGACGACGGCGACCGACACGGTCACCATCGGCGGCGCGGCGCTCCCGGTCGGACAACGGCTGATCCACGCCGACCACTTCGCGCTGGCCGTCTCGCTGCTGGGGAAGGTCGTACTCCAGGAGTAGGCGGGGGCCCGCCGCCGGGCGGGGCCCGATCGGGCCGGAGAACCGGGGGTGTCCGTGGGCGGGGCCCGGTGGGGCTGGTGTCCGTGGGCCGGCATCCGTAGGCCGGCGTTCGTGGGTGGGCCTCGGCGGCAGGCGTACGCGGTGCGTCCGCGGGCGGGCGGGTCCGAGCGGCAGGGGCCCGCCCGCAGCCGTGCGCCGCGCCACCCCGGCGGCGGACCCACCGGGCGGACCGACCGGCACCGGCACCGACGGCGCGACCGGTGCCCGAGCGGCTGCCGCGACGCCGGCGGGGGACGCGCAGCGACACCGCTCGTACGCCCGGAGCACGACCGGCCGCGAGCGCGTCGGCCGAGCCGAAGTGTTAATCCTTTGTTGCGGCAACCGGCGCACAACTGGCCTTGCGGAGTGGTCCCGTTCACTTCCGCGCGCCCCGTTGTGAAACACCCGCCTGCCCACGGGCGGCGCTGTGACCACGACAGTTCGTACGGGAGGCGCAGGTCCGCGCCCCTGTCCGACCCCTGTCGGGGCGGCTGGGGTCACCCCAGGGGGTCGTGCGGACGTGCATCTCTGTGGAAAACGGTCCCGCGGTGCGCCCTTGTGTCATGTACGCGGTGTGCGCCAAGGTTCAGCCACGGCAGCCCGCCACCCCCACCGCACCGACTGCCCGTTCAGTGCCCGACCCCCACAGTCCGGCGGCTGCCGCGTGACGCCGCGACCCAGGCCAGGGCCCCTCCCATGCCCTCGCCCAGCCGCAGCGGCACGGCCCCGGGGACGACCGGCGCACCGCGCCACCGACCGGCCCCCACCGCCGGACCCCGGGCCCTGGGAGAACCGCGCACGCACACCCTGCACCCCCCGCGCGCGTACCGCAGCGCGCCACGATGAGGAGGAACCCTCACCATGGCAATACCGATGCGCACGTCCCGACTGGCCACGGCGATCACCGCGGTGGCCGCGGTCACCGCCCTCGGCGCCATCTCCGCGCTCCCCGCCGAGGCGCAGGCCAGGGCGGCCGAAGGCCGGATCGTCGACGCGGGCCAGCCCGGCGCCGTCAAGGGCAGCTACATCATCACCCTCGACAAGGCCGCCGGCTTCACGTCCACGTCCGCCGAGGGCAAGAGCCTGATCGCCGAGTACGGCGGCACCGTGAGACACACCTACACGGCCGCGCTCAACGGCTACTCGGCCCAGCTCAGCGAGCGCGCCGCCAAGCGCCTCGCCGCCGACCCGGCGGTCGACCAGGTCATCCAGGACACCGAGGTGCACGCGACGGCCACCCAGAGCAACCCGCCGTCCTGGGGCCTGGACCGGATCGACCAGGCGAACCTGCCGCTGGACCAGAAGTACACCTACCCCGACAACGCGGGCAGCGGCGCCACGGTCTACGTCATCGACACCGGCGTGCGCATCAGCCACCAGGACTTCGGCGGGCGCGCCGTGAACGGGTACGACGCGGTGGACAACGACAACGTCGCCCAGGACGGCAACGGCCACGGCACGCACGTCGCCTCCACCTCGGCCGGCACCTCCTACGGCGTCGCCAAGAAGGCCAAGATCGTGGCCGTGCGGGTGCTCAACGACCAGGGCTCGGGCACCACCGCCGGCGTCGTCGCCGGCATCGACTGGGTCACCAAGAACCACAGCGGCCCCTCGGCGGCGAACATGTCGCTCGGCGGCGGCGCCAGCACCGCCCTGGACACGGCCGTCCGCAACTCCATCCGCGCCGGCGTCACCTACGCCGTCGCGGCGGGCAACGACGGCCGGGACGCCCGCAACACCTCGCCGGCCCGGGTGGGCGAGGCCATCACCGTCGGCGCGACCACCAGGACCGACTCCCGGTCCAGCTTCTCCAACTACGGTTCCATCCTCGACCTGTTCGCCCCGGGCTCCGACATCACCGGCGCCTGGCGCACCAGCGACACCGCCACCAACACCATCTCCGGCACCTCGATGGCCACCCCGCACGTCGCCGGCGCGGCAGCCGTCTACCTCGCCAGCCACCCCGACGCCACCCCGGCCCAGGTCTCCACGGCCCTGGTCAACGGCGCCACCTCGGGCAAGGTGACCGGCCCCGGTAGCGGCTCGCCGAACAAGCTGCTGCGCGTCGTCCCGTAACGACCGACCGCCCCGGTACCTGACGCCGGGCGCACCACCCGTGCCCCACCGGGTGCGGGCGAGGGCGCCAGCCCCGTAAGAACCACACGGCGCACCGCACCCGAGGGCCACTCGGGTGCGGTGCGCCGCTGCGTGTCCGCACCAGGTCTGACGCCGCCGGTGCCGACGCACGTGCCGCCGCTTCCACGGCGCCCCGGCCCGTACGTACGACGGCGAAGTGGGGCTGTCCACAAGGGAGTTGGGGAGACCTCTGGCGGCTGGGAAGCCGGGCGGGCCGTGCGGGTCACGCCGGCCGGCTGGGCACGTGGGGTCGGCGGGTAGGTGGGGCCGGTTCAGTCGTTCGGGAGCGCCGTGCCGCAGCGGCTGCAATACCGGGCGTCCGTCTCCGGTGCCAGGCGCCCGCACTCGGCGCAGACCCGGTGCAGCAGACAGGCCGCGTCGCCGCCCTCGCGTTCGACCGGGGCCGGCGCCCCGATGGTCAGGCCCGGCCGGCGGCGGTGCACGGTCAGGTACACCAGGCCGTCAGGACCCGCGGCGACCGCCCGCCGGCTGCCGCGCGGCAGCCACACCAGATCACCCGGGCCCACCAACTGCCCTTCTGCTGAGGGCTGTTGAGCCTCGCTGCCGGATTGCTCGGGCGGTGCGGAGGGGGCCGTGGTGGCCTCCGCGGAGTCCGGAGCGGTGCCTGCTGGCGAGGGGCCGGCCGCGGTCGCCGCCTCGGTGGGGGCGTCGGCCTCCGGGGCCCCGCCGTTGAACAGCCGGCCGCCGCCGTCGATCACGTACAACAGCACGTCAAGCCGTGCCTCCAGATGAGCGGCGACCTCGGCGCCCGCCGGCAGCCGGATCACATTGGCGTCCAACTGGCGCTGGTCGGACGAAAGCCGCCACAGGGCTCCCCGTCGCTCCGCAGACGCCTGCCGAACGAGCTCGCTGACCTGCGTCAATACCTGGGGCTCGGGAAGCGATCGCACCGCAGTCCTCTCTGCTCGGCCGTCCGTGACGCGGCTGTCCGTTCCGGATTGTACGAACTGCCGGCATCGCTGCCGCCAGCCGGGCCCGCGGCACCAACGGCGGCAGCAACGCATGCGGCAGCCAGCGGTTCCGGTCGCCACGGGCCCGGGCAGCCGGCGGCCGGGTGGCCCGCCCCGCGGGGAGCCACCCGGCCGTCGTACGGGTACGGGCCTCTCAGACGCCGCGCAGCCGCTCCATGTCGCGCCGGTCGCGCTTGGTGGGCCGGCCGGTGCCGCGGTCCCTGATGCCCATCGCCGCGACCTCTTCGCGCGGCGGCGGGGGCGGGCTGTTGTCCACGTAGCACTCGGCCGCGATGGCGGCGCCGACCCGCTTGCTCACCAGCCGCGAGACGACCACGATGCGCTCGCGCCCCGCGTGGTACAGCCGCACCTCGTCCCCCGGGCGCACCGCGGTGGCGGGCTTGACCCGGCCGCCGTTGACGCGGACGTGGCCGCAGCGGCACGCGGTGGCGGCCATGGAGCGGGTCTTGGTCAGCCGCACCGACCAGATCCAGCTATCAACTCGTACGGTCCCCTCGTCTGCCGTCATGCCCCGACTCTAGCGGCGCGAGGTGACCCGACGTGGATGCATTTTTCGCCGGGCGGGTCTCGGTAGGGCGCCGGGCACGGTCCGTGACCGGCCAGGCACCTCACGGCTTCGGCGCCCTAGGCGTCTGCGCACCGCGCGGGTCTTGGACGCCGTCGGCGCCCCGCCGCCTCCGGCCCCACGGCCCCGGCGCCGCGCACCGGCCCCGTCCCGGCCGGCCCGCGGCATCCGTCGCACCGGGCATGCATGAGGAGGCGGCGGGCACGGTACCCGACCCGTGACGAGCACCCCGCCGGCAGCACGGTGGGTGGCCCGGCATGACCGTTGGGTGGCGACGCACCGAGGAAGTGAGCCGATGAGCGGGAGAGCGAAGCGGCCCCCTCCGCCGTCCCGCCCGCGGCCCCGGCGCTGGCTGTGGCGCTGGCGGCGCAACCCGCTGCGCCGCCGCACGGACGTCATCGAGGCGTGGGTGCTGCTGCTGGCGGCCGTGCTCATGGTCCTCGGCGGGGCGGCGATCGGCGTCACGACCGCCCTGATCGTCCAGCGACCCCTTCTCGACCAGTCCGAACACCGCCACCCGACACAGGCAACCCTCGTCAAGGACGTCCCCAAGCGCCCCACGGAGCTCGGCGAGCCCGGCAGCAACCGGGTACGGGCCACCGTGCGCTGGAGCGACGCCGACGGGCGGCAGCACACCGCCCGGACTCCGGTGGAGGAGGGGCACGAGGCCGGCGACCGGGTCACCATCTGGACCGACGAGCGGGGCGAGGTCACCGCGGTCCCCCTCACCCCCGAACAGGCCGCCACCCGGGCCGCGGTGGTGGGCGCCATGGCGGCGACCGGATTCTGCTGCACCGTCCTGGTCGGCCGCCGCCACCTGCAACGACGTCTGGACCAGCAGCGCGCCGAACAGTGGGAGCGGGCCTGGGCCGAGGTCGGGCCGCGGTGGAGCGGCCGGGTGTGAGCGCGGCACCGGCCCGCCCGCGCGGAATACTCGGTGGCGGGGGCCGGGGCGCCCTGACAGGGTGGCGTCCCATGGATAGTTCAGAGCTCCTGACCGCCGCGGACGTAGGGCTCATGCAGGGCCTGGCCCAGCGGATCGTCCCGCTCCGGCCCGACCTGGTGAACGCCGACGCCTCGTACGGGGAGTTGGCCTGGAACTGGGGGCGGGCGCACGCGTGGCGCAGCCCGAGCTGGCGGCGTCGGCTGTGGTTCGCCGACTCCGAACTGGTCGCCTGGGGCTGGGCCAACCTGCCGTTCCAGGCGGAGCGGAACGACGGCTCGGTGGCGAACGTCACCAGCGCCTACCTGGCCTACCAAGTGCACCCCGAGCACCAGGAGCTGGTGGACGAGGTGATCGAGTGGTACGACGAGGTCGCGGCGGGCCTCGAACGCACCGTACTGCCGGGCGCCGCCGACGAGTTCGGCCTCGCGCGGTGGGCCGCGCACGGCTACGTGCCCGATCCGGAGGCGCTCGGCGACGACGGCTCCTGGACCCAGCTCAACGAGCGCGACCTCACGGACCTGCCGAGCCCCGAACTGCCGGCCGGCTACCGCTTCCGCACCGCCGACGAGGTGACCCCCGAGGCGGTCGTCCAGGCCCATGTGGCCGCCTGGACGCCGACCAAGTACACGGTCGAGGGGTACGAGGACCTGCGGAACACCCCGCCCTACCGCGGTGACCTGCACGTTCTGGTGGAGGCCGCGGACGGGACGATGGCGGCTTCGGCGATCATGTGGTTCGACCAGGTGAACGCCACCGTGGAGTTCGAGCCGGTCGGAACCCACCCGGACCACCGCAGGCGCGGACTCGCACAGGCGATGATGCTGCACGGGATGCGGCTGGCACGGGCGGCCGGGGCCCGGCACGCGACCGTCGTCTGCATGGGCGCACCGGGCCACCGCGCGGCCCGCGAGCTCTACTACGGCGTCGGATTCCGCGAAATGTCGCGGGACGCGCCGCTCATCAAGACGGCGGGGTGACGGCGGGCAGGGTGGTCGGGAGCGGTGGGGAGACGGCGCCCGGCCCCTGCGGCCGTCTGCGCACGCGCCCGCGGTGAGCGGGGCGGGCGGAGGTGGCCCGGGGAAGCCGGCCGGTCGGAAGAGAGGGAAGTCGGCGAAGGCGGGAAGCCCGGGGGAGCCGGGGCAGCAGCCACTACGCCCCTCGGCATCGCCTCACCCCGGTGGCGTCCCAGTGCCGCGCCGGCCCGCTCAGCGCCGTCCCGTCGTACCGAACAACTGCGTCCAGTACGTGCCGGCGAGGCTGCCCGTCGCGTACCCGATGCCCAGCTCGTCGAAGCCGGGGGCCAGGATGTTGGCGCGGTGGCCCGGGCTGTTCATCCAGCCGCGGACGACGTCGGCCGGGCTGCGCTGGCCGCAGGCGATGTTCTCGCCGATGCCCCGGTGCCGGCAGCCGGCCGCCGCGGCCCGGTCCCACGGCTCGCTGCCCTCCGGCGAGGTGTGCGCGTAGAAGTCGCGCGCCACCATGTCGGCGCTGTGCGCCTGGGCGGCCCGGGTGAGGAGCGGGTCGACGGCGAGCGGACGCAACCCGGCGGCCTGCCGCTCGGCGTTGGTCAGCTCCGCCACCTCCACCGCCGTACGGGCCAGCCCGGCCGCCGAGAACGGCTCGGCCCACAGCGCCGTCCAATGCACGTTCCCCGAGGTGGCCCCCACCGCCCGGCCGACCCCGGCGTGGGCCACCCAGACCGCCCCGAACGGCGCGCCGCGCAGGGCGTCGGCGCGGCAGTAGTCCACCAGCTCGACCGGCGTACGCGGCCCCGACACCAGGTGCTCGGCGATGGACAGGTACGCGTAGCCGGTGCCGGTGACGCGCTGGAAGAGCGAGGTGCCCTGCGGGGCCTGCGCGCCCAGCCGCTCCTGGGCCGCCATCGCGCCGGCATGGGCCTGGGCGGCGCCCGTCAGCCGGGGGTCCACGGCCACCGGGCGCACCCCGGCCCGGGCGCGGAGTGCGTTGACCAGCGCGATGACCGCTTCCCCCGGGCCCTGGCCGACACCTGACGGCACGCCGGGGACGCCGGCCGCAGGCGCAGCCGGCGTCGGTGGGCCGGCCGGGCCGACGCTGCCGTGGGCCGCGGCGGGCACCGGCGGGGGAGCCGGCGGGGGAGCCTCGTCCAGCACCTCGACGCCGAAGTCACGGGCCACGCCGGCCAGCCCCTCCGCGTACCCCTGGCCCAACGCGCGGACCTTCCACTGCGCGCCCCGCCGGTAGACCTCGGCCAACAGCAGGACCGTCTCCCGGTCCGGGCGCGGTGGGGTGAAGCGCACCAGCGTCGGGCCCGCGGCCAGCGCCACTTCCAAAGTGGCGGCGGGCAGCGTGCCCAGCCTGGTGCCCGGCTCGGCGGGGCTGAGCACGACCGTGACCCGGCTGGCCCCCGGGCGCAGTTGCTGGGGTTGGAGCGTGAGCATCGCGCCGGTGAGCCGGGCGCCCGGTGCCGAGGGCTGGTTGAAGAAGACGAAGTCGGCGTCGCCGGCGACCTTCCCGCCCTCGTCGGTGATCAGCGCCGACACGTCGAACGGGCCGGCCACCCGGATGACCAGCGTCCCCGCAGGCAGCGCCTGGTTGGCGCCCGGAACCAACTCGTGCATGGCATCCCCGTTTTCCGTCGACTCCCGCGCCACCCCTGCCGCTGTCCCACACCGCCCCGCCCCGCGACGCTTCTGCCCCGTCCCGGGCCCCCGCTGCCTCGCGCCGCGCCGCCCCCGCCCCGCACCGCCGTGTCCCGAGCCGGGCCGCGGCCCGCCGCGCCCGGCCGTTCCGCGTGCCCTGTGGGCAACGCACGGGCCGGGCCGGGTGTTCCAACCGGCCGCCGCGTCCGGCCGACCCCGCGAGTCCGGTGCCCCGTGGCGCAGCGCGCGCCGTCGCGCCCGGTCTCGTACGCCCTGCGAACGGGTGGTCCTCGGCCCCGTACCGCGGCCGGGCGCGTGCCGCCCTCGCCCGGTCGCACCCGTACCCGGTTGGCTGCGGGAGCGGCCGGCGGCGTACCGGGGTGCGGATGGCGTACGGGCCGACCCGCCCGACCTGCCGGCCGCGGGAGGCCTGGTGGGCGCAGGGCGCGCGGCCCGGACCGTCCCCTTCTTCGACCTCACTCGGCCACCGTGCTTGACCACCGCGGCACCCGGGAGGACAACGAGAGGGACAGGAACGGCAGCACCTCCCGACCAGACGTCGCACACTCAATCCACTTCGTGCGGAGGGTGAAGGAATGGACGGCATGCGGAGGCGAACCCTGCTCGCGGCGATCGGCGGCACGGTCGCAGCCGGCGGCGCGACCGAGGCCACGGCGGCCACGGCAACGCCGGCCCGGGCCACGGCGGGAACGGCAGGAGGCGACATGGCACGGCAGGCCCGTCCGGCCGCGGACCGGCCAGGTCCGCACGAGCGCCAGATCAGGGAACTCCTCGGCCGGATGACGGTCGAGGAGAAGCTCGGCCAGCTCCAACAACTGACCTGGAACGGGGAGACCGGGCCCGGCGGCGGCCAGGACGAGGCCGCGCAGCGGGACGCCCGCGCCGGCCGCCTCGGCTCGGTCCTCAACCTGTACGGGGCGGCGCGCACCAACGCGCTCCAGCGGCTGGCCGTCGAAGAGTCCCGGCTCGGCATTCCGCTGCTGTTCGGCCTCGACGTCATCCACGGCTTCTGGACGACCTTCCCCATCCCGCTCGCCCAGGCCGCCAGCTTCGACCCGGCGGTGGCCGCCAGGGACGCCGAGGTGGCGTCGGCCGAGGCCCGCTCCAACGGCGTGCACTGGACCTTCGCGCCGATGATGGACGTCACGCACGAACCGCGCTGGGGCCGCATCGCCGAGAGCGCGGGCGAAGACCCGTACCTGGCCGAGCGGTTCGCGGCGGCCAAGGTCGCGGGGCACCAGGGCCGGCCGGACGGCTCCGACCTGCCGGACCCGCGGCACATCGCCGCCTGCGCCAAGCACTTCGTCGCGTACGGCGGGGCCGAGGGCGGGCGCGACTACAACACGGTGGACGTCTCCGAGGCCCGGCTGCGCAACCTCTACCTGCCGCCCTTCAAGGCGGCCGTTGCCGCCGGCGTCGCCACCGTCATGGCCTCCTTCAACACCATCAACGGCGTCCCCGCCCACGCCAACGCCCACACCCTGACCGACGTCCTGAAGACCGCCTGGGACTTCCCCGGCTTCGTGGTCAGCGACTGGGCCGGCATCCGGGAGATGACCGTCCACGGCCACGCGGCCGACGCGGCCGATGCGGCCCGCCAGGCGCTCACCGCAGGCGTGGACATGGAGATGGCCAGCACCACCCTGCGCGACCACGGCGCCCGGCTGCTCGCGGCGGGCGAAATCGCCGGCGACCGCCTGGACGACGCCGTCACCCGCGTCCTGCGGATCAAGCACCTACTCGGCCTCTTCGACCGGCCCTACGTCGACGAGGACGCGGCCAGTACGGCCCCCAGCCGGCAGGCCCGGGCCGCGGCGCGCGAGATGGCCGGCCGCACCCTGGTGCTGCTCAAGAACGAGCGGCAGACCCTGCCGCTGCGGCGCGACACCGCATCGATCGCGGTCGTGGGGCCGTTCGGCGACTCCACCGACCTCCAGGGCACCTGGGCCGGCCCGGGCGGGACCAAGTTCCCGGCCACCACCGTGCTCGCCGGGATCACCGCTGCCGTGCCTGCGGCCCGGATCAGCCACGTCCGGGGGGTGGCCGCCGACGGCACGGACACCAGCGGCATCGCGGCGGCGACGGCCGCGGCGCGGGCCGCGGCGGTGACCGTCGTGGTCGTCGGCGAGCCATCGGCCATCAGCGGCGAGGCCGCATCGCGCAGCGACCTGCGACTACCTGGCGTGCAGGCCCAGTTGGTCCGCGCCGTCGCGGAGACCGGCAAGCCGTTCGTGGTCGTGTTGATCGGCGGGCGCCCGCTGGTCGTCGCCGAGTGGCTGCGCGCGGCGCCCGCGGTGGTCATGGCATGGCACCCGGGCATCGAGGGCGGCCACGCGATCGCGGACGTGCTGTTCGGCGCGGTGAACCCGGCGGGCCGGCTGCCCGCCTCCTTCCCCCGCGCGGTCGGACAGCTCCCCATCCACTACAACCACGAGAACACCGGCCGCCCCTACGACCCCGACAACAAGTACACGTCCAAGTACCTCGATCTGGCGGACGGCCCGCAGTTTCCGTTCGGCCACGGCCTGAGCTACACCACCTTCGAGATCGGCGCGCCCCGGCTGAGCACGGACCGGATCAGCGCGGACGACCTGCGCGCCGGCCGGGGCGTCGACGTCACGGTCACCGTCCGCAACACCGGCGGACGCCCCGGCGACGAGGTGGTGCAGCTCTATCTGCGCGACCCGGTGGCCAGCGTCGTGCAACCCGTACGCCGCCTGCGCGGCTTCGCCCGCGTCGCCCTGCGGCCCGCCGAGAGCCGTCCCGTGCGCTTCCGGCTCGGCGCCGCTGACGTGGGCTTCTGGACGAACGACAGCGCGGGCCGGTTCGTGGTCGAGAAGGGTGACATCGAGGTGTACGTGGGCGCCGACTCGACCGCCAGCGGGAAGGCGCTGCTGCGGATCACGTAGCGCCCCATGGCGGGGGATGGGGCGGGGGCGGCGGTCGGTTCTCGCTCGGCCGGACGGGCCTTGCGCGGCCGGTTCGGTTCCGCTCGGTCCTGCTTCGTCCGGGGCCGGGGCCGGGCCCGGCCGTGCTGGGCGACATGTCGGATACCCCCTGCCTCGCCCTCGACCGGTGGCGTGCGACAGTCTGCGGGTGCTGTCGCGATGGATCTACGCCCTGCTGAGTCTGCTGTGCCTGCTCCTGTTCGGGGTCGGTGCGGGCGTGGCGACCTGGGCGGAGGATCGCGGCATCGGCTGGCTGACGCAGGTGGGCATGGCCGTCGGCGGGGGTGCCGCGGGGCTGTGCCTGGTGATGGCCGGGCGGGCGGTCCTCTTCGGCCGGCTGCGCCGTGCGATGTTCCGGGTGGCCCCCACCCGCGGCCGACACCGCCGCCCCGACCCGGACGGCTGACGGTCACCGCCACGCCCCGCGCACCGTGCCCTTGTTCCGTACGCGTCGACGGCGGATCGCCCGGTCGAGCAGGCGAGCCCGAGTCGGCCGGCGCCGGTTGTCTGGTGCCGGGTGCCGCCGTTGGTGCAGGGGCTGGGGCACCGGTCGGCCGGAGTGCGTAGGTTCGCTGCCATGACGACCACGGCACGCACCACGACCACGGAGCAAGAGGCGTTCCTGCGCGCCTACCACGCCGCGCATCCGGCCGTGACCGCGGACGCGCTCGGCGCCGGTCGGGCCCCGGACGGCCGGTCCAGCTACCAGATCCTGTGCGACCGGGTCGCCGGCCGGAACAGGGTGCTCGACCTCGGCTGCGGTGACGGCCTGCTGGTGGAACTCCTGGCCCGCACCGCAGGGCGGCGGATCGTCGGTGTCGACCTGTCACCCCAGGCGTTGTCCCTGGCACACCGCCGCCCGGCCACCGCAGCGACGGCCCTGGTCGAGGCCCGGGCCCAGACCCTGCCCTGCGCCACCGACGGCTTCGACGCCTGCGTCAGCCACCTGGCCCTGATGCTGATGGGCGAGGTCGAACAGGTGGTGGCGGAAGTGGCCCGGGTACTGGTACCCGGCGGGGTACTGGCCTGCGCCATCGGGGGTGGCGCCGTCGGCGGCGAGGCGTACGAACTCTTCGTCGATCTGCTCAGGCAGACGGTCCGCACCGCGCCCGCCGCGCAGCACATCCCGAAGCTGGGCGACCGCAGGACCCGCAGCCGTGAGGGGCTCGACGGGCTGCTCGGGCCCGCCGGGTTCGCGCCGGTCACCTGGGAGACGGTGCCGATCGACCTGAGCGGATCGGTGGACGAGGTGTGGGCGGCCGTCTCCGGCGTCTATGACCTCGGCCCGCTCGCCCCGGACGCGGTCGCGGCGTTGCGCGCCGCGTTCGGCCGCGCCGCCCGGGAACTCGCCACGCCCGAGGGACGCGTCCCGTGCGGCTTCGACGTGCATGTCGCGACCGCCCGGCTGGTGCGGTGAGAGGAGGATTGAGACCTGTGGCCCGCGGAGACGCACTACGCGCGCGGGCGCGGGCTACGCGTGCGGGCGGGAGCCGGTCTGGCGGCGGCGCACGGCCGGCGACGCGGTGAGCCGCCGCCAGCGCCGCTGCCGGTACCGCTCCAGGAACGCCACTCCGACGAAGAACCCGCCGAGCCCGGCCCCGCCCAGCGCCGAGACCAGCAGGTCACCGAGGCCGCTGTGCGGGGAGACGGACCAGTAGAACAGCGTGAAGGGGACGCCGACGAGGAGGCCGACCCACAGCGGGTGGCGCGCCGTCCAGCGCTGGGCGCTCGTCGGCGGCTCGTGACTGCCGAGCACCCGGTCGAAGAGCCCGCCTGCCCCGCCCGCCTCCACCGTCCCCGTGCGTCTCCGCCTCCGCTCTGCCATGTGCCGCAGCTTACGACAGCGGCTGATCCCACGTTCTACCTGGTCAGCGCCGGTCCACCGGTACGCGGCAGTGGCCGGGTGGGCACCCCTCACCGACTGCTCGCGGGCCGTGCGGTCACCCCCGTACGACACCCGTGCCCGCAGCCCGCGGCCCGCAACCTGGGGCTTGGAGCCCCCGTAGTCCGGAACCGCCCCGCTGCCGCCGCCCCGCCGGTGCCCCGGCGCGTGCTCACGCCGTGATCGGTGCGGTCTCCCAGGCCAGCGCCACCCGGTCCTCGACCGCGAGGTACCCCAGGCGCGGGTAGAGGGCGTTGGTGGTGGGGTTGGCGAGGTCGGTGAAGAGGAGTACGTGGGCGGCGCCCGCCGACCGCGCCGCCGCGGACACGGCGGCGACCAGGGCGCTGGCGTAGCCGCGCCCCCGCAGCGCGTCGGGCGTGTAGACGCCGCCGATGCGCACCATCCCGCCACTGACCCCGGTCGTCCCGGCCATCGACACCGGCGCTCCGTCCACCTCCCACACCGTGCAATCACCGCGCGCGAGTTGGGCATCGAGGGTGCGGGCGCTGCCCGCCGGGTCCTCGCCGATGGCGCGGTGGTAGGCGACGAACCAGTCGAGCAACAGCGCCCGGTCCGCCGCCGTGGCCCGCCGGGCGACCCCCGGCGGGGCGGGTCTGGGCGGCACCAGTTCGCCGAGCCGGTACAGCCGCTGCCGGCCGGTCACCTCGGCGGCGCCGCCGTCCCGCAGCCAGCGCGCGGCGAAGGCCCGTGCCGCAGGCTCCTGCCCGGCCACCCGGGAGACCGCGACACCGCCACCGTCCCGCAACAGCGTGGCCAGGTCGGCCGCCACGTCGTCGGCCATCGGCGTGAGGTGCAGCGGGTGTGGCGGCGTCCACAGGAAGGCCGCCGCCACGGCCCCGTCAGGCCCGCGCCACCAGCCGTACCGCGCCGCCGCCGCCCCATAGCGGTCCGCCCCGCCGACCCGGATCGCCTCCGCGATCGAGATCAGCAGGGTGTGCGCGTCGGGCCGGGTGGCCAGGAAGGGGCCGGCCGCGGTGGAAAATGCGGCATTGTCCTCACTCAGGGTCCATGTCATGACGACAGCTTCCCGGCCGCCACACCCCGGCGCACGCGGTTTCCCACCCTCCGGCTTGCCCCGCCACGCCCTGAGCAGGGGAGCTCCCCGACGTCCGGTTGTTGCGTCGTCGTCCCGCCAGGGCCCGGCAGGGCACACCTTCCGTCGGGTGAGGCTCAGCGCATCGTCGTCACCTTCGCCAGCAGTTCGCCGCCCGACCAGCGACGGGCCGCGCCGGGGCCGGCCGCCTCCATGCGGCGGACCAGGGACACCAACTCCGCGTTGACCGGCGCGGGCAGGGCGTGCCTGGCGGCCAGCGCCACCACCTCGCCCTGGAGCGAGTCGATCTCGGTGGGCCGGCCGCGCTGGAGGTCCTCCCAGGTGGAGGACCTGGCCTGGGCGTCGATGGAGAGCGTGGCGGTGGCCAACCGGCGGAAGATCCCGTCCGGTAGCCGCAGCAGTCGCGGGGTGAGCCGGGCCGGGATCGGGCCGAGGCGCGCGGGCTGTATCCCCTCGGCCGCGTACGCCGCGAGCGCTTCCGACTGGCTCAGCGCCAGGCACTCCCGGTAGGCGCGCTGGCCGAGTTGGTCGCGCAGCGGCAGCCCGGACAGGGCGTTGATCGCGTTGTTGAGGTTCATCAGCAGCTTGGCGCACTGCACCTCGCGCATGTCGTGCCGGGCCTCGATCCGCAGCCCCGCCGCGGTCAGGGCCGCCACCAGCGGCTCGGCATGCCTGACGGCCTCCACCATCAGCGTGCCGCCCGAGCCCTGGTGGAAGGCGCCGGGGCCGGTGCGCACCACGTTGTACGGGACCATGCCGGCCACCACCGGCCGCCCGGTGAGCACTTCCGCCAGCGCCCCGGTGTTGCGCAGCCCGTTCTGGAAGCTGACCACGACGGTGCCGGGGGCCAGGTGTGGGGCCAACTCCCTGGCGACCTCACCCGTGTTCGCCGACTTGACGGTGACCAGGACGTAGTCGGCGTCGGCCACCCCCTCGGCGCCGGTGGCGAGCCGCACGCCGAGCGGGCCGCCGTCGGTGTCCACGCGCAGCCGGGGGCGCCCGCCGCCGGAGAGCGTGAGGCCGCGGGCGCGGAGCGTGTCCATGGCGGCGACGCGGCCGATCAGGGTGACGTCGGCGACGCCGGCGAGACTGCCACCGAGATGACAGCCGATGCTGCCGGCACCCATGACGGCGATCCGTAGACGGTGGTCGGGGCGGGGCGCGGGCTGTGACATGGGACCCGGTCTCCTCGCGGTGTGGTGGCGGCCGTGGGGCGCGACGGGATGGCTGCCCCGCGGCCCCCACGCACCCGATCGCCCCGACCCGCCGCGAGCCGGACCCCGACGGGCCGCGGGCTGCGCGCCCGCGGTGGTGCCCGCAGTCGGGCGGAACGGGGGCCGAGGGGGAGAGCGGGGCACGGGCCTGCTGTGCGCGGCTGGACAACGCACCCTCGGTCACGCTTCAGCGCCAAACGTACCGTTCGGTATGCAGGTCGTCCAGGGTTCGCACGCCCGTGGCGCAGCCGTCCGCAGGAGGTCGCACCGGCCGGCACCGCCCCGGCCACCTGTCGTACGGGCGCTAGGCCAGGCCCAGCGCCCGGGTGCCGGCGGCGCAGCTCGCCCGCAGGCCGGCCAGCTCCGCCGCGGGCAGCTCCAGGGCCCGGCCGCGGCGGCTGCCGTCGAGGTGCGCGCGGCCGGCGGCCAGCCAGTCGGGGTGGGCCGGCACCCCGACGAACTCGGCCAGCCGCGCCAACTCGCGCTCCGGCGCGTCCAGCAGGGCCTCGTAGGCGAGCGTGGTGCGCCGCTGCTCGGGGAGCCGGTCGAGCAGCGCCACACCCTCGCCGATCAACTCCGACCACAGCGCACCGAACCCGGCGACCGGCATCGGCCGGTCCATGACCAGGGCCTGGCCGTCGAACTCCGGGGTGAGCAGCGGCGCCAGGTCGGGCGGCAGCTCGCGCACCTGGTCCGCGGTGAGCTGGCCGAGGTCGGTGACCTGACAGCGGTCCATGAGCTGGCGGAGCAGGGCGATGGTCCGGTAGCCGGGGTGGCGGCTCATCGACAGGGCGCAGTCCGGCCCGTCGCGGTAGAGGTGGACGAAGCGGGCGGTGGGGAAGGCGTCGTTCAGCCGTGGCACCCACTCCAGCGAGTAGCCCGAGCGCTCCACGACCGCCGTGCCGCCGAAGCGCGCGCACAACAGGTCGAACAGAGCCGCGTAGTGCTCGGCGACCGGGCGGCACGGCCAGCCCGCCACCTCCGCGACCAGCGCGTCCAACAGGCCGTCCGGGTCGTCGGTCAGATGCGGCAGCACCATCAGCGACAGCGCGGGGATGCCCGTGGTCGCGGCGGCGTACCGGCCCGGCTTGCGGACGTACAGGAACTCCGGCAGGGGCACGCCGCTGCGGATGAGGGTGTCGAAGACCGGATTGGGGTCGGTCAGCAGCCGCAGGAAGCGGGCCGCGCTCACCTGCCCCGGCGGCAGCGCGCCGGGGCCGAGCGAGGCATAGAGCTCGTTCAGGCTCAGCAGGTCGGGGTGGGCGTTCACGATCCGGGACAGGGCACTGGACCCGCTGCGGCCGGTGCCCACGATGAAGGTCAAAGGCCCCATCTGTCCCACCTCAGGTCGACGGCAGCGTGAACGATCACACCCTAGCGACGGCCAGCGACCCCCGACAGGGCGGCGCCGGCGCGGTGGCGGGGCCGGCGGGGGCCGCCCGCGGGGCCGGTGTCGGTGGCGGGCCGGGCCCTGTGGGCAAAGGGGGAAAGCGTTTGTGGTGGTGCATGGGGTCGGTACGGGGCGCTGCCCGTGTCGGGGCGCTCCTGGTGCCGGGGCCGTGGGCGTTCCCGGCCCGGTGTGACCGCGCTAACGATCGAAGATCGCCCGCCGCCCGATGCGCCGTGCTACCTTTGGGGGCAGTTGCAGTTGTGGTTCCCATAGACGTTGTGTGCGCCTGCTGGTTCTGGACCTTCAGGCGCATTTTTGTTTTCCGGTGGTTTTTTCTCCGGGCGGGTGATCATCGCGACTACACGGAATCCGTAAGGTGCGGATTCTCGTACGACCCGTAAGGAGACGGTTATGGCTACCGGCACCGTGAAGTGGTTCAACAGCGAAAAGGGCTTCGGCTTCATTGCCCAGGACGGCGGCGGCCCCGACGTCTTCGCCCACTACTCGAACATCAACGCGCAGGGCTTCCGTGAGCTCCTCGAAGGCCAGCAGGTCTCCTTCGACGTGACCCAGGGCCCGAAGGGCCCGCAGGCGGAGAACATCGTTCCCGCCTGAACCGGCACAGCCACCGCGCTGTGTGTCGGGCCCGCACCCCAGGGTGCGGGCCCGGCCCATGCCGCCGTCCCGACGACGTGACGGCGGACACCGGCCAGGGCACCCCCTTTGAATTCCCCGGCGAAATTCGCGGCATGTGATGGGGAAAAATCCCGAGCACGCATGCATCAGGCGTCGTCAGTGGTGAAAAGGGTGCCGACGCCGGCCCCGAGATAGTCAGGCGGCACGTTCTTCCGTGCGCGCCCTGCCATTATCCCTTTCGGTTCGTTCTTGCGATTCCTGCGCGGCCAGGCCGCCGCCGGGTCTTCCTCGACACGTGCCGTTTCGAGGAAGGTTCCGCATGAACCGCTCCACCCGCTCATCCGAGCGTTCCCCCCGTTCCGGCCAGGGCCAGTCCCGTTCCGGACGCCCCCGCCCCAGGTCGCAGGGGCAGGGCCAGGGCCGTCGCCGGTCCGCGCCCGCCGTCGGGCACGCCGAGTTCGCGCTGCCCGTGACCACCACTCCGGCGCTGCCCGCCGTCGAGTCCTTCACCGAACTCGGGCTGCCCGACCCCGTGCTGACCGCACTGGCCGAGAACGGGGTGACCTCCCCGTTCCCGATCCAGGCCGCCACCCTGCCCAACTCGCTGGCCGGCCGGGACGTGCTCGGCCGCGGTCGCACCGGCTCCGGCAAGACCCTCGCCTTCGGCCTGGCCCTGCTGGCCCGTACGGCAGGCTCCCGCGCCCAGTCCCAGCAGCCGCTGGCCCTGGTACTGGTGCCCACGCGCGAACTGGCCCAGCAGGTCACCGATGCGCTGACGCCCTACGCCAAGGCCGTGCGGCTGCGGCTGACCACCGTCGTCGGCGGGATGTCCATCTCCCGACAGGCGGGAGCGCTGCGCGGCGGCGCCGAGGTCGTGGTGGCCACGCCGGGGCGGCTCGCCGACCTCATCCAGCGCGGCGACTGCCGGCTCGACCAGGTGCGGATCACCGTGCTCGACGAGGCCGACCAGATGGCCGACATGGGCTTCATGCCACAGGTCACCGCCCTGCTTGAGCAGGTGGCCCCGGACGGGCAGCGGATGCTCTTCTCAGCCACCTTGGACCGCAACGTCGACAAGCTGGTCCGCCGCTACCTCTCCGACCCGGTCGTCCACTCCGTCGACCCGTCGGCCGGCGCGGTCACCACGATGGAGCACCACGTGCTCCACGTGTCCGAGACCGACAAGCAGACCGTGGCCACCCACATCGCCGCCCGCGACGGGCGAGTGATCATGTTCATGGACACCAAGCACGCCGTGGACCGGATGGCCAAGCGCCTGCTGGCCAACGGCGTACGGGCGGCTGCGCTGCACGGCGGCAAGTCCCAGCCGCAGCGCAACCGGACCCTGGACCAGTTCAAGAACGGCGGCGTCACCGCGCTGATCGCCACCAACGTCGCGGCCCGCGGCATCCACGTGGACGGGCTCGACCTGGTCGTGAACATCGACCCGCCCACCGACCACAAGGACTATCTGCACCGCGGCGGCCGGACCGCGCGCGCCGGCGAGTCCGGCAGCGTGGTCACCCTGGTCCTGCCCGAGCAGCGGCGCGAGGTGAACCGGCTGCTGGCCGCGGCCGGCATCACCCCGCAGACCGTGCAGGCCCGGCCGGGCGACGACGAACTGGCCCGGGTGACCGGCGCCCAGGAGCCCTCCGGCGTGCCGGTCACCATCGCCCCGCCGCCCAGCGCAGCGCCGGCCCAGCGCGGCGGCGGCAACGGCAACGCCACCCGCGGGCGACGCAGCCGCGCCGCCCGCGCCCGCCGCGGTGCGCCGCAC
>NZ_JBLIWA010000061.1:0-34452 GCF_047525675.1 Streptomyces sp. 796.1 | reverse complement strand
CGCCGGGGGCGGCCGGGCGGGGGGCCGGGGCATCCGGGGCCAGCGGAACCGCGGTGGCCGGCAGTCCGGCCAGCGGCGCACCGAGCGGTGCCCGCGCGGGCGACAGCGGGGCCTCCTTGGCCGGCCCGCCGGCCCCGGCGGCAACACCCGGGGCGTGCCCGGGCCCCCCGTGGGGATCGGATGCGGTGGCCGATGGTGTGGCAGGTCCTGGCGCGGCGGCCGGTGGCGCGGCCGGTCCGGATGCGGCGGCGGGTGGTGTGCCGGGGCCAGGCCGGGCAGCGGCGGGACGTACGGGGTACACCCGCCGGGTCGTCCGCAGCGACACCCGCGCCACGGTGAGGGGGCGTCCCAACGGGCTTGTTCGTACGGTGAGTTGTGCGGCGTAACTCGGTTCTCGTGCCGGTTGCCGAGCTCCCGAACTCGCGGCGCTGCGTGCCGCGTCGCCCGGGCCCGTGCGGTCGGCGCCCCGGTCGACAGTCGCGCCGTGCCGCCCGGCGGTGGCGGATGCGGCGGACCCGTGCTGCGTGGCCCCGGGGCTGCTGGCTCCGCCGGCCTGACGCCCGGCGCCGGCGGCGGGCGCGGAGCGTGCCCCGGGGCGCCCGGGCGGTGTCCCGGAACCGGCGGCGGGCCCGGCGGTGGACGTGGCGGAAGCGGGGGCCGAGGCGGTGGCAGCGTCGGCGCCGATCCGTGACGAGGCTGGCACCACGGCGATGCGGCGTACCAGGGGGAGAGGCGGAAGCGCGGAAGGGGTGACACCTCCTGCGGGTGGGGACGCCGCGCCGCCCTCCGGCGTTCGCTGGACGACAGCCGGCCCCGCCCGGTCGGCCGCGGCCCGGTCGGGCACGGGCCGGGGCGTGGTCGGCAGATGGCGTTCGGAGACCAGGCCGTGTTCGGCGGGACTCGCGGCTGCCTCGGCTGGTGGCTGCGAACCGCCTTGCCCGTCAAAGGAGTTGGATTCGGTGGAGTGAGTGGGGCCCGGCGGGGTGGTTCCGACCGCAGACCCCCGGAGTGGGCCCGACGGTGTGGCGGGCTGCGTCGCCGCGGCATCGGTGCCGCTCGCCACGCGCGCCACGAGGGGGCCGACCGTACGCGAACCGGCCTCCCGCGAACCGGCCTCCCGCGAACCGGCCTCCCGCGAACCGGCATCCCGGGGGCCAACCTCCCCCGGCTTGACCACCCTGGCACCGGTGGGGCCGACCGCCCCGGCGCCAGGACCCGCCCCCGTACCGGACGCCGCCCCGGAACCAGGAGCCGCACCCGCCGACGCCCCGGCGCCACCCCCCGCCGAACCCGAACTCGTACCCGAAGCTGTACCCGTACCCGTACCCGTACCCGAACTCGTGCCCGCCGTGTCCCGCCCGCGCGCAGCCTCCCGGCCGCGGCCCCGGCCCACCCCGGCGCGAGCAGGCCCCATGCCACCAGCGCCAGAGCCACCGGAACCGAGGCCGGCGGAACCGGAGTCATCGGCCGTCCCGCCGACCGGCGGCACCGCACGCAGGAGCAGGGGCCCACCCGCACCGTGCGTGGGCGGCGCCGTGGCTGGGCGGGCGATTCCGCGCGCCACACCCGCCGGGGCCAGCGGTGTCACCGTGTGTGCGAGGCCCGTGTCGAAGAGCGGGTTGCGCCACGCCGCCAGCCGCCCGCGGAAGGTGAGCCCGTCGCTGACGGCCAGCGGGGCGCGGGCCAGGGTGAGGGGCGGGGGAGCGGTGCGTCGCCAGCCGCCGTCCCAGTCGCCGGGCACGGTCGCCGCGCCCGCCGGCGCCGGCGCCCCACCCACCGCCGGCGCCGCCTGTTCCGCAGCAGTCGCCTCGGCCGGCCGCGCCGCCGGGCCCTGCGGCCCGGTGGCCGCCCGTCCGCGCCACCTGTCCCACCAAGCCATCCGCTCAACCACCTTCGTTCGCACGCGTGTTGATGTGGGCGATCTCGGCCACCCACTGCTGGCGTTCGCCGTGGGGCAGGTCGAGGATCTCCTCGCGCGGCCAGTGGAAGTGGTAGGCGATGTACGCGATCTCCTCCCGCAGCCGGGGGAGGGCGTACGTCACGATTCCCCCAGGCGCCCACCCGAGAGGTCGACCTCGAAGCCACCCTCGCAGTGCGGGCAGGTGACCGCGGCCCGGGTGTGGCCCTCGCTGTTCACGCGCCGGTAGAAGTCCTGGAGGAAGGCGATGTCGGTGGCGTACATGCGCTCCACGACACCGGCGTGCACATCGGTGATGGCACCGATCCGGGTGATCACCTGGCTGAGCAGCACCACGCTCAGGTACGCCGGGTTCTCCTTGACCCGCAGGTCGATCTGGGGGCGCAGTTCGTCGCGGGCCGTCGCCAGCCGCATCGACCCGTGCCGGTGCAGCGTCCCCGCCTCGTCCAGGTAGCCGCGCGGCAGCTCGAACTCGAACTCGGTGCGCAACCCGGAGCCCTGGCCCGCCGCCGCGGCCGGGGCGGCCTGGGGCTGCGGGGCTGTCTCACCCGTCTGCGTCGCGGGCGCCGTGGCCTGGAGGATCTCCTCCAGGTTGCCCGCCGTGACCGTACGGCGCCTCATTCGACGACGATCTCCTCGAACACGATGGTCACGGTCTCCGTGGCGGCCGATGACTCGCCCGCCTTCAGCGACGGGCCCTCCCACTTGGACGCCCAGCCCTGCATGAGCTGGATGCGCCGCACCGTCTCGCCCGTGGAGTCCTTGATCTCGATGGTCAGGTTCTGCCGCGCGGTGTCGACGGCGCCGTTGTTGAGCGTCTCCTTGATCCACGTGGTGAACTCGCTGCTCTTGTCGAGCCCGCGGGTGATGGTGATCTCGCCGGCCTGCCGGGCGCCGGGCTGTTTGCGGATGATCTGTTTGCCGTCGGCGCTGACCTGCCGGACCTCCACCACTTCCTCCTCGACGGACAGCCCGCTGATCTCCTGGATCGACTCCACCAGGTACCCGCCGAGCTGCACGCCGAAGATATGGGTGGAAAGCGCATCGCCCTCTGCCATGACCGTGTGTCACCCTTCCTGATTCACTCGTCGACGAGGCTGGTGCTGTCGGAGAACTGGGCCAGCCGGAAGACCACGAACTCCGCCGGCTTGACCGGGGAGACACCGATCTCGCAGACCACCCGCCCCTGGTCGATGGCCTCCTGCGGGTTGTTGTCGCGGTCGCACTTGACGTAGAAGGCCTCCGCGGCGGTACGCCCGAACAGCGCGCCCCGGCGCCACTCCTCGGTGAGAAACGCGGTGATGTTACGGCGGATGCTCGACCACAACCGGTCGTCGTTCGGCTCGAAGACCACCCACTGGGTGCCCAACAGGATTGATTCTTCAAGGTAGTTGAAGAGCCGGCGGACGTTCAGGTAGCGCCAGGCCGGGTCGGAGGAGAGGGTACGGGCGCCCCACACCCGGATGCCCCGCCCGGGGAAGGCGCGCACGCAGTTCACACCGATCGGGTTGAGCAGGTCCTGCTCACCCTTGCTGAGCCGCAACTCAAGGTCCACCGCACCGCGCAGCACCTCGTTGGCCGGGGCCTTGTGCACGCCGCGCTCGACGTCGCTGCGTGCCCACAGGCCGGCGACGTGGCCGCTGGGCGGGACGGTCGCGTTGTGCCCGGCCGCCGGGTCGAAGACCCGCACCCACGGGTAGTAGAGAGTCGCGTAACGGGAGTCGTACCCCGCCTCGTCGTTGCGCCAGGCGCGCACCTGCTGCGCGGAGAGGCCGGGCGGCGCGTCCAGGATCGCCACCCGGTCGCCCATCTGCTCACAGTGCGAGATGACGGCGAGCTGCACCGTACGCACACCCTCCGCGTCGATGTCGCCCCGCTGGAAGGCGCTCATCAGGTCCGGCACGGCCACCATGGTGATCTCGTCGATGGACTCCAACCCGGCGAACCCGGTACGGGCCTCGGCGTCCCCCACGTACTCGGCCGCGTCAAGGCGCGCCACCCCGCCCCCGGCCCCCGGCGCCGCGGCCGGAGCCGGCGCGTCCGGGACCGCAACCCGCTGCGCCACCGGCCGCCCCTGGGCCGCCCCGCGCGCCTCGGTGACCTCGATCAGCTTCGAGTTGCGGGCCTGGCTCACCAGGTAGCCCTTCACGCTCTTGCGGGTGGACGCCTCGTACGTCTCGACCACCTGGTCACCCTGGCGGACCAGCACCTTGAACCGGTCATCGGGCGGGTTGTCCCCCTCCGGCGCGGCGATCTCGACGGACACCCCGCTCACTCCGGGCCTGGCCGCCACCAGGAAGCCGCCGACCTCCACCGCAGCGGGCGCCGCCACCTGCCCGGCCTCGGACCCGGCCCCGTCCGGCGCCGGTGTCGACGCGCCCGCCGCCGCCCCGCCGATGCGCACGACGTACGCCGCGCCGCCACCGTTGGCGAAGTAGCCGTACGCCGCGTGCGGCAGATAGGCGCCGCGGGTGAAGCCGCCGAACTGTTGGGTGTACTGCTCCCAACTGGTGACCAGGGTCGGTGCGTGGAAGGGGCCCTTCTCGGCGAAGCCGACGAACGCGGCGACGGCCGTGCCGACCCCCTCGATCGGACGGGCGCCGGACTGCACCTCCTCCACGTACACGCCTGGGGTGAGGTACGTCGGCATGCTCGCTCCTCCGTGCTCGGCGGTCTTCGGTCGCGGACCCAGCCTTGACGCCGACGCCCCCGGTGCCTAGGAGACGGAGGGCCTGCCCGGGGGCAGAGCCCCTGCCCGCCAGGTCGCCGGCCGCCGTGCGCCACGTGCAACCGCGGGGGCGCACGGGGCTCCAGTTGCCGGCCGGGCGGGTCAGCCGGCGTGCCGGACCTGGTCCAGGTACGGGCCGAACTCGCCCTCCAGGACCAGCCGGCCCAGCTTGCGGTACTCCCGGGCGACGGCCGTCACCACCTGGTGCATGGACAGGTCGGCGCCGGACTCGGCCGCCAAGTAGGCGGCCGTCACCGCACAGGCGCGGATGGAACCGCCGGACAACTCGAAGCGGTCCGCGCAGAAGCCCAGGTCGAGATCGGCGGCGCGCGGCAGCCGGCCCCCAAGACACCGTTCCCACAGGGCAAGGCGCTGGGCCGTGGTGGGCACCGGGAACTCCGCCACCACGTCCAGCCGCCGGGTGAACGCCTCGTCCACGTTGGCGCGCAGATTGGTCGTCAGCACCGCGATGCCGTCGAAGGACTCCATGCGCTGGAGCAGGTACGCCGACTCGATGTTCGCGTGCCGGTCGTTGGCGCCCCGTACCTCCGAACGCTTGCCGAAGATGGCGTCGGCCTCGTCGAAGAGCAGCACCGCATTGACCGCCGACGCCTCGGTGAAGATCCGCTCCAGGTTCTTCTCGGTCTCCCCGATGTACTTGTCGACCACCGTGGACAGGTCCACCACGTACAGGTCCATGCCCAGATCGGCGGCCACCACCTCGGCCGACATCGTCTTGCCGGTACCCGAAGGGCCGGCGAACAACGCGATCACCCCGTGCCCCCGGCCGCCCCCGGGCCGCATGCCCCACTGCCCCAGCACCTGGTCGCGGTGGCGGGCGCGCACCGCGAGTTCGCGCAATGCCTGGTGCGTGCGGTCGGGCAGGACCAGGTCGGCCCAGCCCACCGCGGGCACCACCCGGCGCGCGAGCCGGGCCAGCCCCACCCCGTTCTGGGCGCGCACGGCGCCGCGCAGGTCATCGGCGGTCACCGGGCGCCCGGCGAGCGCCGCCGTGCGCACCGCGGCGCCCGCGGCCCGCCGCAACTGCCCGGAGTCCAACCGGTGCGCGGCCACCGAGCGGGCCAACGCGCCCGCCTCGTCCCCCGGCGTGCCGCCGGCCCGCTCCAACGCCCGCCGCCAGCGCGCCGCCTGCTGCGCGGGCGAGGCGGCCGACACGGTCACCGTCACCGGCGTGTCCGCCGCCCACACCGGGTCCCAGTCGTGCGCCCCGTAGGTGAACAGGGGGACGCCGCGGGCCGCCGTGCACAACGCGTGCAGCAGCTCGGCCCGCTCGGCCGGCCTGTCCGGCAGCGCTTCCAGCGGCCCGATGACGATCCCGGCCCCGGTCAGCCGCGCCTCACGGGCCGCGACCGCGGCCACCGTCGGCCACTCGTCAGGCCGCCGTGCCAGCGCCGCCGCGTCCACCACCAGGACGCCGCGCCCCATCTCCCGCAGCGCCGCGCCCGCCAGGCCCTCGGGGGCACCGCCATGGGACCGTACGTGCACGTGGCAGGAGCCGGTGCCGGCCGCCGAGGCCGCCTCGCGCACCCGCACGCCGTCCACCGCGGGGTCGGGGACGTCTTCGCCGAGCACCGGCAGCAGGGCGCCGTCCGGCGCGTCATGGCCGAGCAGGTGCGCCGTCACCCGGTCGGGCACGCTCACCACCCGCGACAGCGGCGGCCGTTCCGGCTCCCCGACCTCCACCAGCCCGCCGGCGAGCAGCGGCGCGCCCGCGGCGAGCCGGAAGCGCACGGCGGACGCACCGCCGTGCCCGCACAGTTCGAGCGCGAGCCCGACGGTCGGCCGGCGCCGTGTCAGATCGTCGTTGAGGTAGCCGTAGAGCCGCTCGAACCGGGTGTCCAGATCCGGTGCCACGGCGATGAGCAGCAGGTCCACGTCGATCGGGGCCAGGCCGAACGCCCCGGCAAGCCGCTCGATGACCGACCCGGGCGGCGGGTGCGCGGCGGGCGGCGCCGGCAGGCCGAACCGGTCGGCGGGCTCCGCCAGGACGCGGGCCGCCGCCTCCGGGGAGAGGTACTGGCCCAGGTAGGGGTCGTCCGGGTCCGGGTCGCCGGCGCGCCGGGCGGCCACCGCGACCCGCACCCGCTCCTCCACCAGCCGCAGCCGCCGCCACAGATACGGCACGGCCTCCCCATCGGTGCCGGCCACGGACTGCACGGTGTCCGTCACGGCTGGCGGCCCCCGTGGCGTCGGCGGCGGCGCCCGGGCTCGGGCCCCCGCTCCCGCGGCGCGCCGAACCCCTCAGCCCCCGGGTCGTCGAGCCCCGTGTAGCGCAGCCGGCGATCGCCCTCCACCGCCTCCGCGCCCTCAGCGGACCCCGTCTCCCGCGCCGGCCGCACCACGAGCCCCTCGGTGACCGGCGGGGCCGCCGCCCGGCTGGCACCGGCCAGCGGCGCCCGCACCTGCACCTCAAGCGAGGGCCGGAACTCCCCGCCCAGCGCGGACCACACATCGGCGGCGGCGGGCGTGTCGGGGCCGGTGCCGACCAGGCCGAGGTCCACGGTGCGGCCCAGCGCGGCCAGCGAACCGGTCAGCAGGCGCTGCGGCAGCGTGTCCGTAGCCGTCAAGGTGGCCAACACCTGTGCCAGCAAACGGTGTTCGTCCTGTGAACGACTGGCCCAGGCCGTGACCAGGTACGTCAGCAGGAACCAGCGGGCGGGCGCACGCCGCGCCACGACCAGCCCGTCCGCGTCGTACTCCTCGCCGCCGCTGCCGCCGCCCCGGCGCGTGGCGTCCTCGCGGATGTCGTACAGGAACACGCAGACGGTCGGCGCGCTGCGGCGCGCGGCCCAGTCGCGGGTCGGGGCGTCGAAGACCACCTCGACGCCCGACTCCGCGAGCCCGGACTCGTCGAGCAGCCGCTGAAGCGCCTCGTCGACCTCGTGGATCATCGGCGGATCACCTCGTCGGGGGGTTGGATGCTGCCGCTGACCACGAGGAAGTCGGTCGTCACCGGAGAGAACCCGGGGCCGCTCGCGGTGATGGTCCGCGGACCCGTCTGGTCCTTGTGCAGGATGAGGAGTTGGCCGATGAAGGTGCCGTCCGCCTTGGGGACGGTGGGCGCCGCTGCCGCCGTGATGCCAGGACGCCACCGGAAGCGCACCGGGACGCCGGGCGGGAAGTCCTTGCCGCGTACGGAGGTGACGAAGCCGGGCTTGCCGATGGGCGGCACGGCGACGATCCGCGGTTGCAGGATGCGCAGCGGGCGCCGGGCGCGGTTGTCGCCGGGGTCGGCGTCCGTGCCGGTGGTCGTCAGCGCGGCGGTCACCTCGGTGGTGAGCGCCCTCTTAGGGCTGAGGACGACTTGCAGCACGGTGCGCGCACCGGGCGTCAGGTCCGGGAGGGCGCAGTCGAAGTCCCGGTCACAGCCGGCGGGCGGCCCGTTGTTCGGCATCCCCGCGGGCAGCCCGAGGCGCAGCCGCAGCCCGGTGGCGAGCGCCTGGCGGCCGTTGCGGACGGTGTACGTGACCACGACGCGCCCGCCGACGTAACCCGGGCTCGGCGCGACCGCGATGCTCACGCCGGGTCCGGCCGCGGGCGCCGGCGGTGGCGCCGGCACGGGAGGCGGCGTGGGCAGCGGCGGCGGTGGCGGCGCCGGCGTGGGCGGTGGCGGCGTACTGGGTGGCGGAGTGGTCGGTGGCCGGGGGCTGGGTGGGGTCTGGGTGGGTGGCGCCGTCGTCGGGGTGGGAGGCGTGGGTGTCGGGGGTGTGGGCGTCGGAGGTGTGGGGCTGGGCGGGACGGGTGCCTCACGGACCGGCACGACGGTCCGGTCGGCGTTGTCGCTCGGCCGCGGGTCGAGCACGGCGCCGGTCACCGACCACTCGATCGGATGCCGGCCGGGCGTGACCCCGGTCAAGGTGACGGTCACCGGCACCGTGCCACCCGCCGGCACCACGCCCACCTCGCAGGTCAGGGCCGCGGCCTGGCAGGTGCGGCCCGGCGCGGACAGGCCCGTGACGCGCACCCCGGCGGGCGGCGCGAGCGTCAACCGGGTGCCGGGCGAGGCAGCGGGCCCGTGGTTGACCACCTCCACCCCGACCGTGCCCGTACGGCCGACGGTGATCTCATCGGCGGTGTCGGGCGCCCGCACCGCCAGGTCCACCGACTGCTGCACGCTCGGCTCCTTCTGACGCCCCGGCAGGTCGTCGGTGAGCGAGGTCACCGCCCCCGTGGCCACGTTCAGCACGCGCAGCTTCTCCGGGCTGGTGCGGGGCAGCGCGGCGCGCGAGGTGAACACCAGGTTCCCGCCGTCGGCCGTCCACGCCGCGTCCCGGGGTTGGAAGGGGCCGGTGGCGTCCGTGTCGGGCAGCTCCCGGCCACAGGCACCGGGCACGTCGCGCGCCGCAGTGGGCAACAGGACCCGGCAGCCGTCACCCGCCACGGAGGTCAGCAGCAGGCCGCCCCGTTCCTTCGGGCCGTAGCTCTTCCGGTTGAAGACCACGGTCCGCCCGTCGGGCGAGAACGCCGGGCTGTCGTCGATCACCCGGCAGCCCTCGGGACAGCCCGTCGCACTGAGGTCGCGCTGCTCACCCAGCCGGTCGCGGGGCACCGTCCACACGTGCTTGCCGCCTCCGTCCTCGGCCTGGTTGCGGGTGAAGGCCAGCACTGTGCCATCCGGCGACCAGGTGGGCTGCGCGTCGCCGAGGCCCTGCCCGGCCGGCGGGGTGATCCGGTCGACGATCGCGCCGGTCGCCGCGTCCGCGATCAGGACCCGCCCGGGGGTCGTGCCGCCCGCCCCGTCCGGCGAGGTACGGGTGAAGGCCAGGTACTTCCCGTCGGGTGAGAACGTCGGATCGGTGTCCCGGTCGAGCGGCCCACGCTCGGCCAGCGGCAGCACAGCGGCCCCGGCGCCGTCGGCCTCGGCGGTCCAGACCTGCTGCAACCGCTGCCCGTACGCGCCCTCGAACGCGGTGAAGGCGATCCGGCGGCCGTCGGGCGCATAGGTCTGCCGCTCGGTCCACGGGTCGTACGCCGAGTCGGGTTCGAACAGCCGGTCCCGTGCGGTGTCGGTGTCCGCCGCCGGGTCCTCTTCGAGGAGTAACCGGCCCAGGTCGCGCGGGTCGGAGCCGTCAAGGCGGACGTCCTGGAGCGTGACCTGGTGCGGTCCGCCCCGGCCGTCCGGCTCCTCCTTCGCTGCCGGCTCGTCGGGCGTGGTGCGGTCCACCACCGTGCTCCCGCCCGCCACCGGGCCGAGCCAGGTCGCCGAACCCACCTCACGGTCCTCGCTGAGCACCAGCGTCGGGACCTCCGTGGTGTGCACCTTCACCCGGTACACGTGGTCCCAGTCGCCCTTGCAGTTGCAGGTGCGCTCCGGGCTGAGGAACAACAGCCCGTCCCCGTCGGGCAACCACGCTGCCCGATGGGCACGCCACTTCTCCTGCCCGCCCCCCAACAGCGGCCCGCCCCCGCCGCCGTCCCCGTCGGTCCAGTGCAGCCGCGGGCCGGCAGGACCGGTGGCCGTGTACGCGATGACGTTCCGGTTCTCGGCGTCGTCCACCGGGTTCCAGACGGGCTCGCCGGCCGTGGTGCCGCCCGCCGGGTCCGTGACGCGCCGTGCCTGGCCGCCGGCCAGCGGCCGGACGTAGACCTGCCGGCCCGCCGCCCGGTCGACGTCACTCGCGTACGCCAGCCGCTGCCCGTCGGGCGAGAGCGTCGGCCACTCCTCGCTGGCCGGCGTGTTGGTCAGCCTGGTCAGACCGGTGCCGTCCACCGCCACCCGCCACAGGTCGCGCTGGGTGGTGCCGCCGGGCCCGGCGGGCTCGGCCGAGTCGAAGACGACGGCCTGCCCGTCCGGCGTCAACCGCGGGTGTGCGGCGTCCCGGCCGCTGGTCAGCCGGCGCACCGACCCGTCGGCGGCGCGCAGATAGACCTGGGGCCGCCGCTCGTCCCGCCGGCTGGCGAAGACCAACTGGTCGCCCAGGGCCGCCGGGTCCACGTCGTAGTGGGTGGGGCCCGGGCCGAACAGCGGCGGGCTTGACGTGTCGTTCTCCACCCGGCCCAGACTCCGGTGTCGGGTCCCGGCGTACACGATGCGGGTCTCGGCCGCCGCGACCTGCGCCGCCGCCTCGTCGTCGGCGGCCGGCCGCGCCGCCGGGCCCGCCCCGAGCAGCGGGGCCAGCAGCAACAACGTCAGGACGACCCGACCCCAGCGCCGCCGACCGCCCGCGTCCCCGCTGCCCCTCACGGCCCACCTCACCCTTCCCCTGCCGACTCGCCACGTACGGCCACCAGCCTGTGGGCCGCCGCACCCACCGGGGCAGGGCGATGGGGACGCAGTCGGGGGAAGAGGCCGGGGTGTTCGAGGGCAGCGGGCGGGGCGCCACCGCCACGGCTGGCCCGCCGGTAGCCGTCAGCCGGCCCCGACGGCAGCCAGCCGCCCCCGACGGCCGGCCGCCGCTGTCCGAGGGCCGGCCGCGCTGTCCGAGGGCCGATGATCGCCCGCCGACCGCGCCACCCGCAGCCCGCCACCCTGCGCTCCACGGCCAGCAACCCTGCGTCCGTCGCCAGCCGCCGCCCGGCACCCTCCGCCGACCGTCAGCCGCTCGCCGTCAGCCACCCACCGACGGGTCGACGGCCGGCAGTCGGCATGTTCAGATCAGTCCCCGGCGGAGCGCATAGCCCACCGCGTGCGCCCGATTGCGCAGTTGCAGGCGCGTGATGACCTCGTGCAGCACGTTCTTGACGGTCCGTTCGGAGTACGCGGTCTTGCGGGCGATCTCCGTCGTGTCCAGCCCCTCCGAGACCAGGCGCAACATCTCCGCCTCACGGGCGGTCAGCGTCGACAGCGACACGGCCTGCGGGTCGAGCGGGGAGCGCTGGAGGTGGCCCACATGGGTGAGCAGCTTGGCCAACAGGTCACCGGGGAGCACACCCTCGCCCCTGGCAATCGCCAGCACCAGGCGCAACAGCTTGTCCTGGTCGGCCTCGGCCCGTCGCAGCACCGCGGCGACCCCCGAGTCCAGCGTGCGCTGGAGCGCGTCCCCCGACTCGAAGGTGCCCACCACGATCCCGGTACGGGTGGCCGGGTTGTGCCGCAACCTGTTGAGCAGCGCCGACGTCTCGTCGTTGACCGTGTCCACCACCACCAGGGACACCCGGGCGCCGTCCAGGTCGGCGTCGGCGACCAGGTCGATCTCGGGCCGCTGCTTCAACTGCTGGACCGTGCCCACGTAAAGGATCGGGTCGGGCGCGTAGACGGCCACGCTGACGCGCTCGGCGCTGACTGCGCGGGCGGGCCAGTGCGCCGATCTGTCGGCGGCACGGCCGGCCTCGGGCTGCGCGGCGGCCGGCGTACTGGCAGAGCTGATCATCCGGGTCGAGGACATGGCGGCAGCACCTCTTCCATGATGCGTACGGTACGGGTGACAAATCGGGGGCAGAAGGTACGGCGGCGCCCGGCGGGCCTCCGGCAGGGCGGCGGCCGGGCGACCGGCCCCGGGGCACGCGGGGGAGCCGCCGGTGGTTCGGAGAGGCACGAGCACTGTCCGGGGCCTTGCCCCTCGGCCTCTCGAAGCCACCCCGGCCCCGGCATAACGTCGCCGTGTGACGTCTCCCACTGCCTCCCCCAGCCCAGGCGCACCGGGTCTCGACATCCCCGAGGTGTCGGTGACGCCGGGCGACACCGCCTCCACCACCCTGACCGTCCGCAACGACAGCGACATCGTCGAGGCGTACTCCCTGGAGGTGGTGGGGGACTGTGCCGCGTGGGCCGTCGTGGAGCCGGCGCGCGTCTCGCTCTACCCGGGCACCTCAGCATCGGTGACGATCCGACTGAGCCCGCCGCGCTCCTTCGAGGTACGGGCCGGCGCGTACCCGCTGGCCGTGCGGGTGCTGCCGGCCGAGCACCCCGAGGCGGTACGGGTCCCCGAGACCACCGTGCGGGTCGGGACCTTCCGCCAACTGCGCACCGAGATGGTGCCGCGCCGCCGCCGCGGCTGGCTGCGCGGACGCTACCAACTGGCCCTGCGCAACGAGGGGAACGCCCCCGTACGGCTGGGCTTCACCCCCGGACAGCCGGGCGAGGAACTGGGCTTCAGCTTCCGGCCGAGCATGCAGTCGCTGGCACCCGGCGAATCCGCACACGTGGGCCTGTTGGTGCGCACGGGACAACCGATCTGGTTCGGCAGCCCCACGGTCTGGCCGTTCACGGTGGACGTCGCCGAGACGGCCGACACGACTGGGACGGCCGAAGCGGCGGGCACGGCGGGGACGCCAGGGGCCGCGGCGGGCGCCGGCCGGCCGGAACGGGCAGACCCGCCGCCCCTGCCGGACCTCTTGGACCAGGCGGTCCCACGGCCGGTCCTGGAAGTGGAGTTCGTCCAGATCCCGATCTTCCCGAAGTGGTTGCTCGCCGTGCTGGCCGCGCTCCTCGCCCTGATCCTGGCCTGGTTCACCCTGGTACGGCCCACGGTGCGCAGCGCGGCCAAGGACGCGGCCGACGAGGTGGTGCGTCCGCGCCCCACTCCGGGCAGCAACGTGCCGGGCCAGGAACAGCCGGGCGCCGGCGGCGGTATCGACCAGCGCCCCGGCGGCGGGGCGGGGGCCCAGCCCGGCGGCGGTGGCGACGGCACGGGCACCCAGCCGGGGGCCGGCGGTACGGACACCCAGCCGGGCCGCGGGGGCGGCTCCGGCACCGGTGGGGGCACCGGGGGTGGGAGTGGCGGCGCCGGCGGTGAGCAACAGCATTCGGTCACGCTCGAAGTGCAAACGCCGGCGGGCATGGAGGGGACTCGTGCACACAAGCTGAAGAAGGGTGAGGTCTTCGACATCACCGATCTGGTCATCGCCAACTACCAGGGTGACGAAGGCGTGTTGACCATCAAATTCGGGGACCGGAAGATCACGACGATCGCCCTGGAGACCTTCCGCAACCACGACCTGCACTGGGTCACTCCCCTCAGGATCACCGAGAACGCCACCGTGACGGCCCAGGTGACCTGCGAAAAGCCGGGCACTCCGGCGACGGGCAGGCGTGCTCAGGAGTGCCACGAGGTCCTGAACGTCAGCGGTACCCTCAGCCGCACCAGGTGAGTTGGGCTCCCCGCCCATGTTCGGGGAGCGGGCACGGCTTGCAAAGATGCTGGCGCCACACCGCGACCGGAAGTTGCTGTCCGCGCCGCCGGCGCCAATGTCCTCTCCAGAAGCAAATGTTCCGGTACCGAAGCGCGCCTTCCCCGTATCTCCCCCGGTCAGAGGGTGTGCCCCGGCGTGGGGCGCGGTAGGGGATTTGGCTGGATCCCCCTGGTAGTCGCCGTGCTGACGGACGTCGGTGGGCAGGGGGCGGGCGGCGGAGCCGGCGTGGGGAGTCGAGGTCGGCACGGCGAGGTGGGGCGGGCGGGAGACGGCGCGGGGCGGGCGAGAGGAGAGGCGGGGCGGCGCGGATCGTCGCGCCGCCCCGCCTCATTGCCTCCCCGGTGCGCTCGACTGCACTTTCCGGCCTCGCCGCCCGCGGCCTGTGGGGCGTGTGGCCCCGGCCCTCGGGTACGCGGCCACGCGAAGCGGTCGCGGTGTGGCCATGGGTGCCTCCGCTGGCGTCGTGAGTGTCGTCATGCGTCATGGCTGTCCGCCCCTGGCGCGACGGGTGAGACATGCGGCGGCTCTCTCGCCGCCGGCGTACCGTCAGCCGTCCACCAGGAGCGACCGGGCGGGGGCCGGCCTGGCCCGGCCTTTGTGCGGCCCTGATTTCCCCTCGCCCCTCCCCTTGCCAAATGGATAGTTGGCCCGCACGATGGGGTCTTCGTTTGACCTCAAATGAACTTCTCGTCGTCTGGGAGGTGATCGTGTGGACAGTCAGCAGGTTTCCGCCGAGCGGGCCGCGCGGCGGGAACCCCACGCCGCAACCACGCTCAAGCCAGGCGCCCTGGGCGTCCTCAGCATCCTGTTCTTCGTCCTGTCCGCCCAGGCGCCCCTGACGGGCATCGCGGGCGCGGCCCCGATATCGGTCGCCATCGGCAACGGCCCCGGCACGCCGGCCGCCTACGTGCTGGCCGGCGGCGTGATCCTGCTCTTCTCCGTCGGGTTCGTCGCCATGGGGCGACACGTCGTGGACGCCGGGGCCTTCGCCGTCTACATCGGCAAGGGACTCGGCCGCACCACCGCGGGAGGCAGCGCCGGCGTCGCCCTGTTCGCCTACTGCGTGCTCCAGGCCGCCATGTACGGGCTCTACGGCTCCATCGTCAGCGCGTTCGTCGCCGACCACACCGCACTCGACCTGCCGTGGTGGACGTACACGCTGGCCACCATGGCGGCGGTGCAGGCGCTGGGGGTCGCGGGCATCGAGACCGGGGCCCGCATCCTGGCGGTGCTGGTCCTGGCCGAGTTCAGCGTCCTGCTGGTGTTCGGCCTGGTCACCCTGGTCAAGGGCGGTGGCCCCGAGGGGCTCGGCCTGGCCGACAGCTTCTCCCCGTCGGCCGCACTCCACGGCGCACCCGGCGTCTCCATCATGTTCGCCATGGCGTCGATGCTGGGCTTCGAGGCCACCGCGATCTACGGCGAGGAAGCCAAGGACCCCACCAAGACCGTGCCGCGGGCCACCTTCTTGTCGGTCGTCACCGTCACCGTCTTCTTCGCCGTGGTCTCCTGGATGCTCATCTCCGCCTACGGCGCCTCGCAGGCGGAGGGGGCGGCAGGTGAGGCGCTGGCCGCCGGAGAGTCGGACGGGTTCGTCTTCGCGCCCATCACCGCCCAACTCGGCGACTGGATCGGCGACGTGCTCCCCGTCCTGCTGGCCACCTCGCTGTTCGCCGGCATCCTCACCTTCCACAACTCGGCCAACCGCTATCTGTTCTCCCTCGGCCGGGACGGCCAGCTCCCGACCGCGTTGGCCCGCCTCAACGCCCGGCGCGCGCCGGCGACCGCGGGGTGCGTGCAGACGGCCCTGGCCCTGGCGCTGATCGTGCCGTTCGCGGTGGCGGGGGTGGACCCGGTGCGTACCCTCTTCTCCTGGTTCAGCGGGCTGGCCGTGCTGGCGATGATGCTGCTCTACCTGCTGACCTCCGTGTCCGTCGTGGTCTTCTTCCGCCGCAGCCGGGTGGACGACCGCCGCTGGCACACCCTGATCGCCCCCGTACTGGGCGCGCTCGGCATCGCGGGGGCCGTCTGGCTCATCCTCGCCAACTTCACCACCCTCATCGGCGGCGGCCTCGGCACGGCCCTCTGGCTCGGCCTCACGGTGCCCGTGGTCATGGCGCTCGGAGCGGCCAATGCCCACCTCAGACACCGTCGCACCGTGCGCCGCGACGGCTGAACCGACAACCGGCTGGGCGGCGAACAGGCATTCCGGCAAGACGAGTTGGCGGCGCTGGCAGTCGCTCCGACAGGCCCGGCCGCGGGGCGAACCCCAACCCCGCGGCCGAGTTCGGAACGCCGAGTCGGGGAGGCCCGAGCCCCGCGGTCGAGCACGGAATGCTTGCGTACGAGTCTCCGCGTACCGGTCGCCGCGTACGAAGCGGGCCCCGCCGCCGGCTTCCGGGTCAGGACCAGGCGACCAGCTCGCCCGTCGCGGTGACCCCGAGGAAGAACGTCACGGTGACCCGGCGGAGGCCGTCCCCGGCGGTCCCGTTGGGCAGCACCCGGTGGTAGTGGTTCGGGTTGAACAGCAGGGCGTCGCCCCGGCCGGGGGCGACGGTGAGGGTCCGACAGCCGTCCACCACCCGCGGGTCGTACCCATACCGCAGCCGGTGCACGTCGTCAGCGGCCTCCCAGCGGTGCTGCCACAGACTCGTCCCACCTCCCTCGTCCGGCACCAACAGATAGACGTTGTAGGTGAGTTGCTGGACGATCTCCTGATCGAAGAGGCCGTCCGGGTATTCGAGGTGGATGTCGTCGTAGTGCAGCAGCGTGCCCGCGTTGATCTCGCGCATCATGCCGACGAAGGCCGGGCGCCCGCCGATGGTGGCCGCCGTGACCGCCGAGCCCCACGCCTTGCCGAGCACCTCCAGCGAGATCAGGGTGGGATCCGGTTGCATGTCGGCCTCCCGCCACCTGCGCTCCGCGGCCTCGGCTTCCGCCCAGTAGGGCTCGGCCCGCAGGACCCCGTCGGGCGTGCGGAAGTCGTTGAGGGCCGGGCCGAACCTCGTCATGGCCACCCGGACCGGGCGGTAGTCGACCGTGGGCAGCCGGGGGAGCGCGGCCGTCATGCTGTCGAGCGTGGGCCGGTCGAAGAATCCGGGAACGCAGACCGCCGCGAGGTCACCCGCCGCGACATCGGCAATGTGTTGCCGAGAGAAGGCGGGAACGTTCACGGCGGAGAAACTCGGGTCGAGCGCGCTGGGCATGGTGCCTCCATATCCGATGGCGAAATGGGGGAGTCGGGGAGCGGGAGGAGGACGGGCGGGACAGTTTCTCCGCGGGGACGGATGAACAACGACAGTCCACAGCGTCGAAGGGCGAGCCACATCGGCGACCAACAGGATGCGGGCGGATTCCTTCCCACGGTTTGGCTGATTCATTACGAGTACGAGGATGAGAACGGATGAGGGCGCTCCCAAGTGCCTAGCTGGGAGCGATCCCAGATGCCTAGTAGAGGTTTTTCGGCGAACCGTCGAGAGGTCGGATCCGCCGGCGCGCGATTCACGCCACGTTGCTGGGAAGATCTCGTTCCGGAAGCCCGGAAGATCCAATAAGCCCCATGGTAGACGCCGGCCTGCCCGAACTCCGACGACCGATCATCAAGGTCGCTACGACCTCGTCTTCGCCGCGCCCGCCGACCAGTCATGACGTCAGCCGAGCCGATCATCAGGGTTGACCGGAATGAACGGGTCCCGGCGATCGCCCGGGTGGCCAAAAGCCTGGGGACGCATCTACGGTTCCACTGCTCCTTCCAACACACGCCGCTTCTGATCACTGCGACCGATCCTGCATTCACCAGTCGAACATCGGAGAGCCTTCGTGAGTGGTAACGGATTTGGGCCCGAGAGTATCTGCTCCCCGCTGGAAGCCGACGAAATTCGTCGGATGTCGCATCATTACCACCGCTACGGCATCGTCACGGTGACTAATCTGATCGAAGCGCAGACGCGTCAGGCAGTACGTGCCGAAGCGGAACGCCTCCTCGGGGAGCACTCCGAGCGCCGCGACCTCCGCCTGGAGACCACCGGATTCACCCGCCGCTCCATGTCCGTGGTACCCAGTGAGAAGATCGCGAACAACAGCGAACTGGTGACCTCGACCTACGCGAACCCCAGCCTCCTCGGGGCCCTCCAGACCATCGCGGGGGAGAAACTGCACCCCTGCCCGAAGGCCGACGAGGAATTCCTGATCACGCGGCAGGAACAGCGCGGCGACACGCACGGATGGCACTGGGGCGACTTCAGCTTCGCCCTCATCTGGGTGCTCGTGGCGCCCCCGATCGACGTCGGCGGGCTGCTCCAGTGCGTTCCCCACACATCGTGGGACAAGACGACACCCCGAATAAACAACTACCTCGCCGAAAACCCCATCAACACCTATCACTTCGGCTCCGGGGACGTGTACTTCCTGCGCACCGACACCACGCTGCACCGCACGATTCCCCTGCGCGAGGACGCCACCCGCATCATCCTGAACATGACGTGGGCGGGAGACCGGGATCTGACGCGCAACTTCGACGCTGACGACCGGTGGTGGGACAACGCGGACGTCTCGGCAGCTTCCGCCATCAAGGAGTGAAGGCGCACCGCGCCGCTTTCTGTTCTCGAAGGAGACGACCGTGACTGACCTGGACAGCGGCTCCACGACGGCAGCCGTGTGGGACCACTTCGACAACGTCGAACCGGGAATCCGCCGCCGCATCGCCCTGGAAGACCCGGCGATCAAGGAATACCTGGACGGCACGCTCGCCCGCATTGCCAGCCACCGCGGCGTGGAGCACCCGTACCTGAACGCCTACCGCACCACCCGGCTCACTCCCGAGCAAGAACGCCTCATGTACAGCGAGACCCACTACTTCTTCCGCTACCTCCCCTTCTACATCACCGGAATGGCGGTCAAGACCCGGGACGAGATGATCCTTCGGGAGATCGTCCTGAACGTGTACGACGAAGTGGGCGGCGAGGTCACGCACTCCACCCTCTTCGCCAATTTCCTCGCCGGCATCGGCATCGAGAAGGAACACCTCGACGGCTATGAGCCGCTGGAGGTCACCAAGCGGCTCAACGACGGAATTCGGGTCCTCTACACCGAATCCCCGATCCACAAGTCGCTCGGTGCGCTCTACGCCGACGAGACCATGTCGTCCATCATGGTCTCCAAGATCAACGACGGTCTCGCCAACCACGGCTACAGCAAGGAACTGCGCCACTTCTGGCAACTGCACATCGACGTCGAGGTGGGGCACAGCAACTCCGTCTTCAACGCCATCGCCCCCTATGTGGGCTCGGCGGAGACCCGGGCGGAGTTCGAGGAAGGCGCCTTCGAATTCCTCGAACTCGTGGAGAACTACTGGGACGGGGTACAGCAACTCGTGGGCCTTGAGGCATGACGCTCGAAACACCCGAGGACATGCGGTCGACCTGCGGCCTGCGGCACATCGCCGCAGGTCGGCCCGTGCCCGGCTCCCTCCATTCGGTGTCCGTCTCGATCCCCGACGTGGCCTCCGTCATCGGCTTCGAATCGGGCGATCCGGCCACCCTGAGCCGCATCTCGTGGGGCTACCCGCGCTTCCGCGCCCACCCGTACGTGACCCGGGTGGCGGACCTGCTCGCCCGGGACGATGGCAGCGGATCGGGCGGGGACTTCCTCCTGACCCGCTCCGAACGCGTCGCACGGGCCGCCGCGGCCTACGCCGGTCTCACCCCCGACGCCGTGTTCGCGGGGCGCGGCGTGCGCGGAGTACGGCTCCCCGCCGAGGAACCCGCACGCACCCGGGCCCGTACCTACGTACAGCACACCGGCGGCCACCTGACCTCGCGCGAGGCCGAGGACGTGCTGCTGAACGCCGGCCTCGTCGAGGGGCGGCAGCCCGAGGACAGCGCGGACGACGCCCCCGCCGACGCCATCAGAGCCCACCTCGCCGACGCGTACGGCACGCCCGACGCCGCGGACGTCTCGCTGCACAACAGCGGCATGAACGCCGTGGCGGCGGCCATCTCCGCGGTCTCCGAAATCCAGCGGGAAAACGGCCGGCGCCGCTGGCTCCAACTCGGCTGGATCTTCTTCGACACCATGAGCCTGTTGGAGAAACGCGTCATCGACGTCGAACACACCACGGTCTCCGACCCGTTCGACCTCGCCGAGATCGCCCGCATCGCCGACGCGCACGCCGGCGAACTCGCCGGCATCATCGCCGAAGTGCCCACCAACCCGAGCCTGCGCACCCCGGACATCCCGGCCCTGCGCGAGATCGCGGCCCGGGCCGGCTGCCCACTGGTGATCGACGCGACCATCGCCACCCCCTACAACGTCGACGTGCTCCCGTACGCCGACGTCGTCTGCGAAAGCCTCACCAAGTACGCCACCGGATCTGCCGACGTCCTCATGGGCGCGGCCGTAGTGAACGGAAGTTCACCCCACGCACAGGACCTCCGCAGCGCACTGCGGCGCCACGGTGACGAGCCCTACCACCGCGACCTGGCCCGCGTGGCCGCCCGAATCCGTGGCTACGCGGAACGCATCGACCGGGTGAACGCCAACACCCTGGTCCTCGCCCACCACCTCGAACGGGCCACCGGGGTCGTCCGAAGCATCGACTGGGCGTACGACTCCCGCTCCGTCGCCAACTACCGCAAGGTCGAACGCCGTCCCGACGCACCGGGCGGCGTGCTCATGGTGGACCTCAAGGTCCCGCTGGAGCGGATCTACGACCGCCTCGCGGTCGCCAAGGGACCCAGCTTCGGCGCCGAGTTCACCATGGCCTCACCACAGATCTTCATCGCCCACTACGACCTGCTCGCCACCCCAGAGGGCCGTGCCACCCTGCGCGGCAGGGGGCTGCACCGGGACATGCTGCGGATCTCCGTCGGCACCGAGGAACCGGAGCGCATCGTGGAGACCTTCGAACGGGCCCTGCGCCCCGAATGAACCGGCCGGACCGCCCCGCTCACCCGGGGCGGTCCCCCCGTCTCCTGCCGCCGCGGCCCCCCGCACCGTCTCGCCGTCAGGCGCCCAGCAAGGACGCCTCCGCCGCCTTCAAATACGCGTCGGCGGCGTCGAAGGTGGGTGCCAGCGCGGTGAGCTCCACGAAACCGCAGGCCCGCAGCGCGCCCAACACGTGCAGGGCGACACCCTCACCCTTGTCGTGCGTGTACAGCAACTCGTGCGCGCGCAGCCGCTCGATGGCGACCCCCGGGTCGAGGCTGCCGAGCTCTTCAGGTTTGTGTAGCCGTCCGTGTACGTAGCACATCGGCCGTCCGTCGCTGCGCCGCAGCAGCCCGTCGGCATCGACGTCCCGCCCCACCAGCGCCTCGGCGTACCGCAGAACGTGGCTGGGTCCGACCTTGCGGAGGTTGACTTCCACCCCGATGGGGCCGCGTTCCCCCACGGTCACGAAGTCGATGCCGAAGGTGCCCCGGTGGCCGAGTTCGGCCAGTACCGCACCCGTGCTGAGCACCGCGTCGGCAATGCCGGGCCGCCACCGTTCCTCCGCCGGAAACCGGCACCCCCAGTATTGGCCGCCCGACAACACCTGGTCGTGCGTCGCGGCGACCCTGACCGTGCCGTCCGCGTCGATGTGTCCGAGACCGCTGGGAGAGGAGTCGATTCCCTCCAGGAACTCCTCCACGATCGCCCCGCCTGTGGCGAGTTCCCGGTAGAAATCCTCGGCGGGCATCCGAATCACTTCGGCTGCCGCGATGAGGTCTCCCGTACGGCGCAGTTCATCGCAGTCGATCAGTACGTTGCCGATCGAGGCGGTGTACGTGCTCGCGCTCAGCTTCACCATGACGCGCCGCACCCGGCGCGGACCCGCGGCGAGCCGCTCGATCTCCCGCACCACGTCCTGCTCGCTGTGCAGCGTCTCCGCGGGCCCGTCGGGCACCGCGACGCCGGCGCGCGCGAGGATCTGCTTGCCACCGGCCTTGCTGCCCCAGCGGGCGACGAAGGACTGGGGGCCCTCTTCGAGGTCGGCGCCGATCCGCTGGGCGAGTTGCCCCAGCGCGTCGGAGGCCATGAAGTGGACGACGGTGGCACGCGAGCTCTGCTCGGTGGCTTTCTGGAGCACGTCCATGATGCGCTCGTCGGCGAGGCATAGTTCGTCGAGCGGGCGCTTTTGACCGGATTCCGGCGTCAACAGGGTCAGCCGTTCGCGGGCGCTGTGCATCATCCGGTCGTCGAACCGAAAGACATCCCGGAAGTGGTACTCCAGGGTGACGGGGTCCACGGGTTCCGAGGTGATGACCACGGCCCGTACCGCGGGGTCGCGGAGATCCCAGAGAAAACAAAGGCTCCGCTCTGCCGAGTATCGGAGGTACGGCACCTCCTCCAGAATTCGTTCGGCGTAGCTGAACGCGTAGATCAGAATTCGAGTGGAATCGAAATCGGCCATAAGAAAGCGCGCTGCCTCACTTGTCGTCGTTACGGCTGGGTGGCCCGCGTGAGTCTATGCGGACTGAGTGCTTCAGGTGAGGTTAACGAACTCGCCGGAGAAAGTGGTGCCCAAAATACTTTTCCGGTGATTGTTCGCAAAAAGGTGCGAGTGGCCGTCTTGATGTGCGTGGCCAGAAATGGTCCGACACTCCTCGTGGTCATTTGATCCACCTGCGGGTCGATGACACGATCGAGCGCGTGAAGATCCCGAAAGCCTTCTGGGCGCTGGCCCTTACCGTCATTACGTGGGCGTCCGCGTTCCCTGCCATCCGCGTGGGCCTGGATGGCTTCGGTGTCGCTGGTCTGTCCCTGGGACGGCTCATGGTCGCCTCGATCGCGTTGGCGGTCGCGGCGCCGTTCCTCGGTGTCCGCGTGCCCGAGCGGCGCGACCTCCCCATGATCGTGCTCTGCGGTCTGACCGGTATGTCGGCCTATCAAATCCTGCTCAACTGGGGTGAAGTGCATGTTTCGGCCGGCATTGCGAGCCTTCTCATCGCGGTCGCGCCCGTCTTCAGCGTGCTGCTCGCTGCTGCCTTCCTCGGAGAGCGGATCACCTGGCTGAAGACCGCCGGAAGCCTGGTGGCGATCGCCGGCGTCGCGGTCATCGTGTTGGCCGGCGGCCATGCGGAATACACGGCATCCGCCTGGGTCGTGCTCGCCGCGGCGGCCGTCCAGGGCACCTACCACTTTGCCACCAAGCCGCTCCTGGCCCGCTATACCGGACTTGAGGTCGCCTGTTACGCGATGTGGGCGGGAACGCTCTTCCTGCTCCCGGTTTTGCCGCGAATGGTGCACGGTTTCGCCACCGCGCCCGCAGATGCCGTGGTCTCCACCGTCTTTCTCGGAATTTTCCCCTCCGCCATTGGATTTGTGGCGTGGGGATACGCGGTGGCCCGGCTTTCCCTGGCTTCTTCCACGGCGGCCTTGTATCTCGTACCGCCGGTCGCGCTCATCGTGGCGTACGTGTGGCTGGGGGAGGTGCCGCCTCCGCTTTCGCTGGTGGGCGGTGTGCTCGGAATCGCGGGCGTCGCCCTCATCAATCACCGCCCGCGCCGCGCGGCCAGCACGGCGCCGGTCGATGGCGATGAAGCGGGCCGTTCGGATGATCAGGACGGAAAAGGGAACTCGCTGACCGCCGGCCGGTCTGACCGCTCCAAGGACCCCTCCCGGGGCTGACCCTCCGAAAAGCTTCGGCCGGCGTCTGCGGCCGGTGCCGCTGGCCGGTGTCTGCGGTTGGCGCCCCGGGGCGGTGGCTGCGGTGGGCGTCTTCCGCCGGTGCCTGTGGCCTGCTCGGCCCGCGCCTGACCCGGCACCGTCGTCCGGAAGTACGGGGCCCGGCTCCGCGCCCGACCCGGAGTCTTCGCCCGGAAGGCGCGCAGCCCGGCACCTGTGCCCCCGGGACTTCGGTGGGAAGTGCGCAGCCCGGACCCCGTACGGCAGCGCGCGGCCAGCCAGCCGGTCAGTCGGTCGGTCCGTCAGACGGTCAACAGGTTGGTCAGTCGGTGTCGAGGCCGTCAACCAGCCGGTTGAGGAACCGCGCGAAGGTGGCCTCGGGCGTGAGCGGGCGGCCGGGCGCGGCGAGGACTTCGGCGAGTTCGGGGTGGTGGCCGTCCGCGGCGACGGCGGTGAGATAGCGGGCTTCGGCCGCGGCCCGCTCCGGGGACTGCGAGGCCGTGGCCCGCGCGGTCTCGTGCGCCACGTGCCCGGCCACGAACGCGGTGATCTGGGCGAAGACCTCCAGCTTCGCCGCGCCGTCGAGCCCGGTCGGCCGCAGGGCGGCCAGCGCGCGCTCCAGGAAGGCCAGGGCGTTGGGGCCGGGCGAGCGGCGGGCGGTCAGCGCGGCCGGCAGCCAGGGATGCCGCAACATGTGGGCGCGCTGGAGGTGGGCGATGGCCTTCACCTCGGCACGCCAGTCGCCGGTGGGCGTGTGCGTGGCCGGCAGCTCTGCGCTGACGTGGTCGACCATCAGCTCCACCAGCGTCTCCTTGTCGGGGGCGTAGCTGTAGAGCGTCATGGCGCCGACCCCGACCTGCGCGGCGACCTGCCGCATGGTGACCGCTTCGAGCCCGTGCGCGTCGGCCAGCGCGACCGCCGCCGCCGTGATCGCCTCCCGGCTGTGGCTGGGCTTACGACCCCGCCGCGGCCGGGTCGATCCCAACCAGAGTTGCTCGGGATCGACGCCCGGGGCGCCGGCCCCTCCTTCGCGGGTCACGGTCTGCGCTCCTCCCTCGATCGAGGCGGCCCTTGGGGGACCCATCCAAGCATCCTCTATTCTCGTACACCGTACGGATAAAGAGGAGGGGCACGATGCCATCACGTACGCACGGTTCCGGAGCGCGGTCGACCTGGGCGCCGCCCACCGGCAGGCCGAAACTCGCCGCCCGCCTCATGCGGGCGACCTGGCGCGGCCTCCCGGCCGGACGGCACGGAGTCGGCTGGGAGCCCGGGCTGTCGGTGCCGGCCGACGACGGCAGCGCGCTGATCACCGACCACTACTTCCCGCGCGCCGAAGGCGACTTCCCCACCCTCGTGGTGCGTTCGCCGTACGGCCGCGGCCTGCCGTGGTCGGCGATGTACGGCGTGCTCTTCGCCGAACAGGGATTCCACGTCGCGCTCCAGAGCTGCCGCGGCACCGGCGGCTCGGGCGGACAGTTCGACCTGTGGCGCAACGAGGTCGCAGACGGCCGGGCCACGGTGTCTTGGCTACGCGAACAGGGTTGGTTCAACGGGGCGTTGGGGAGCATCGGGCCCAGCTACCTGGGGTACGTGCAGTGGGCCCTGGCCGTGGACCCGCCACCTGAGCTGAAGGCGATGGTGGTGCAGATGGGGCTGCACGACCCGTACGCCCTGTTCTACGCGGACGGCGCGCTCCGTCTGGAGAACGCGCTGGCCGTCGGCGTCGGCATGACGTACCAGCACCGAGGGGTGGGGCCGTTCCTGAAGGCGACCCTGCGGTTGCAGCGACGCCTGCGCGACGTCGTCACCGCACGACCGTTGCGCGGTGCACACGTGCCCGCACTCGGGGGCGAGGTGCCCTGGCTCGACGACGTCATGACCCACCCGGACGCCGCGGACCCGTACTGGCACGGCGCGTCGCTCGCGGCCGTGGCGGAGCGGCTTGCCGTACCGACCAGCCTGATCACCGGATGGCACGACGTACTCGGCGACCAGACCTTCGAGCAGTACCGCCGCCTCCGCGCGGCAGGATGCCCCACCACCCTGCTCGTCGGCCCCTGGACCCACACCTCCGCGCTCCAACAGGGTTGGTCCGAGGTGTTCACCGAAAGCCTCGCCTGGCTGCGCGCGCACCTGTGTGCCGACCCCACCGGCCTGCGGCCCACGCGGGTACGGGTGCACGTCGGTGGCGAAGACGCCTGGCGGGACCTGCCCGACTGGCCGCCGGCAGCCGACCCGGCAGCCGACCTGGACGCTGACCCGGGCGCGGGCCCGGGTGCCGACCCGTGGTACCCGACCACACAGGGGCACCTCACCCGGCAGGCACCCACCGAGCCCGCCCCCCTGACGTCGTTCCGCTACGACCCGGACGACCCGACCCCCTCGATCGGCGGCCCGCTGCTCTCCCGTACGGCCGGCCCCCGCAACAACGACGCCCTGGAGGGCCGGGACGACGTCCTCACCTTCACCAGCCCCCCACTGGCCGAACCCGTGGACGTCCTCGGCCCGGTCCGGGCACGCCTGCGCATCTCCACGGACACCGGTCACACCGACGTCTTCACCCGCCTGTGCGACGTCGACGCGCAGGGCCACTCGGTCAACGTCTGCGACGGCCTGGGCCGAGTACGCACGACCGACCAGACACCCTCGTACGTCACCGTCCCCATGAGTTCCACCGCCCACCGCTTCGCCGCCGGCCACCGCATACGCTGGCAACTGAGCGGCGCCGCCCACCCGCGCTACGCCCGCAACCCAGGCACCGACCAGCCACGCCTGGACGCCACCACCTTCACACCGGTGCACATCACGCTTCACACGGACTCGGCGTTGCTGCTTCCGCGGTGCACCGGGGGCTCCGAGGCGGGTTCTACGGGAGACACCTGACATCTGGCGGTGGGAGCAGGAGTCTGGCTGTGCGCGGGGGTGGGGCCAGGTCGCTCGGCGGGCCGTGCGGGAGGAAACCGGCAGCCCTGAGGGGTCCACCGGCCGTAAGGGCTTCTAGGGCAGTGGCGTGACGGAGAACAATTCCGGGACGTCACGGCTCACCACCATCCGGTACGCACCGCGAATGCCCGCTTCGTCAAGCGGCGTGCCCAGCAACAGGCTCTCCAGCACCGCGTACGGGGCGTGCTGCCAGTCAATGACGACGGGGTCCGCCGCGTGACCGGCCTTGACCGCCAAGAGAGCGCCTTCACATCGGGCGACGGCGGCGATGAGCGGATCGCCGTGACTCCCCATCTCGGTGAGGAACACGGCCGCCTGGCGCTGGGGAAAGGGAGTTGCATCGGACCGCCCGGCGAATTGCCCAGCTACGTCGTCGAAGACTCCGCGCTTTTTGAGCAGGGCCGACGTGAGAGGGCAGGCCCGCTCGATCGCGAAGCTCCGCCACCACCCTGAAATCTCCTGGAGGACCGAAAGCCGCTCCGAGGCCCGTACCTGCTGGAAGTACGGATGATGGCTCCGTGCTTCCAGCTCTCTCGACTTGAGCAGGGCCAACAGCCCGACCTGGAGTTCGGCCAGATTCATCGGGCCGCCTGCGTGCTGGCCGCCGGCCACGACTCCAGCACGGCCCGCACCCGGGCCAGCTCGGATGCGATCACCTCCGGCCCGAGAACCGGTACCGCCTCGCCCAGCAGTTCATAGGTGACGGTTTCCACGTGCTGCGCCCTGCCGGCCACTTCCCTCGCCAGGCTGAGCGTTGATTCCTTCAAGGGGCGTGAATGCACATCCAGCATCACTCCCCGGTGTTTGACGCCCCCGGCGACGTGAATTTCTCGAACGGCGGAGAGGTCGAGCTCGTCCAGGAATTCGTCGATCCGGAAACCGTTGTTCGCCTGGTCGCACTCCAGGTTGTAGACATCGAGAAGGAGCCCGCACCCGGTGGCCGAGGTCAATTCATTGAGGAACGCGGCTTCCGTGTAATCGCTGTCGTGGTCCGGGAGCATGCGCACCACGTTTTCCAGCAGGAAGGGAACGTCGTAGCGTTCTTGAACGGCTGTGACGCGTTCCGCGACGAGCTCAAGCGCCTCGTGCGTGCGGGGCAGGGGGAGCATGGTGCCGAGGAATTCTCCGTGCACCTTCGTATAGCCGAGGTGTTCGCTGTGCCAGGCGACATCCACCGTCGCCATGAGTTGGTCGAGACAGTGGAGGTAGTCGGCCGACCAGCCGTCGTAGGACCCGATGGAGAGCCCGACCCCGTGCACGATCAGGGTGGCGTCACTGGCAACGTCCCTCAGTTCATGCAGGGCGTCGAGCCTGAGGCGGCCTTGGCCGGAATGCTCGAAGGCAAAGGTGTCAGGCGTTACTTCCAGGTGATCCACCGAAGGCAGAAGCCGCTCAAGAAGCCCACGATCACCAGGGACGTAAGTGGTCGCGACCCCGGGCCGCCGCTGCTGTCGCGCCTGAGACGTGATCACGGATCAACTCCGGGACGGCTGGTGCGGCGAGCTACGGCCGCCACTGTGCCTTCGCCCCACACTAGTGTCGTACGTCCACGCCGATGACGCCTTCGTCACGGAGAAGCTCATTCAACCCGTTGTGCACCTCCGGATCGCCGCTACGGAGAATCAGATCAATCCCCAATAGGCCGCATCCCGTACACCCACCTGGCTCCAATTTGCGAACGAGGTCCTCGACCGCCTTGTGGATCACGTCAAGCCCTGTGTCTGGCTTGAAGGTAATGGTGACATTGCGTGCCGCTGCCGTGTCGCCCGCGCTGGCCGGCTGTCCCATGCGACTACTCCTTTGTTCATGGGGGGGGGAGATGTGCAATGCGACGGTAGCCGGTGACTGTGGATATCCGAAGACGCTGTCCGGGTGAATTCATAGGGCACAGTCAGATTGGTGCGCCGACCTGCCGACTTTCGTCTCCGGTGCGCTTGAGATCTCGTTCCGATGCCAGTGGGGAGCGGATTCGGCCGAATGCGCGAGTTGAGCGGGACCGAAGCATTCGGGCCCTGCTCTGCCGGCCACCCGCACGGCTCCCACCGATTTCCGCCCCCACCGGCTGACCGCCCTGCTCGGTCTTTCCCACCCCTGTGGAGTCGCCCCTCACCGACTCCACACCCGCTGGAACTCCTCGGCCGAGATGGTCTCGACCGGGTCCTGTGCGAGATCGATCGGCTGGTCGGTCAGGAAGCCGTGAGCGTCCTCCAGGTGGGCCCAGTCGTAGCGGTGGAGCCGGCCGGCCGGCGTCAGCTCGGCTTGTTTGACGACCACCAGTTCGCCGCGGTCGGGGACTGCCTGGAAGTACCACAGGCCGCCGTCCTCATCGGCGTGGTGGAAGTGGTGCCGGGTGGTGGCCCCCTCGTCGAGTGCCCGGTAGTGGGCCGCGCGCTCTGCTCTGATGCGTTCCAGGTCAGCCATGAGGTGATGGTGCCAGCGAGCTGCCCTCGGTCGCACGTTCCGGAACCCCATGAGGCTGGCGGTGGCGGTGATGGAGGAGGGCGAAGGCGTCGTCGTCGGGCAGTGCGGGGTGTCAGGGTGGGAGCTCTGGTCGGTGGGCAGGGGCCGGCCCGGGTGACCCGTCCGGGCGCTCCCCACTCGGGTGCCGTGCCCGCCCCGGCTGTGGCTGTCGTGAGTTCGCCAGGCGGGGCGGGCGGGCCGATGGCTCTACGATGAGCCGCCGGCGACGCCCCCAGCCCCCGCATGGCTCATCGCGCCGCAGTGTCCTCGCGCTACTTGAGCAAGCTGGCCGCCCCCACCCGATGCAGGTGGATCACGACGTCGTGCGACTCCGCCAGCCTGATCTGTGGGGCGTCCATGTTCCCGGGGTAGTTGGTGCCGATGTTCTTGGCGGTATGCGGCTTCGCGAGCCAGGTACGGGCCGCCGGCGGGGCCTTGCGCAGGTCCACCACGAAGTCGCGGTACCGCACCCGGTCGAGGGTGTGCTCGACGGTGCCGGGCGCGGCCGGGCCGAAGGCGAAGCGGCGGACGTCGCCACTCTGGTCGAAGGCGTTGAACGAGCCCCGGTCGAAGGTGAGCCCGACACTCAGGTAGCCGCGGCCGAGCCGCTCCCGGAGGAAGTCACCCTGGGCCTTCGGGATGCTGGTGGGGGCGTAGGTCTTGAGCGCGACATGGCTGTTGTGGGCAGCGAGTGCGATCTTGTCGCCGGTCTGCTGCTGCCACCAGGCGACGTTCTCCGCCATGATCCGGTCGCGGTAGAACATGGCGTCGGTGGTGCCCCGCGGGTCGTCCAGGTCGAAGGCGAACAGCGTGGCCATCTGGCTGATCGCGGTCGCGTGCTGGACGGCCCAGGCGTGCGCTTCGGCTTCGGTGCCCCTGCCGGGCCGCTGCTTGAGCAGGTCCACCGCCCGCCCGGTCCGCTCGGCGAGCTCCTTCCGCTCGGCCAGCGGCTTCGACAGATAGTCGTTGACGTACGCCTCGGCACTGGTGGTGGGCCGCATCCCCCGGTACAACTCGGCGATCCGCGGGGCGAGTTCGGGACGGGCGGCGGACGCGTAGGCGTTCACCTTGTCGTACAGCTCGGAGCCGGCGAACGCGCCGTCGTCCCCGACGAAGCGAACCGGGTCCTTCGGGTGCTTGAGGTTGTACGCGCGCATCCACTGGAACAGCGCGCGGTACTCGGCGTTGTTCCACCACCGGTAGGTGCCCTGGAACTCCTCGTCCATGATCTGCTTCAAGTCGCCCTCGCCGCGCAGGAGATACGCGTCGAGCCGCAGCCCCGAACTCCACGGTGCTTCGAGGGCGAAGGCCCGGAAACCCTTCTCCTCAACCAGGTACCGGAAGATCCGGTGCTTGACGGTGAAGAACTCGTGCGAGCTGTGCGTGGCCTCGCCCAGACCCACCACCCGGGCGTCCCCGATCATCCGCCCGAACGGACGAAGATCGGCCAGCCCGCCGTGGGCCCCACTGGTGCGCAACGGGTGAGCCACCCGCCCGAGCGCGGCCTCGGGGGAGCGGAACGTCGCGGTGGTGGTCTCCTCCGGGCCGGCGGGTGTGGCGGCGTGGGCGGTGGTCGAGGCGGTGGCGGATGCGGTGGCGGGCGTGGTGGCCGGGGCACCGTCCGGGGTGGCGGCAGAGACGGCCGGAGCGACGGCCAGGGTGACACCGAGCGGGACGAGAAGGGCGCTGAGCAGGACTTTGTGCGTATTCATGCCACTCACTCTCGCCGCGAGGGCGCATCCCGGGCCATCCGCTACGCCCCCCGATCCGCCCGGGGGGAGGCCTCCCCGCCGATCGACGGGGGACTGGGACTCCGGTCCCGGTTGCAACCGGTAGGGGGTAGGTTGTGGTGCCCCGTTGTGTGGGGTATGGGGGTTGGTGATTCGGCTCCGTGGGGCTGAAGGGTGGGTGTGGGTGGGGCCTCTCCTCGGGGGAGGGTTGGCCCTGTCCGTGTCGCTGGACGTGCGGCGGTCGCGGAATCGCGTGGGGTAGCCGTCGGCCGTGTTGTTCCGACCGCCCGTGCGGCGAAGCGTCCAACGGCGCGCCGGTCGACGGCGACCTCGGGCTTCGGCCGGCCCGGTCGCGGCGGTGGCGCGTGGTGCGGCGACGGCAGGTGGGCCGCCGCATAGTCCACGTACGCGCAGGGGAGGGATACCCGTGGCCTCGGCCACGGTTCGCGCCGCGACCCGCCCCAGGCCCTGCCGCCACCACGTCAGCGATGAGTGCACTCGCGCGCAGGGGTCAACAGTTCCCGCCTTTTGTCTAAGGGATTTCTCAGAACGCGCCCGCAGGGTCCTTCTGGTGAGTTACCCGGTCGACGGCGAAGCTAGCATCGAGATCGAGCCAGCCGGTGTAGCCGCCGACGACCTCGATGCATGGACTGCGAATCGATGGAGGAGTCTTGGTCGACGCCCTGCACCCCCCTGCGCCGCTGCCTACCAAGCGGAGCTGCCCCTTCGATCCCCCGGATGGCTACACCCCGCTGCGCGAGCAGGAGCGGATATCGCGCATGAGTTATCCGGACGGCACGCCCGGGTGGCTCATCACCCGCTATGCCGAAGCAAAGGAACTCTTCACCCACAAGAGCTTCAGCGCGCGCCAGGAAGGGATAATCTCCCCCGTCCCCACGGAGTTGGCGTACGAAGGTCCGGCCGATCCGGGCGCTTTTGCGAAGACGGACGACCCGGTCCACAGTAAGTACCGCAAGCTGGTCACCGGCTTTTTCACGGTCCGGCGCACGCGGCAGCTCACCCCCATGATCGAGCGCATCGTGCACGAGCAACTCGACGATCTGGAAGAGGCCGGGCCGGGCGCCGACCTGGTGGAGGTCTTCACCGAATCCGTTCCCTCCCGGGTGATGTGCGAGATGATCGGCGTCCCCGAATCGGAGCGGAAGAGCCTCCAGCGTCACGTGGAGACGCTCGGTCGGCTCTCCTCCACCGTTCCCGAGGCGCTCGCCGCCGTATCCGGGATGAGTGGGTTCCTGGCCCGCTTCGTCCCCAGCCGGATCAGCGACCCCCGGGACGACATCCTCGGGGACCTGATCCGCGGCGGGCAGCTCACCGAGCAAGAGCTCATGGGCATGACCGCCACGTTGATCACCGGGGCCCTCGACACCACGGGCAACATGCTCGCCATGGGCGTCTACACCCTGCTTGAGCACCCCGATCAACTGGCCAAGCTCCAGGAAGACCCGGAGCTCATGGGGGCCGCAGTCGAAGAGCTCCTGCGCTTCCTCACCATCTCCCACCTCGGGGCCAGCCGGTGGGCGCTCGAAGATGTCGAGTTCGCCGGTCAGACCATCAAGAAGGGCGAGGTGGTCACTGTCGCCCTCCCCGCCGTCAACCGCGACCCCGAGCGCTACGAGAACCCCGATCAGTTGGACATCGGCCGTACGGACCACGGCCACCTGGGGCTCGGTCACGGCGTCCACCAGTGTCTCGGCCAGCACCTCGCCCGCGCGATCCTGCGCGTCGGCTACGAGGCCCTGTTCGACAGGTTCCCCACCCTGCGACTGGCCGTAGCGGCCGATGAGGTCCCGATGCGGGACGACTGCGTGCACTACGGCCCCAGGTCGCTGCACGTCACCTGGGACGACTGAGCGAGACGCGCAAGCGGTGAACACGACGGACGGTGGGGCGGTTCTCCCGCCGTCCGTCACCGTCATGCAAGAGGGCCCACAAGACGCAGACACGTCGGCCCATCCCGAACAACAAGGTAGGACTGAGACCGATGAGGATCACCGCCGACCGTGAGGTGTGCTGTTCGGCGGGCCAGTGCGCGTTGATCGCGCCTGACCTGTTCGACCAGAGCGACGAGGACGGCTCCGTCGTCCTGCTCGACGCACAGCCCGACAGCGGGCAGTTGGACGTTCTGCGCGAGGTCGTATCCCGCTGCCCGACCGGTGCCATCAGCCTCGAAGAAGACCCTGACGCATGACAAACAGGCCCCGAGATTTCGGGGCCCAAATACCGGCGGAGAACGCGACCGTGGCAAGGATCACACGGTTGGTGAAGCGCCACTGAAACCAAATCCCCGGGAATCACGTCCGAGGCGTCAACCATGCCTGAGTGGATTTCTAGGGTTTCCCTTACGGAACCAGGGCTAATGTGGCCGGTGTCCGTCTGGCAATGCGTGTTTTCGTAACCTTCAGATCCGTTGCGCTCTTCCAGTGAACGACGCGTCAAGTGTGGAGTTTCTGATGCCTGCTGCATCCAACCAGAACAAAGCCGTTGAAGCTCTGCGCAAGTCGTTCAAGGAAATCGAGCGGCTCCGGCGTCAGAACCGCCAACTGATCAGTTCGGCCACCGAGCCCATTGCCATCATCGGTATGGCCTGCCGATTTCCGGGTGGTGTGAATTCCCCCGAGGCGCTGTGGCGCCTGGTCGCCGAGGGATCCGACGCCATCTCGCCCTTCCCGACGAACCGCGGCTGGGACGTGGAGGGGATCTACCACCCGGATCCGGAGCATCCCGGTACCAGTTACGTTCGCGAAGGCGGCTTCATCCACGACGCGGATCAATTCGACTCCGCGTTCTTCGGCATCCCGCCCCGCGAGGCCCTGGCCATGGACCCGCAGCAGCGGCTGCTCCTTGAGACGTCGTGGGAGGTCATGGAACGGGCGGGCATCGACCCGGCGTCGTTGCGTGGCAGCCAGACAGGCGTCTTCACCGGCGCCATGCACACCACTTACGCTTCCGAGGCCGCGCAGATCCCGGACGAGATCGAGCCGTACCTCCACAACGGCGCCACCACCAGCATCGTCTCCGGCCGTGTCTCCTACACCTTCGGATTCGAAGGCCCCGCGCTGACGGTGGACACCGCCTGCTCATCGGCGCTGGTCGCCCTGCACCTGGCCGCGCAGGCGCTGCGGCAGGGCGAGTGTTCCATGGCGCTGGTCGGCGGTGCGACGGTCATGGTGAGCCCCAAGGGCTTCGCCACCTTCAGCCGCCAGCGCGGCCTTGCCGCCGACGGCCGGTGCAAGGCGTTCGCCGACGCTGCCGACGGCACCGCATGGTCCGAGGGCATCGGTGTGCTCCTGGTGGAGCGGCTGTCCGACGCGCGGCGCAACGGGCACCAGATCCTGGCAGTGGTACGCGGCTCCGCGGTGAACCAGGACGGCGCGAGCAACGGCCTGACGGCCCCCAACGGCCCCTCGCAGCGCCGCGTGATCCGACAGGCCCTCGAAAACAGCGAACTGACCCCCAGTCAGATCGACACGGTGGAGGCGCACGGTACGGGTACCACCCTGGGTGACCCGATCGAAGCGCAGGCGCTGCTGGCCACCTACGGCCAGGACCGGCCGGAGGGACGGCCGCTGTGGCTGGGCTCGCTGAAGTCGAACCTCGGTCACATGCAGGCGGCGGCCGGTGTCGGTGGCGTCATCAAGATGGTGATGGCGATGCGGCACGGCGTGCTGCCGAAGACGCTGCACGTCGACGCCCCGTCAAGCCACGTGGACTGGTCCGAGGGCGCGGTCGAGCTGCTGACCGAGTCCAGGCCGTGGCCGGAGACGGGCGAGCCGCGCAGGGCCGGTGTGTCCTCGTTCGGCGTCAGCGGGACGAACGCACACGTGATCCTGGAGCAGGCGCCGGAGGTTGAGGCGACCGAGGAGCCTGCCGACGGCGCCGTGGCGGGCCCGGTGGCCTGGGTGGTGTCGGGCAAGAGCGACACCGCGTTGCGGGCGCAGGCGGGGCGGCTGCGGGAG
>NZ_JBLIWA010000060.1:0-35125 GCF_047525675.1 Streptomyces sp. 796.1 | reverse complement strand
GGCCCGGGCCACGGCGGCCCCGGTGCGGTCGGGCCGAGCGGCGTGGGCGGGTCCGGCGTGCCGGGAGCGCCCGGCAGACCGGGGCAGGTGCCGCCGGGGCGCGGCGTGCCGGTGCAGGGCCAGCCGGGACGGGCCGCGCCCGGCCGCGGCGAACCGGGCGCGGGACCGGCCGGGCGCCCCGTCGGGCCGGGTCACCCGGGCCGACCCGAGTTCGGCCCGCGCGGTGGCCCGGGGGCGGGGTCGGGCCGCGGTCCGGCGCCGGGCGGCACGGGGCCCGGCCGCCCCTAGGCGTCCCCGGCCGTCCGCGGCGACGGCGTCCGTACGGTCAGCGTTGCCCGTACGGGCGGCCCCGCGCCGCACCCGCGCCGACCCCGCGTACCTCATCTGGTCCGGCACGCCCCGTACGACCGTCGCCCTGCGCACCGCTGCCACGGCCGCGCCGCCGCCGAGCCCGTACCGTCGCCGAGACCCGTACCACCGTGGCTGATCGTGTCGCCGCCGGCCGTGTCGCCGGCCGTGTCGCCGGCGCGGCCGGGACCGCGCGCGCCGCCGGGGCGTCCGCCGCACCGTCGGGACTTCCGCCGTGCCGTCGGGGCCGCACGCACCGCCGGGGCGCCTGTGCGGCCGGGGGCTCCGCACCGCCGAGGGGCCCGTACGCGCAGGTCGTTCCGACCGTCGAACTGCTCGGGGCCGGTGGTGGTGGGCGAATGTGGCGCGGCGGGGATGACGGAGAGCCGGGGCACGTCGTTGGAGATGGCGGACGGTGGGCCCGGGCGGAGGCAGCCGGGTACGCAGCCGCCGGGCACCGCGCCACCCAGCACGGCCGGTCGAGCCGTGCTGCGTGGCCCGGACCGGTGCGGACGCTACGACGGGCCGCGTAGCCGACGCCGACCACAGCGACGAAGCGGCTCGCCAGGATGGAGTAGCCGCACCAGCCGGCGGTGAGCCGGAGCCCTCGGCTCACTGATGTAGGAGACGCCGGCTACTTGGGGTGAACGAGGCGTCGGGAACGCACGCGCTAGTGTTTGTTTCTGAAAGCTAATGTTTGAACGTTTTCGCATGGTGACAGGGGTGCAGGGTGCAGAAGACGTCGATCCGACTCGCGGACGGCCGTGAGCTGATCTATTACGACTCCCGCGCCGGCCGGCCGCGCACCGAGCGGGACCAGCGCCCGCTGGACCCGGTCGCGACGACCGCCGAGGTCCGCGCCGATCGGCTGCTCGGCGACCGCGTCGCCATCGCCTCGCACCGGCAGGCGCGCACCTACCACCCGGCGGCCGACGCCTGCCCGCTCTGCCCGTCCAACCCGGCCGCCGCCCGCTACGGCGAGATCCCCGCCGCCGACTACGAAGTGGTCGTGTTCGAGAACCGCTTCCCCTCGCTGGCCGGCGAGTTCGGCCGGTGTGAGGTGGTCTGCTTCACCGCGGACCACGACGCCTCCTTCGCCGACCTCAGCGAGGCACGCGCCGGCCTGGTCCTCGACGCCTGGACCGACCGCACCGCCGAACTGTCCCGGCTGCCCGCCGTCGAGCAGGTCTTCTGCTTCGAGAACCGCGGCGCCGAGATCGGCGTGACCCTCGGCCACCCGCACGGCCAGATCTACGCGTACCCCTTCGTCACCCCGCGCACCACCCGGATGCTGGAGTCGCTCGCCGCCCACCGCACGGCCACCGGTGGCCGCAACCTGTTCGACGACGTGGTCGCCGACGAACTCGCCGACGGCCGCCGCACGGTGCTGCTCGCAGAGCACTGGACGGCCTTCGTCCCGTACGCCGCGCACTGGCCGTACGAGGTGCACCTCTACCCCCGGCGCAGAGTGCCCGACCTGCGGGAACTCGATGACGGGGCGCGGGCGGAGTTCCCCGCGGTCTATCTGGAGCTGCTGCGCCGCTTCGACCGGATCTTCGGTCCTGACGAGCCGCCCACGCCGTACGTCTCGGCCTGGCACCAGGCGCCGCTGAGCGTCCCCGACCGCGCCGATTTCGCCCTTCACCTTGAGCTCTTCACCATCCGACGGACTGCCGGCAAGCTGAAATTCCTCGCGGGTTCCGAATCCGGCATGAATGTGTTCATCAACGATGTGCCGCCAGAGGCTGCGGCACGCCGACTGCGAGAGGTAGCGAGTACGTGAGCAACGGACAGAAGTACCTGGTCACCGGCGGAGCGGGATACGTCGGGAGCGTGGTCGCCGCACATCTGCTGGCGGCCGGCCACCGGGTGACGGTCCTGGACGACCTGTCCACCGGGCACCGAGCGGGCGTGCCCGAGGGCGCCGAGTTCATCGAGGGGCGCATCCAGGACGCCGCGCGCTGGCTGGACTCCTCGTACGACGGTGTGCTCCACTTCGCCGCTTCCTCGCAGGTCGGCGAGTCGGTCGTCAAGCCGGAGAAGTACTGGACGAACAACGTCGGCGGCACCATGGCGCTGCTGGCTGCGATGCGCGACGCCGGCGTGCGCACCCTCGTCTTCTCCTCCACGGCCGCCACCTACGGCGAGCCCACCACCACCCCGATCACCGAGGACGCGGCGACCGCGCCCACCAACCCGTACGGCGCCAGCAAGCTCGCCGTCGACCACATGATCGGCGGCGAGTGCACCGCGCACGGCCTGGCCGCCGTCTCGCTGCGCTACTTCAACGTGGCCGGCGCCTACGGCCGCTACGGCGAGCGCCACGACCCCGAGTCGCACCTGATCCCGCTGGTCCTCCAGGTCGCGCAGGGCAAGCGGGAGGCCATCTCGGTCTTCGGCGACGACTACCCGACGCCGGACGGCACTTGCGTACGCGACTACATCCACGTCGCCGACCTGGCCGAGGCCCACCTGCTCGCGCTCACCGCCGCCACCAGCGGCGAGCACCTGGTGTGCAACCTGGGCAACGGCAACGGCTTCTCGGTGCGCGAGGTCGTCGAGACCGTCCGCAAGGTCACCGGCCACGCCATCCCGGAGGTCGTCGCGGAGCGCCGCGGCGGCGACCCGGCCGTGCTGGTCGCCTCGGCCGAGCGGGCCAGGACCCGGCTCGGCTGGCAGCCCAGCCGCGCCGACCTGGCCGGCATCGTCGAGGACGCCTGGGAGTTCGCCCAGCGCCGGGAGCAGGAGGGCGCGTGAGCGGGCACACCCCCGGCCGGCCGGCGGAGCCCCGGGCCTTCGGGCCCGCCGCCGGCGCCGGGGCGGGGCCGGCGGCGGGCCGCGGACCGGCACCGGATGGTGGGGCAGCCCCGGCTTCGGCCGACGGGGCGGCCCCGGCTTCGGCGGAAGGGGCGGCCTCCGCTTCGGCGGCTGGGGTGGCCCCGACTTCGGCAGGCGGGGCGGCCCCGGTCGCCCCGCCTGCCGGCGGTTCCGCCGAAGCCGCCCGGGCTGCGTCGGCGGTCGCCGGCTTCCGCGCGGTGCACGGCGGCCCGCCCGCCGGGGTGTGGGCCGCGCCCGGCCGGGTCAACCTGATCGGCGAACACACCGACACCAGCGAGGGGTTGGTGCTGCCGCTGGCCCTGCCGCACACGACGCTGGCCGCCGCGAGCGCACGCGGCGACGGCCTGCTCAGGCTGGACTCGGCCGACGTCCCGGGCGGTGTGGTGGAACTCCCGGTGGCCGACGTGGCGCCGGGCGCCGTCACCGGTTGGGCTGCCTACCCGGCCGGTGTGCTCTGGGCGATGCGCGCGGCGGGCCTGCCGGTCGGTGGCGCATCGCTGCACTTCACCAGCGTCGTGCCGACCGGCGCCGGCCTCTCCTCGTCGGCCGCGCTCGAAGTGGCCACCGCGAGCGCGCTGAACGACCTGTACGGTCTCGGGCTGGACGCCGAGCGCATCGCAGGGCTCGCCCAGCGCGCCGAGAACGATTTCGTCGGCGTGCCCTGCGGGATCATGGACCAGATGGCCTCGGCCTGCTGCACCGCAGGTCACGCCCTCTACCTGGACACCAGGAGCCTCGCCCACCGGCACGTTCCGTTGGACCTGGCGGCGCACGGGCTGCGGCTGCTGGTGATCGACACCCGGGTCACTCACGCACTCGGTGACGGCGCGTACGCCGACCGGCGCGCCGCTTGCGAGCGCGCCGCGCGGGAACTCGGTGTGCCGACCCTGCGCGACGTCCCGTACGCCGCACTGGAATCCGCGCTGACGACGCTGGCGGCGCTCGCGGACGGTCCCGCCCTCTGCCGCCGGGTCCGGCACGTGGTGACCGAGAACCACCGCGTCGAGGAGGTCATCGCGCTGCTCGACGCCGGTGCCGTCCGGGCCATCGGCCCCCTGCTCACCGCGGGCCACGCCTCGCTCCGCGACGACTTCGAGGTCTCCTGCCCCGAGTTGGACCTCGCGGTGACGACGGCCAACGCTTCGGGGGCGCTCGGGGCGCGCATGACCGGCGGGGGATTCGGCGGGAGCGCCATCTCCTTGGTGCCGGAGGCCGCGGCCGAAGCGATCACCACGGCGGTCACCGAGGCGTTCGCGGCAGCGGCCTACCATCCGCCCCGCATCTTCTCCGCCACCCCCGCCCCCGGCGCCCACCGCCTGCCCGTCGACCGGGCCGCCCCGGTCTGACCGGCAGGCGGTGGGCGCCCCGGCTGCCCCTGCCGGGCCGCGGCACGAGCGCGCCCCGCCCACCGGGTGCGAGCGCCTCGCCCACCGGGTGCGAGCGCCTCGCCCACCCCTGCCTAACTGCCGGCCAGGGAGCACCCCGCCCGCCAGGTGCGAGCGCCTCGCCCGCCCCGGCCCGACCGCCGGCCAGGGAGCACCCGCCCGGCACCCCGACGTGCTGCCGTACGGACATAGCGCGGGACAGCCCGCACGCCACGACCGGTCAACTGTCGTACGGAGCAAGGCGATTGATGCGCAGGCGGGGCGCAAGGCTCTCGACGGCAGTGGCGCCGGGACCCCTCCCGGCGGATGTGCGACGGCCACGCCCCGGTGCGGCTCCGTTCGCGACGCCGCGGGCCGGGGCGGGCCGTACCGGTCCTCAGTCTTCGGTCAGCCGCTTGACCAGGAGGTGATCGGTCTCGCCCGGCGGGTAGTCCTCGACCACGCCGACGATGCGGTAGCCCAACTTCTCGTAGAAGCGCGGGGCCTGAAATCCCCAAGTCTCCACGCGGGAGTTCAGGCAGCCGAGTTCATCGCGCGCCCGGCGTTCGGCCGTGGCCATCAGGCGAGTGCCCAGGCCAGCGCCCCGATGCCGCTCGTCCACCCACAGCAGATCCACGTGCAGCCAGTGCCCCCACGCATAGCCGACCAGGCCACCCGCCAACTCTCCAGCTTCGTCCAGCGCGTACGCCTGGACCGGGCGCTCATCGTCCGCGACGGTGTCGCGAATCCGGTGCAGAACCGCGGACCGCGCACTGTTGGAATCTTCCAACCGATCCTCGACCAGGTCCTTGCGGTCTTGATTGACTTCTTCCTCGATGCGGAACACGCCGCTCAGCCTAAACAGTTGGCCGAGGCAGTTTCGTCAATTCGCTTCCGTTGTCCGACCTCGGTCGTAGGCTGATGCACAGCGCCGGTGGGGGCCGGTGCTTATCAGGGGGCGAGACAGGCAGGTACGACGCCCGGGGCCAGCGCCTTCGGCATGCACGGCGGCGGCCGTGCCGTGCCGGGCGTGCCTCGTGGGCTTCGGTCAGGGGGCTTGAGTTTCCGGGCGCCGTACCCGCACTGTGGGCTCGCCGCCACGTGTTCTACCTGGTCAGCTCGTCGGGGTGGGCGGCATTTGGCATGTTGCGCGGAGCCGCTCGCCCTTTCCGTACGACATGGTTCTTCGTTCTTCGCGCTGGGTTATCCGTTCTTCTACTCCGTATCCGCGTGCGCGTTCACGTGCGCGGGAGATGGCAGTCCATGGGGGTGGCTATGGCACGTATCCGGGTTCTGGTGGCCGACGACCATCGCATCTTCGCCGAGTCGCTCGCCGCGGCCCTCGCGGCGGAACCGGACGTGGACGTCGCGGCGGCCGGCAGCGGCCCGGCGGCCATGCGCTGCCTTGAGCGGGCGGCGACCGAAGGCCGGCGCTTCGACGTCCTGCTGGTGGACGCCGATCTGGGCGCCGCCGTCAGCGACATCGCACAGGCCCGCCCCGAGCGGCTGTCCGACGGCGTCACCGAGCGCGCCGACCGCCGCGCCGTCGACGGCATCACCCTGGTCAGCGGGGTCCGCACGGCCCAGCCCGGGGTGCGCACGGTGGTCCTCGCCGAGCGCGACGACCCGCGCCGCGCGGCCCTCGCACTCCAGGCCGGGGCGAGCGGCTGGGTGGCCAAGGACTGCTCGCTGTCCCGGCTGCTCGCGGTGATCCGCGGCGTGCTGCGCGACGAGACGCACCTGCCGCCGGCGCTGCTGACCGGCGTCCTGCGCGAGCTGACCGCGGCCCGCAAGCACCGCACCGAGAGCGAGCGGCTGGTGGAGTCGCTGACGCCGCGCGAGCGCGAGGTGCTGCGCTGCATGGTCGCCGGGCTCGGCCGCAAGGCGGTCGCCGAGCGGCTCTACCTGTCCCCGCACACGGTCCGTACGCACATGCAGAACGTGCTCGGCAAGCTGGGCGTGCACTCCACGCTGGCGGCGGTCGCCCTCGCGCGCCGCGCCGGGGTCGGCCCGGTGGACCTAGCCGGGGAGGTTGTCGAACGGGGCGGTCAGCTCGCGTAGCAGACCGGCCAGTTCGCGGCGCTGCCCGGGGGAGAGTTCGGCCAGGATGGCCCGCTCCTGGGCGAGCAGTCCGGCCAGCGCCTGATCGGCGCGGTCGCGCCCCTCGGCGGTCAGCCGCACCAGCACCCCGCGCCGGTCGCTGGGGTCGGGCAGCCGTTCGACCAGGCCCTTCTGGGTGAGCCGGTCGATGCGATTGGTCATCGTGCCGGAGGTCACCAGCGTCTGGGTGAGCAGTTGCCCGGGCGAGAGCTGGTACGGGGCGCCCGCGCGCCGCAGCGACGTCAGGACGTCGAACTCCCACGGCTCCAGTTGGTGCTCGGCGAAAGCGAGCCGCCGTGCCCGGTCCAGATGGCGCGCGAGCCTGCTGACCCGGCTCAGTACCTCAAGCGGCTCCACGTCGAGGTCCGGGCGTTCCCGCCGCCACGCCGCGACCAGCCGATCGACCTCGTCCTCCATGACGATCAGTGTAGTGGGTCTGTCGATATGAAGTCTCTTGACATCAAGAGATATTTCTCGTGATGCTTGGGCATCGAAGGGCGGGAAGCGCCCTTGCGCTTCGGAACGACCTGACCCTGCAAGGGGGTTCGAACATGCCCGACTCACCGCACTGGGACCCGCAGCAATATCTGCGCCACTCCGTCCACCGCACGCGGCCCTTCATCGATCTGCTCGCCCGCATCCCCGACCTGCCGCAGCCGGCCGCGTCGGCCGGCGCCGCCAGCCCCGGCCACCGGATAGCTGACCTGGGTTGCGGCCCCGGCAACGTCACCGCCCTGCTGGCCTCCCGCTGGCCCGGCGCGCACATCACCGGGTACGACAACTCGGCGGACATGCTCCGCGAGGCCCAGTCCCACGCCGGACCCACCGAAGGCGGCGGCAGTCTCGACTTCCGGCCGGCCGACGCCGCCACCTGGGTCCCCGACGAACCCTTCGACCTGATCGTCTCGAACGCGGCCCTCCAGTGGGTGCCCAACCACCCCGACTCCTTCGAGACCTGGATCAACTCGCTGAATCCGGGCGGCACCCTCGCCTTCCAGGTCCCGGGGAACTTCGTCTCGCCCAGCCACTCCCTGCTCGGCGAATTGTGCGACACGCCGCGCTGGCGCCAGCGCCTGGACGGCCACGGCCGCCGCTTCGTGCACATCCTCAGCCCCGCCGGCTACCTGGAACGCCTCATCGGCCTCGGCTGCACCGTGGACGCCTGGGAAACCACCTACGTCCAGGTGCTCACCGGCGCCGATCCGGTGCTCGACTGGGTCAAGGGCACCGCGCTGCGCCCGGTCCTGACGGAGCTGGCCGACGAGCCCGCGCTGGCCGAGGAGTTCCTCGCCGAATACCGCGACCTGCTGCGCAAGGCGTACCCGCAGGGCCCGTACGGCACCGTCTTCCCCTTCCGCCGCATCTTCGTCGTGGCCCGGAGGGCAGACGGATGATCACCGCCGTCGACCACGTCCAACTCGCCGCCCCGCCCGGCAGCGAGGAGCGGTTACGGGCGTACTACGCGGGCGTCCTCGGCCTGACCGAGGTGCCCAAGCCGCCGGTCCTCGCGGCGCGCGGCGGCTGCTGGTTCACCGGCGGCGCCGTCACCCTGCACCTGGGCGTCGAACCGGGCTTCAGGCCGTCGGCCAAGGCCCACCCCGGGCTGCGGGTGCGTGACATCGAGGCGTTCGCGCACCGCCTCGCTGCCCACGGCGCGAAGGTCGTCTGGGACGACGACCTCCCCGGCCACCAGCGCTTCTACAGCGAAGACCCGGTCGGCAACCGCCTCGAATTCTTGTCCCCCAACCTCCAGGAACCGCCCCAGCCACCCACGCCCCAGGCCCAGCCCCAGACCCAGGCTCACCCCTCCACCCCCCACTCCGTCCCTGCTCAGCCATCGACCCAGGTGCCCACACCCCAGACACAGCCCCAGGCACCGCCCCAGCCCGCCCCGCCCCGGGCCCCCGCGCCTGCGGCGCCCACCCCGGCCCCCGCCGTCCGGGCCGGCGACCTGACCCCCCGACCCGACACCGAAGGCTGACCCACTCACCCCGACCACCCCCCACCCCGGGCCCAGGGGATCTCCACCCCCAACCGGCCCGACCCCGCCCACCAGGCCGTTTCCGGCTCGGTGTGCGGGGTCGGGGTGGGCGCCCGGACGGGCCAGGCGGGCCCGGGTCAGTTCTTGCGGTGGCCGATCAGACGGGGCTTGGGCTCCAGGCCGTCCAGGCCGTGCCAGGCCAGGTTGACCAGATGGGCGGCGACCTCCGACTTGCGGGGCTTGCGGACGTCCAACCACCACTGGCCGGTGAGCGCCACCATGCCGACCAGCGCCTGCGCGTACAGCGGGGCCAGCTTGGCGTCGAAGCCGCGGGCCTTGAACTCCAGGCCCAGGATGTCCTCGACCTGGGTGGCGATGTCGCTGATCAGCGAGGCGAAGGTGCCCGTGGACTGGGCCACCGGGGAGTCCCGCACCAGGATGCGGAAGCCGTCGGTGTACTGGTCGATGTAGTCCAACAGCGCGAACGCCGCCTGTTCCAGCAGCTCACGCGGGTGGCCGGCGGTCAGGGCGCCGGTCACCATGTCCAGGAGTTGCCGCATCTCGCGGTCCACGACCACGGCGTACAGCCCCTCCTTGCCGCCGAAGTGCTCGTAGACCACCGGCTTGGAGACCCCGGCCTTGGCCGCGATCTCCTCCACGGACGTGCCCTCGAAGCCGCGCTCGGCGAAGAGCGTGCGACCGATGTCCAGCAGTTGCTCGCGCCGCTCCTTGCCGGTCATGCGGATACGGCGGGCCCGCCGGCCGCCGGTGCTGCCGGATCGGCTCCTGTTACTGCTGGTGTTGCTGTCGATCGCCACGTCCTCCATCATGCCGCGCCGGCGGTGTCCTTCACTCGTTCGGCGGTGGTGTCCTGACGCCGGGCGTCGATGCGGTTCTCAGAGGGCCAGCGCACGTCGTACGCCCAGCCCGCCTTCTCGAACCAGCGGATGATCCGCGCGCTGGAGTCGAGCTGGCCGCGCAGCACCCCGTGGCGCGCGGACGTCGGGTCCGCGTGGTGCAGGTTGTGCCAGGACTCGCCGCAGGACAGCACCGCCAGCCACCAGACGTTGCCGGAGCGGTCACGGGACTTGAACGGGCGCTTGCCGACCGCATGGCAGATGGAGTTGATGGACCACGTCACGTGGTGCAGCAGCGCCACCCGGACCAGCGAGCCCCAGAAGAACGCGGTCAGCGCGCCCTGCCAGGACCACGTCACCAGACCGCCGATCAGCGGCGGCAGGCCGAGCGAGACGATCGTCCACAGCACGAACTGGCGCGAGATGCTGCGCATCGCCGGGTCCTTGACGAGGTCCGGGGCGTACTTGTGCTGCGGGGTCTGCTCCTCGTTGAACATCCAGCCGATGTGCGCCCACCACAGGCCCTTGAGCAGCGCCGGAACCGTCTCCCCGTACCGCCACGGCGAGTGCGGGTCGCCCTCGGCGTCGGAGAACTTGTGGTGCTTGCGGTGGTCGGCCACCCAGCGGACCAGCGGGCCCTCGACGGCCAGCGAGCCCGCGATCGCCAGTGCGATCCGCAGGGGCCGCTTCGCCTTGAATGAACCGTGCGTGAAATAGCGGTGGAACCCGATGGTGATGCCGTGGCAGCCGATGTAATACATCACGACCAGCAGTCCGAGATCCAGCCAGCTAACCCCCCAACCCCAGGCCAGCGGGATCGCCGCCAGCAGGGCGACGAAGGGCACGAAGATGAACAGCAACAGGGTGATCTGCTCGACCGATCCCTTGCTGTCGCCGCCCAGCGTCGCGGACGGAAGCATTGATTCCGGGGTTTTTTGCGCGTCGTCGATCACGTCGGGGCTTGCAGTCATGGGTTCCCTCAGGGGGGTCGGGACACGGCTACGCATACGTAACCTACGGCTACGTAAGTATGGCAGGGCCGCGACCTAGGACAAGAGGGCTGTGGACAACCGGCGATGCGGTGCCCCCGACCAGGGGACCTATCCTGGTGCGGTCGGACAGCGCGGTCCGCAAAGTCGCCCAAAGTGCTCGTACTCGCAAGGAGCCGCACCTGTGAGCAGTGCCGAGACCGCCAGCAACGCCAGCCCGGTCCCCGAAGACGCGCCCACCACGACCACTGCCGGAACCCCCGGGGAGGCCCAGGACGTCGCCCGGCGGGGCGCCGCCCTGCGGGCCGACATCCGTCGCCTCGGAGACCTGCTGGGTGAGACCCTGGTCCGCCAGGAAGGCCGTGACCTGCTCGATCTCGTCGAGCGGGTGCGCGCCCTGACCCGTACCACCGCCAAGGACGCGGCGGCCGGCGACCAGCCGGGCGACACCGCGGCCGAGCTGCTCGCCGCCACCGATCTCCAGACCGCGGCCAAGCTCGTACGGGCCTTCTCCACCTACTTCCACCTCGCCAACGTCACCGAACAGGTGCACCGCGGCCGTGAGCTGCGGGCCCACCGGGCGGCCGAGGGCGGCATCCTCACCCGCACCGTCGACCAGCTCAAGGACGCCGACCCGGACCACCTGCGGGAGACCGTCGCTCACCTGAACGTGCGACCCGTCTTCACCGCGCACCCCACTGAGGCCGCCCGCCGCAGCGTGCTCAACAAGCTCCGGCGCGTCGCCTCGCTGCTCGACCGGCTCGCCGCCGAGGGCGACAGCCGGCGCACCCAGCTCCGGCTGGCCGAGAACATCGACCTGCTGTGGCAGACCGACGAGCTGCGGGTGGCCCGCCCGGAGCCCGCCGACGAGGCCCGCAACGCCATCTACTACCTGGACGAGCTGCACGCCGGCGCCGTCGGCGACGTCCTGGAGGACCTCGCCGCCGAGCTGGAGCGGGTCGGCGTCGAGCTGCCCGCCGGCACCCGCCCGCTGACCTTCGGCACCTGGATCGGCGGCGACCGCGACGGCAACCCCAACGTCACCCCCGAGGTGACCTGGGACGTGCTGCTCCTCCAGCACGAGCACGGCATCACCGACGCCCTCCAGGCCGTCGACGACCTGCGGGCCGCGCTCTCCAACTCGATCCGCAACGGCGGCGCCACCGACGAGCTGCTGACCTCGCTCCAGGCCGACCTGGACCGGCTCCCCGAGATCAGCCCCCGCTACAAGCGCCTGAACAGCGAAGAGCCGTACCGCCTGAAGGCCACCTGCATCCGGCAGAAGCTCATCAACACCCGCGCGCGGCTCGCCGCCGGCACCCCGCACCAGGCCGGCCGCGACTACCTGGGCACCGCCGAACTCCTCGCCGACCTCCAGCTCGTCCAGGAGTCGCTGCGCCAGCACCGCGGCCAGCTCATCGCCGACGGCCGCCTTGAGCGCACCATCCGCACGCTCGCCGCCTTCGGCCTCCAGCTCGCGGTGATGGACGTACGCGAGCACGCCGACGCCCACCACCACGCGCTCGGCCAGCTCTTCGACCGGCTCGGCGAGGAGTCCTGGCGGTACGCGGACATGCCGCGCGACTACCGGCGCAAGCTGCTCGCCAAGGAGCTGCGCTCGCGCCGCCCGCTCGCCCCCTCGCCCGCCCCGCTGGACGCCGCGGGCGCCAAGACGCTCGGCGTCTTCAGCACCGTCCGCGAGGCGTTCGAACGGTTCGGGCCCGAGGTCATCGAGTCGTACATCATCTCCATGTGCCAGGGCGCCGACGACGTGTTCGCCGCCGCGGTGCTGGCCCGCGAGGCCGGCCTGATCGACCTGCACGCCGGCTGGGCCAAGATCGGCATCGTGCCGCTGCTTGAGACCACGGACGAGCTCCGCGAGGCCGACCGCATCCTGGACGACATGCTGGCCGACCCCTCCTACCGGCGGCTGGTCGCGCTCCGCGGCGACGTGCAGGAGGTCATGCTCGGCTACTCGGACTCCTCCAAGTTCGGCGGCATCACCACCAGCCAGTGGGAGATCCACCGGGCCCAGCGCCGGCTGCGTGACGTGGCGCACCGGCACGGCGTACGGCTGCGCCTCTTCCACGGCCGCGGCGGCACCGTCGGGCGTGGCGGCGGCCCCACCCACGACGCGATCCTCGCCCAGCCCTGGGGCACCCTGGAGGGCGAGATCAAGGTGACCGAGCAGGGCGAGGTCATCTCCGACAAATACCTGGTGCCCTCGCTGGCCAGGGAGAACCTGGAGCTGACGGTCGCCGCCACGCTCCAGGCGTCCGCGCTGCACACCGCGCCCCGCCAGTCGGACGAGGCGCTGGCCCGCTGGGACGCGACCATGGACACCGTCTCGGACGCGGCACACGACGCGTACCGGGCGCTGGTGGACGACCCGGACCTGCCGGCGTACTTCTTCGCCTCCACCCCCGTCGACCAGCTCGCCGAACTGCACCTGGGCTCCCGCCCCTCGCGCCGCCCCGACAGCGGCGCCGGGCTCGACGGGCTGCGGGCCATCCCGTGGGTGTTCGGCTGGACCCAGTCGCGGCAGATCGTGCCGGGCTGGTTCGGCGTCGGCTCCGGTCTGAAGGCGGCGCGCGAGGCCGGGCTCGACACGGTGCTGGACGAGATGCGCGAGCACTGGCACTTCTTCCAGAACTTCCTCTCCAACGTGGAGATGACGCTGGCCAAGACCGATCTGCGGATCGCCAGGCACTACGTGGACACCCTCGTCCCCGACGAGCTCAAGCACGTCTTCGCGGTCATCGAGGCCGAGCACGAGCTCACCGTCCGCGAGGTGCTGCGGATCACCGGCGGTAAGGAACTCCTGGACACCAACCCGGTGCTGAAGCAGACCTTCCGGGTGCGTGACGCCTACCTCGACCCGATCTCCTACCTCCAGGTCACCCTGCTGCACCGGCAGCGGCAGGCCGCCGAGCGCGGCGAGGAGGCGGACCCGCTGCTGGCCCGCGCGCTGCTCCTCACGGTCAACGGCGTGGCGGCCGGCCTGCGCAACACGGGCTGACCACCTCCGCGAACCCCGCGACCTGGCGGGCCCCGCCGCACGGGCCGGCCCGACCACCGCACGCACGCGCCCGGGACACCTCGTCTCGGGCGCGTTGTGCGTGGTGGGTGGGCGGTGGGTGGGTTGTGGGTGGGTTTGGGCGCCCGGTGGGTGCGCGGTGTGTGGTGCGCGGTGCGCCGCGGGTGTGTGGTGGGCGGGGTTACGCGGGGTGGCTGGGGCTCCCCGCGTACGGCGCCCCGGGGCGTCCTCAGCCGCAGTTCAGCGGGGTGCGGCGGAGTTCGATGCGTTCGCTGGACTTGGTGTCGCCGGTCTCGTAGAGGACGGCGACGGTCGACGGCCCGACCATCGCGAGGTCGGAGTAGGCCGCGGGGCCCGGGGCGATGGTGGCCGCCCGCTGCCAGGTGCGGCCGGAGTCCGTACTGCGCCGGAGCGTCAACCGCCGCCGTTCGCTGGCGTGCTCGGGGGCCGAGAACAGCAGGGCGGCGCAGTGGGCCCGGCCGGGGCCCGAGCCGCCCCCGCTGCCGGAGCCCGAGCCCGAGCCCGAGCCCGAGCTCAGGATGGCGCCGAGGTCGAAGTCGGCGCGGGCGCTCGCGGGGTCGCCGCCGGATTCCGTGTGCAACAGGGCGCCCTTGACGACCGGGGCGACCAACTCCGTACGGGGCCGGAAGGGCGTGGCGAAGCGCGTGCCGCCGTCGGCGCTGTACGTGTCGAGCCGGGTCGCGGGGTGGCTGCCGCCCTGGTCGCGGGCGTTGACGTAGAGGCGGCCGTCGGGCAGTTCGGCCACGGCGTTCTCGTCCGGCCGCAGGGTGCCGTCCGTGTGGTGGTCCAGGGCGCCGATCCGCCAGCTCACGCCGTGGTTGTCGCTGTAGAGGAGATGGGCGCCGGCGCCGTTTGCCGTGGTGTGGTTGGCGGCCACCACCAGTCGCCCCGGGTGCCGCCGGTCGAGCGCGATGCCGTGCCCGGGCCCGGTCGCGTACCAGCGCCACCCCGGGCGCTTGACGCTCGCGGTGATCTCCGTGGCCCGGGACCAGGAGCGTCCCGCGTCGGTGCTGCGCTGGAGGTAGACCCGCCGGCCGTCGGCGCGCGCCACGGTGCCCGCCTCGATCTGCGGCTGGGTGACGGCGCCGGACTGCCGGGTGGTCAGCAGGACCACGTCCCCGCTGGCCGCGTCGACGACGGGGGCCGGATTGCCGGCCACGTTCCGCCCGTTGTCCGCGACCCGGGCGAGCGGCCCCCAGTGGCACCCCCCGTCCGTCGAACGCCGACTCACCACCTCGATGTCCCCGTGGTCCGCGGCACTGCTCCGCCGCCCCTCCGCAAAGGCGATCAAGGTGCCCTCGGCACGCACCAATGCGGGAATACGAAAGGTGTGGTAGCCACCGGTCCCCGAAACGAAGGGCGTGGAAACGGAACAGGTGGCGGCTGCCCGGGTCTTCTCGTCCCCGTCCGCGCCCCACATCTTCGCGGTGAGCGGAATGGCCGCGACGACCAATACGAGGGCGGCGGGGCCCCACGGGCGTCTTCGGTGAACTAAGGCGTGGGTCATATGGGGACTATGTCATTCCCCGGGGGGAGTTGACTGGTGATTGCGCCATTTACGTGAGGGGGGCTGCTGATTGGGTGAAGGGGGGTGCGGGGTGCGGGGTGCGGGGTGCGGGGTGCTTCCCGAGCTCGCCGTCGGACGGGATCCGGGTGGGTCCGCGTGGGTCCGAGTAGGGAGGATGCGTTGGGGTGGTGAGAAACCGCCATCGTCGCTCCCATTACCCCCACTCGATCTGGGTGCTGGAAGCGACCTGATCGGGCCATTGGGTAGATGCAGGCGACCTCAAGCCGGGAATGCGACTGCGCACCCCCGACGGCGACCGGGCCGAGGTAAGCGCCGTCCGCGCCTTCCAGCGGCAGCAGCGTACGCATGACCTCACGGTGGCGGGGGTTCATACGTACTATGTGGTGGCGGGGGTTGCGCCGGTGCTGGTCCATAATTCCGAGCCGTGCGAAATTTCGACCCGCCGCGAGAGGGCTGGCGATATCGGCAAATACACCGATGGGGAGAAGACGCGGGATCCGGCGTCGCAGTGGTATCACGAGGAATTGAGCAATGACGAACTCCTGGACGGGATCAACAATCCTGACGCCGGAGACGGAATCCTCGTCTCGCGTGACGGCACGATTCTTGGAGGGCATCACCGCAAGGATGAAATCCAAAGAAGAATCCAGGACGGACGTATCGACCCGGATACGGAAATACGCATTGATGTCTACGATCCGGAGTAGTTTCTGATGCCTCTGATTCATTCAACTGACCCTGACTTTCGGGTGTGTCAGATCAGCTTCGAAACACTGCTGGCGATCCAGCTGGAAGCGGAGGAGCGGTCGTGGGCAACTCGGTGGTCATCGGTGGATGCGCTCCGCAGCCAGGTCAAGGATGGCAATGTCGTCCTCCAAGCGCTGATGCGAGAGGAGCGAGGAGGCGCTGTGCGGGCGTACAGGTGCCTCGTGTTGTTCTCGTCCGCGGACGGCAAGGAAGCTGGCGGAATCACCACGATCGATCTTGATCCGGCAAGGTTTGAATCGCTGGAACGGCTTGATCGCGACCCGGATGTTCGAAAGGCTCTTGTTCGAATGTTCTCTCTTGCGGCAGGTGGGATTTCGATGCTCTCGAAGCAGTGACAGATTCTGGGGTTTTCTGTAGTTGAACCTCTGTGAATTGAAGAGTTTTGAAGCACGGAGATTCTTCACTGCGGCCCAAACGCCTCTGGGGCCCGCTGATGTTCAGCGGGCCCCAGAGCCGTTCGCGCATGGGCGTAGACGTCAGCGGTGACGTCCTATGTCGGCGTGGCCGAGCGCGGAAGGAAGCCCCCTCACAACCCCAAAAACGCCGCCCCCAGAACCCCCACCCCCGCCAACCCCAGCCCCCACGCCGCGCGGTGCAGTCGCAGGGCGCCGGCCAGGAGGATGGAGGCGAGGAGGAGGGCGCCGCCGAGGGGGGCCCAGGAGTAGAGGAGGCCGGGGAGGTCGGTGCGGACCGCTTCCGTGGTACCTGGTTTGAGGACCACGGGGATGCGCTGGCCCTTGCCGTCGGTGACGGTGGCGTCGATGCGTACCGAGCGGCGGTCGTCGCCCTTGGCCGGGTCCGCGGTGAACGGGCCCGTGCACCAACTGCCGTGGCAGGACGCCACCGTGAACGTACCGCGCTCCTTCCCCTTGGTGAGCAGCGCGTGTTGGGCCGTGCCCCACGACGTCCACACCCCGGCCACCAGCACCAGCAGGACGAGCAGCGCCATCGCCACCTGCCGGCCGAGCAGCAACAGGCCGTACGCGGCCTCGCCCGTCCTTCGCAGCCGACCGCGGCGCACGCCTCGGGAAGGCCGGGAGCGGGAGGGCCGGGAGCGGGGCGCGCCGGAGTGGGAGGACCCGCCGTGTGAGGGGCCGCGTCGCGCCGCCCCGGCCCGCGGCTGGGCCTCGCGCGCCGCCCCCGTACCGGCGGATTCCGTACGTGAAACCCCCGTACGCGAAGTCCCCGTACGCGAAACCCCCGTACGGGCCCGTCCGGAGCGCGGTGGCGCGGAGTGGTGGGACGCGGGCGCGCTCGGGGAGCCGCCGGGGCGTGCCGTGCCGGGGGGTGCGCCCCGTTGTGCGGGGATGCGGCCCGCTGGCGTGCGGGGAGCAGCGGGGGAGGAGTCCCGCGCCGTGCTCTCGGAGCTCGTTCCGGTCGGCGCCATGGCGGCGATCCTTGGGCCTGGGGGGCGACCGCGTCAAGGCGCAGGTCATGCTTCGGCAGGACCGGTGGCTGCATGTCCGCAATGTCCGGCGCTGGCCCGGTGACCTGGTCCGAACCTTCCCCGCGCCCGCCCCGAGTCTCCCCGGAGCCGTGCCCGGGCCGTCGATCGACCCGCCTGGAGCTGCCTTGCGGCCCGTCCGAAGAGCTCTTCGGCAGGCGCCGCACCCGGCCGCCCAGGAGCACCCCGGACCGCCGCCCCGGACCGCCCGGCGGCGTACGTCCGCACCGACCGCGGCCGGCCACCCCCGTACGTCAGGAGTTGTACGTGCCCTGCGCGCGCTCCAGGCCCTCCAGGATCAGGGCCTCCACCGCGTCGGCCGCGCGGTCCACGAAGTAGTCGAGTTCCTTGCGTTCGGCGGAGGAGAAGTCCTTGAGGACGAAGGCGGCGACGTCCATCCGGCCCGGCGGGCGGCCGATGCCGAAGCGGACCCGGTAGTAGTCGGGGCCGAGTGACTTGGTGAGGGACTTCAGGCCGTTGTGGCCGTTGTCGCCGCCACCGCACTTCAGGCGCAGCGTGCCGTAGTCGATGTCCAACTCGTCGTGGACGGTGACGATCCGGGCGGCGGGCACCTTGTAGAAGTCGCTGAGCGCGGTCGTCGGGCCGCCCGAGAGGTTCATGTACGTCATCGGCTTGGCCAGCACCACGCGGCGGTTCGCCGGGCCCGGCGGGCCGATGCGGCCCTCCACGACCTGGGCCCTGGCCTTGTGCGCCTTGAACCGGCCGCCCATCCGCTCGGCGAGCAGGTCGGCCACCATGAAGCCCACGTTGTGCCGGTTGGCCGCGTACTCGGGGCCCGGGTTGCCGAGGCCCACCACGAGCCAGGGGCCGTCTGCGTCGCTCATCTGCATGCTCTCCGGTGGGTGGGGGTGGCTTGGGTACGGGGCGCCGCGCGGCGGGCGGGCGGGTTAGACGGTAGCGGTGCCGCTCGGCGGGGCCGTTCGGTGGTGCCGCTCGGCGGGGCCGTGGCGCGCCCCGGACGCCGCGCGCCGCCGGCCCGCCCGGGATGCGGGCGGAACGGCGGCGGCGGTGTGCTGCGGGTGACGTCCGCGAGGGGCGTCGGGTGGTACCTGGGCTCAGCCCTCGGCGCCCTCGGCCGCCTCGGTCTCGGCCGGGGCCTCGGCCTGCGCGGCGACGACCTGGAGCACGACGGCGTCCTCGTCGACGGCCAGCGTGGTGCCGGCGGGCAGGACGACGTCCTTGGCCAGCACGGAGTGACCGGCGTCCAGGCCCGCGACGGAGACGGTGACCGACTCGGGGATGTGGGTGGCCTCGGTCTCGACGGGCAGCGAGTTGAGGACGTGCTCCAGCAGGTTGCCGCCCGGGGCGAGGTCGCCCTCGGTGTGGATCGGGACCTCGACGGTGACCTTCTCGCCGCGCTTGACGGTCAGCAGGTCGACGTGGACCAGGAAGCCGCGGATGGCCTCGCGCTGGATCGCCTTGGGGATGACGAGCTCGTTCTTGCCGTCCAGGTCGAGCGAGAGCAGGACGTTCGGGGTCTTGAGCGCCATCATCAGCTCGTGGCCCGGCAGCGAGACGTGGACCGGCTCGGCGCCGTGGCCGTAGATGACGCCGGGAACCTGCTGCTCACGGCGGAGGCGACGGGCCGCGCCCTTGCCGAACTCGGAACGGAGCTTTACGGGAACGGTGACCTCGGCCATGGTGGCACTCCTCGTAGTCAGGGGATCTGGAAGCCGTCACTCGGCCTACGACAGACCTGCTACGAAGAGCGCGTCGATTACGGATGGGCCTTGTCTTGGGACAGGGCCTCCCTCGCCGAGCAACTCAACCACTCTACCCGGCCGGCCGCCCCGCACCAATTCCACTGCGCGGGGCCTGGGGAGCGTGGGTCGGGGCAGGCGCAGTCACCCCACGTACGGGGCGAGGCCGGCGCGCTCACCCCGCCGTCGCCGCCAGGACGTCGTGGATGACCGGGCCCGCCGAGTCCGAGCCGTGTTGGGCGCCCTCCACCACGCAGGCGATGGCCAGGGTGTCGTCGTACGCGACCAGCCAGCCGTTGTTCGGGCCCTCCTCGGTGACCTCGGCCGTGCCGGTCTTCGCTCCGACCTCGCCCGGCAGGTCGGCGAGTACCTTGGCGGTTCCGTCGGTCACGGTGTCCCGCATCAGCCCGCGCAGCGTCCGCACCACGTCCGGCGGCAGCTCCTTGGTGGTCGGGCCGCTGCCCTTGCGCGGCTTGCCTCCCTCCCGCACCAGGAGGGGCTGGTGGAAGGTGCCGGAGGCGGCCGTGGCCGTGGCCGAGGCCATGACCAGCGGGTTCGCCCGGAGTTTGCCCTGGCCGAAGAGTGCGGCCGACTTCTCCGTCTGGTCGCTGGGCACCGGCACCTCGCCGTCGAAGGAGGCCACGCCCGTCGACCACTCCTGGCCGATGCCGAAGTACGTGGACGAGAAGTCGGTCAGCTCCCGATCCCCCAACTTGTCGCGCAGGCTGACGAACGCGGTGTTGCAGGAGTGGATGAAGTCCTCACGGAAGGTGGCCCCGGGGATCTCGGAAGTTTCCACATTGTGGAACTGCTTGCCCACAGTGAGGTACTTCGGGCAGTCCACCACGTCGTCCGGCCGCACCGCGCCCTTGGCCAGCAGCGCCGCCGAGGTGATCACCTTCATGGTCGAGCCGGGGGCGTACGTGCCGAGGAACGCGCGGTTGAAGCCGCCGGCGGGGGTGTTGGCGAGGGCCACCACCTCGCCGTCGGCGATGCGCAGCGCGACCAGGCCCGCGTTGCGCCCCTTGGCGTGCCGCTGCAACGCCTGCTCGGCGGCCCGCTGCACCCGCGGGTCGATCGTCGTACGCACCGGCCCTTCCTCGGCGCCCGGCCCGCCGAACCGCGCCTCCGTGCCCCGTACCTCCTCCGTCCGCCGGTCGATGAGCTGCACCGCGCCGCGCGGCTTGCCCCCGCCGACGCCCAGGGCCTGGGCGATCGAGGGGTGCGCGGCGGTGGCGAGCCTGCGCCCTTCGCGGTCGAGCACCTGTGGCGCGCCGTCCTCGCGCACCAGCCGGAACTTGGCCCGGTCGGTCAGCTTGGGGTGGATCACGCCGAGTTCCCACTTCACCCGCCAGGTGCCGGGCCCGTCCGCGGCCCCGGTCGCCCCGCCGTCCTGGCGCACCAGCGGCAGCGTCGACCGGTACTGCCAGGTGCCCAGGCCGCCGACCGGCAGTGTGGCGGCGAACGGGACGCTCGCGCCGTCGTCGCCGTCCCGGGCCGTGCCCCGCTCGGCCGTGAACGACGGGCGCTCCACGTCCAGGCCCAGCGTGAAGTTCCGCAGCGTGGTCTCGGCCCGGTCCGGCGCGTCGGTCAGGGCGGCAGCCTTCGCCAGGTCGCCGGCCGCCCAGTGACCGAGGAAGGCCCGGGCGGTACGGAGCGCCTGCGGGTCCGCGCCGCGCGGCGCCGATCCGCCCTCGTCCGCGCCCCACTCGGCCACCGCCCAGGTGCCGCCGCCGACCACCAGCGCGCCGGCGACCAGCACCGTCAGCCCCGTACGCCGTCTCCTGCTGCCCGCCCGATAGCTGCCCACCCCACGGCCCTCCCTCGTGTTCCGCCTCGTGCCCCGCCCCACTGGCCGGCCGCCGGAGGTCGTCCGGGGCCCGTCGGCGGTGCCGCGTACGCCAGATCACGCCGCGTACGCCAGGTCGGCGCCGCCGTGCGGCGGCGCGCCGTCCCCGGCAGCAGAACAGAGTCCTGGCCCCTCAGTCCAAGACCCTTATCGCCAAGAAACCCATAGGCATCTGCCTATCATTGCTGGTCATGGACCTGCTGCGGCATCTGCGCTACTTCCGCACCGTGGCCGACGAGCAGCACTTCGGCCGGGCTGCGGAGCGGTTGCGGCTGGCCCAGCCCTCGCTGTCGCAGCGGATCCAGCGGCTGGAGCGGGAGCTTGGGGTGCGGCTCTTCGACCGGGGCAGCCGCGGGGTCTCGCTCACCCCGGCCGGGCGGCTGGTGCGCGCGGAGGCGGACGCGCTGTTGGCCGCGGCCGACCGGCTCGACTCCGTCATCGCCCAGGTCCGTGCCGGTACCGCCGGCACGCTGCGCGCCGCCGTACCGCCCGACCTCGGCGGGGCCGCCGTCGCCGCCCTCCTCACCGGCTACCGCCACCGCTCCCCGGGCGGCAGCCTCGACCTGCGCGAACTCACCACCGTGCAGCAGGCGCGCGAACTGGTCGCCGGCACGCTGGAGGGCGGCGTCGTGCGCCACCCGTGCCCGGCCGAAGGGCTGGACTTCGGGCCGCTGCTGCACCAGCCGCTCGGCGTGCTGCTGCGCGCGGACGACCCGCTGGCCGCCCCGCCCGCGGTGCCGCTGGCCGAACTGACCGGCCGTGACCTGGTGCTCTTCCCGCGCGCCGCGGCCCCCGCACTCTTCGACGAGACGCTGACCCGGGCCGCGCGGCACGGCTGCACCCCGGCCGCCGTGCACGAGGCGCGCGGCGGCGACTTCGCGCAGGCGCTGGTGCTGTCCGGCGCGGCCGTCGCGCTGTTGCCGAGCGCCGCCGGCGAACCGGGCACGGTCTGGCGCCCGCTCGCCGGTACGCCGCTGACCTGGCGCACCTCCGCGGCCTGGGCGCGGGACCGGGCAGGGCCTGCGGTACGGAGGTTCGCCGAGGCGGCGTACGAGGCGTTGCGTACGGGGGCCGGGATGGTGCCCGATGAGCTGGTGGGGGTGGCAGTGGGGGATTCCGGCTTCGAGCCGGCTACCGGCGCTGTGGCTGGCGCGGCTTCCGGGGCGGCTTCCGGGGTGGTGGGGCCGGCTTCCGGGGCGGCCTCCGGTTCTGGCTCCGGGTTGGCTTCCGGTACGGCCTCCGGGCTACCTTCCGATTCGGCTTCTGGGACGGCTCCCGGGTCACCTTCCGGTACGACTTCCGAGCGGCCTTCCGGTTCAGCTCCTGGCGCGGCCCGCGAACCGGCTCCCGCACCGATCGCCGAACCAGCCCCCGAACCGGCTCCCGCACCGGTCGCCGGATCGGCTACCGGGGCGACCCCCGTACCGACGTCAGGCCCGACGCCCGAGGCGGACCCCGAGGCGGGTCCCGCGGAGGTCGCCGAGCCGGTGGTCGCCGAGCCGGTGGTCGCCGAGCAGCCCGCTGCCGAGCCGCCGTCCGCCGGGCCCGTGCCCGGCCTCTACCCCCGTCCCGCATCGGAGTTCCCGCTGTGACCGACCACGCCGCGGGGCGCCCGCGTACCGGCGCCGTACCGCCCGCCCCACACGAGCGCGGCACACGGGAACCCGCTGCTCCCGGCCGCGTGGCTGCCGGTCCGGGCGGCGCCGTACCGCCCGCCGGGCCGGCGCCCGCAGCCGCGGCCCCCACCGAAGGCCATGCCGCGCCCACCGCAGCCACCACGGCCGAAGCCACCCCCACCGCCCCCGCCCATCCCCGCCGCGCGGGGCGCGGGGCGGCGCGGGCCGTGGCGCGGATCAAGGACGCCTTCGCCGATGCCGGGGTCACCGGGCTGCTGCACGCCCGCGACATCGACAGCGGGGCGGAGCTCGGGACCGGCGCCGACACCCTGATGAGCACCGCGAGCGTGCACAAGGTGTGCCTGGTCAGCACGGTGTTCCGGGAGGCGGCGCAGGGGCGGCTTGAGCTGACCCGGCAGGTGGAGGTGGCGCCCGAGCGGCGTACCAAGGGGCCCACCGGGCTGGCCGTCATGCTCGATCCGGCGCGCCTCTCGCTGCGCGACCTCGCCGCGCAGACCGTGGCCGTCAGCGACAACACGGCGGCCGACGTGCTCTGGGACGAGGTCGGCCTGGAGACCGTGAACCGCACCATGGCCGAACTCGGCCTGACCAGGACCAGGGCCGTGCACTCGATGCGCGACCTGGTCGCGTCGATGGTGGCCGACGCGGGGCCCGCCGGGCCCGCCGCCCTGGTCGAGCCGGCGACCGTGGCCAGGCTGCGGGTGCTCGACCCGGCCCACACCAACCACAGCACCGCCCGCGAGCTGACCGCGCTGCTCGCCGCCGTCTGGCGGGACGAGGTGTGCGGCGGCGAACACGGCGAACTGCTGCGCCGGGTGCTCGGCCTCCAGACCTGGAGCCACCGCCTCGCCTCCGGCTTCCCCTTCGACGACGTGCAGGTCAGCGGCAAGACCGGCACCCTGCCCACGCTCCGGCACGAGGTGGGCGTGGTCGGCTACCCGGACGGCGGTCGGTACGCCGTGGCCGTGCTCACCCGCTCCGCCAGCACCGCGATCACGCTGCCCGCCGCCGATGCGGTGATCGGTACGGCCGCCCGGATCGCGGTCGACGCCCTCCGCGCGGGCGTCAGGTAGTTCAGGTAGCTCAGGTAGCGCCCCCGCCCGATGGCGCCGCGCGGGCCCGCGCGCAGGTCCCCGCGCGGGCCCCCCGCTCCCCGCGGAATGCCTCCGCGAGCGCCTCCGTATCTGCCTCCGGGAACGCTTCCGCTTGCCGTTCTGATCGGCTTCCACCTGGCCTCCGCTTGCCCTCCCCGGGGGCCCGCCAGGACACCCCACGGACCTCACGCGTACGGCACACACGCCCCTGCACACGCCGGCGAACACGCCGAAGGCCGCTCCCCGAGATGGGGGAGCGGCCTTCGGTGCGGAGGGCAGCGGAGTCAGCGCCGGCGGATCGGTCCCGCCGTCCGAGCCCCGCTACCTACCTGCTGAGTCGTTACGCCTGCTCTTCGAAGAGGCTCGTGACGGAGCCGTCCTCGAAGACCTCGCGCACGGCGCGGGCGATGGTCGGGGCCATCGAGAGGACGGTGACCTTGTCCAGCTCGATCTCGTTCGGGGTCGGCAGCGTGTTGGTGAAGACGAACTCGCTGACCTTCGAGTTCTTCAGGCGGTCGGCGGCGGGGCCGGAGAGCACGCCGTGCGTGGCCGTCACGATGACGTCCTCGGCACCGTTGGCGAACAGCGCTTCGGCGGCGGCGCAGATCGTGCCACCGGTGTCGATCATGTCGTCGACCAGGACGCAGACCCGGCCGCGGACGTCACCGACGACCTCGTGCACGGTGACCTGGTTGGCGACGTCCGGGTCGCGCCGCTTGTGCACGATGGCCAGCGGCGCGCCGAGCCGGTCGCACCAGCGGTCGGCGACCCGTACCCGGCCGGCGTCCGGCGAGACGACGGTCAGCTTGGAGCGGTCGACCTTGGCGCCCACGTAGTCGGCGAGGATCGGCAGCGCGAACAGGTGGTCCACGGGGCCGTCGAAGAAGCCCTGGATCTGGTCGGTGTGCAGGTCGACCGTGAGGATGCGGTCGGCGCCCGAGCACTTGAACAGGTCGGCGATCAGCCGGGCCGAGATCGGCTCACGGCCGCGGTGCTTCTTGTCCTGCCGGGCGTAGCCGTAGAACGGCACGATCACGGTGATGCTGCGGGCGGAGGCCCGCTTGAGCGCATCGATCATGATGAGCTGTTCCATGATCCACTTGTTGATCGGAGCCGTGTGGCTCTGGATCAAGAAGCAGTCGGCGCCGCGCGCCGACTCCTGGAAGCGAACGTAGATCTCGCCGTTGGCGAAGTCGAATGCCTTGGTCGGGACCAGGCCGACGCCCAACTGCTGGGCGACCTCCTCGGCCAGCTCGGGGTGGGCGCGGCCGGAGAAGAGCATGAGCTTCTTCTCGCCGGTCGTCTTGATCCCGGTCACAGCAGATCTCCTTGGATTTCACTTCGCGTGCGCTTCCCCACGGTACGCCCCACTTGGCGCACCCCCCACACGCTCACTGATCGGACTCAGGCTCCTGAGTGGCTGCCTGAGCGGCCTGCGCGGCGGCACTTCCTGGGCGCTTTCGAGCCACCCAACCCTCGATATTCCGCTGCTGTCCACGGGCGACAGCGAGCGAACCCGGGGGCACGTTCTTGGTGATGACCGACCCGGCGGCGGTGTAGGACCCGTCCCCAATCGTGACAGGAGCCACAAACATGTTGTCCGAACCGGTGCGGCAGTGCGAGCCGACGGTGGTGTGGTGCTTCTTCTCGCCGTCGTAGTTCACGAAGACGCTGGCGGCACCGATGTTGGTGTGCTCGCCGATGGTCGCGTCCCCCACGTACGACAGGTGCGGCACCTTGGAGCCCTCGCCGACCTGCGCGTTCTTCATCTCCACGTACGCGCCGGCCTTGGACCGCGGCCCGAGGTCGGTGCCCGGGCGCAGATACGCGTACGGGCCGACGTTGGCGCCCTCGCCGATCCTGGCGCCCACCGCGACGGTGTTGGCGACCGTGGCGCCGGCGCCGACCGTGGTGTCGGTCAGCCGGGTGTGCGGGCCGACCTCGGCGTGCGCGGCCAGATGGGTGGCGCCGATGAGCTGGGTGCCGGGGTGCACCAGGGCGTCCGGCTCGAAGGTGACGGTGACGTCCACCCAGGTGGTGGCGGGGTCGACGACGGTGACGCCGCTGAGCATCGCGTCCCGCAGCAGCCGCTCGTTGAGCAGCTTGCGGGCCTCGGCGAGCTGGACCCGGTTGTTGATGCCGACGATCTCGTGGTGGTCGGCGGCGACGGCCGCGCCCACCCGGTGGCCCGCCTCGCGCAGGATGCCGAGGACGTCGGTGAGGTACTCCTCGCCCTGGCTGTTGTCGGTGCGGACCTTGCCGAGCGCATCGGTCAGCAGTTGCGCGTCGAAGGCGAAGACGCCCGAGTTGATCTCGCGGATGGCGCGCTCGGAGTCGCTGGCGTCCTTGTGCTCGACGATGGCGGTGACGGCCCCGCTGGCCTGGTCGCGCACGATCCGGCCGTAACCGGTGGCGTCCGGCACCTCGGCGGTCAGCACGGTCACCGCGTTGCCGTCGGCGGCGTGCGTGCTGGCGAGCGTGCGCAGCGTCTGGCCGGTCAGCAGCGGGGTGTCGCCGCAGACCACGACGACCGTGCCGGCGAGCGCGATGCCGCCGGCGCGCAGCTCGTCCAGGCCCATCCGGACGGCGTGCCCGGTGCCGTTCTGCTCGTGCTGGACGGCGGTGCGCACCTGCGGGTCGATCTCCGCGAGGTGTCCCTGCACCTGGTCGCGGGCGTGTCCGACGACGACGACGAGGTGTTCGGGGTCGAGTTCGCGGGAGGCGGCGACGACGTGGCCGATCAGGGAGCGACCGCAGATCGCGTGCAGGACCTTGGGGGTCGTCGACTTCATCCGGGTGCCCTCACCCGCCGCGAGGACGACGACGGCTGCCAGCGGGTCCTCCCCTGACCGAGTGGTGCCGAGATCACGGGGAAGGTTGGCGCTCACGGGGAAACCCTTCGGCTCTTTCGGGAGGTGGACATCCGAAGGATACCGGTGCGTATCAGAGGGGACCTGCGGGCGGGTCCGGCCGTGGACGCCCTGAATGGAAGGCGTTTCGCGGGGCCTCGTGGGCACTGGGCGTCGCGCGGGGTCCGTACGCACCGGACGGTGAACGGGGGTGACGGTATGGAGTGAAGGTGCGGGTTGGGCTCCCCCGCCAGGACTCGAACCTGGACAAATGGCTCCAAAGGCCACTGTGCTGCCGATTACACCACAGGGGATGGTCAGGCGGGCCATACCGGAGTTGCTGATCGGCTGACCGCGCGGCCCCCCACACTATGCCGTACGCGGAGCCCTCGATGCGAGGGGGAAGCCCTGCGGGCGGCGTGCGGGGGTGCTGTCCTGGCGGGGTGCGGGGAGTGGTGTGGGCGTCCTCTGCTCCTCTCCTCTTTCTCCTTCGGCTCTTGCCTCGTGCTCCTCCCTTTCTTCTCTCCGCCCCTGTCTTCGTCTCGGCCGGGGGCTCCGCACCGCCGCCACCGCTCGGGGGCGCGCCGGCACCGCGGCGTGATCTCCCGTATGACCTTCGGCGGATTCCGTGCCGTTCGCGGGCGGCGCGAAATCCATTGCTTTTCGCAGGGTGCGCCGCGTTCCGTACCGCCCCGCCGTTCGCGGGCCTTTCGCGTACCCCTCGCGCATTTCTCGTGCGCGTCCCGTGTGGCCCGCGCGCCCGGTGGGTCCGGCGGGCGGTCGGGGCTGCCGGGCCGGTACGGGGCGCGGCCGGTGTGCCGTGTCGGATTTCTTCACCGCTTCTCCGGGCGATCTGCTCCACTTCCGCGCCAGCGGCGTACATTCGGCGTGCATCCGGCCCGTGGGGCGGCGCGGGGCGCGGGGGCGTGTCCGGCGCGGTCGGATGGTTTGGCGGGGAACCAGTTCGGGATTCTGGTTTGCGCGTAAAACCGATTCCCTCCGGAAATCGCCCGAGTTCCCTGCCGCGCGCTCCACCGGAAAAGAAGTGGCCGCCCCCCGTACGCTGGCAGGTATGACGACGACGGGGGAAGCCGTGGAACCGGGTGCGCGGGGCGCGCCGGGCGGGCCGTGGTGGTGGGAACGGCGCCGCAGCATGGTGTTCGACGTGGCGATAGCCCTTGCGTCGGCGGGCGAGTGCCTGCTGGAGGGCATGGACTTCGCCGGCGAGGCGAACATCCCCAGTGGGCTCGGCGCCGTCCTCGGCCTGCTTGTCGGCAGCGTGCTGCTGGTGCGGCGGCGGTGGCCGATCGTCGTGGTGCTGGTGTCCATCGCCGCCTCCGCGGCCTCGATGGGCGTCCTGCTGACGATCATCGGCCTGTACTCGATGGCCGCGGCCGGGCTGCCGCGCCGGGTCCTCGGCGTGCTGTCCGGCATGTCGATCAGCGGCACGCTGATCGTCACGCTGGTCAAGTTCCGGCAGGACATGGCGCAGGACGGGTACGACCCACCGGTGTGGGTGGCCGGCATCGTCGCGCTGCTGATGGCGGTGGGCGTCACGGTGCCGCCGGTGCTGTCGGGGTTGTACGTGGGCGCGCGGCGCCGGCTGGTGGAGAGCCTGCGGGAGCGGGCGGACGGCCTGGAGCGGGAACTGTCGCTGCTCGCCGATCGGGCCGAGGAGCGCGCCGAGTGGGCGCGGAACGAGGAGCGGACCCGCATCGCCCGCGAGATGCACGACGTGGTCGCGCACCGGGTCAGTCTGATGGTGGTGCACGCGGCGGCCCTCCAGGCCATTGCGCTCAAGGACCCGCACAAGGCGTCGAAGAACGCGGCCCTGGTGGGCGACATGGGGCGGCAGGCGCTGACCGAACTGCGGCAGATGCTCGGCGTCCTGCGGGCCCACGAGGGCCAGGGCGGCGGGCGGGCGGACGTCGGGGCGGTGCCGCTGGCGTCGGTGGCGGCCGTCGCGTCGGCGGCCACCTCGTCCGCCGCTGCCGCCGCGCCGTCGGCGTCGGCCGCCGGGTCGGCCGCGGCCGGCGCGCCCCGGTCGCAGCCCGAACCGACCGGCCCGTCGCTGTGCGAGCTGGCGGTGCTGATCGAGCAGTCGCGGGCGGCTGGCATGACGGTGGAACTGCTGGAGGAGGGCGAGGACCGGAGCTACGCGGCGGCGGTGGAGGCCACCGCGTACCGCGTCGTCCAAGAGGGCCTGACCAACGTGCACAAGCACGCGCCGGGCGCCGAGACCCGGGTACGGCTCGCGCGGCGCCCGGCCGAGGTGGCGGTGCTGGTGGAGAACGGCCCGTCCGACCAGGCGGCGGCCGATGCGGGGTTGCCCAGCGGCGGCAACGGGCTGGTCGGGATGCGCGAGCGGGTGGCCTCGCTGGGCGGCGGCTTCGTGTCGGGCCCCACCGACGCGGGCGGCTTCCGGGTCTCGGCGGTCCTCCCCGACCGCGCGGCCCGCCCCCGGCCCACCGAACCCACACCCCCCGCACCGACCCCCGCCACGACGAACCCCCCGGTCGGCCCGGCCGCCCAGGCCACCGCGTACGAGGGCCGCCCCCCGGCCGTCGAGGAGCGGACGACCGTACCGGACCAGGCGACACCGGCCCGCCGCGCGCAGGACCGGACGGCGGGCGAGCCGGCGCTGGCCGAACCGGCCGCGTACGGCGCCGCGGCCCCGGTGGCCGAACCGGTGGACCAGGGCGGCGGCTCGGCGGCTTGAGGGAGTGCCCCCGCCGCGGTCGACGTGCCGGGCCGCTGACTACGATCCGGTGCCAGCAGATCGTTGATCTTTCGGTGCGTGACGGCGACGGGAGAGAACCATGGATCGTCCGGGTGGTAGTCCGACTGGTGTGCCGAGCGGCGCGGAGGGCGCGCAGCCGTCCGACCCGGACCCGGCCCAGGCCCCGGATCCGGGCCCGTTGCTCGATCTGCTCGACGGCTTCCGGCGGACCAAGGTGCTCACCACGGCGGTCCGGCTGCACCTGTTCGACCTGTTGGCCGAACGCGGGCCGTTGCGCGCCGACGAGGTGGCCGCCGCGCTCGACCTGCGCGAGCGGCCCGCCACCCTGCTGCTGACCGCCTGCGCCGCACTGGACCTGCTGGCCGGCAACGCCGACGAGGGCTACCGCAACTCCCCGGCCGCGCAGGCGTTCCTGGTCTCCACCGGCGCCGCCTACCTCGGCGGCTACATCGACCTGGTGGAGGAACAGCACTACCCGGGCTGGGGCGAACTGCTGACCAGCGTGCGCGATGACCGGCCCGCGACCTGGGACGCGGCCGGCCAGGAGGAGGCGTTCGCGGACCAGGACGGCGCGGGCCAGGGCCCCGGCGGACGGATCGAACTCTTCTGGAAGGCGATGGCCTCCGCATCGGCGGCGATCGCCGGTGCGGTCGCCGCCTCGTACGACTTCGCGCCCCACCGCCGGCTGCTCGACGTCGGCGGCGGCCCCTCGGACCTCAGCGTGCGGCTGTGCCGGCAGGTGCCGGGGCTGCACGCGACCGTGTACGACCTGCCGCAGGTCGTCGCGCTCACCGAACGCCGGATGGTCGACCTCGGCCTGGCCGACCGGGTCCGTACGGTCGGCGGCGACCTGCTGGGCGATGCGCCGCTGCCCGGCGGACACGACCTGGTGGTGCTGAGCAACGTGCTGCACATGTGGGACCGGGAGACCAACGAGGCGGTCCTGCGCAAGTGCCACGCGGCGCTGGACCAGGGCGGCACGCTGGTGATCGCCGAGGCGTTCGTCGACGACGACGGCTCAGGGCCGCGCGGCGCGGCCCTGATGAGCCTGCACATGCTGGTCAACACGGCCGGGGGCCGGAACTACTCGCGCGCGGCCTACGAGGCGATGCTGACCCGCGCCGGCTTCGCCCGCACCGCGCGGCTACCGGTGGCCAGCGAGGTGGCGGCGGGCGTGAACGGGCTGCTGGTCGCCCACAAGTAGCCGCAGCGGCGCCCCGTCTCGCCGCGCCCCGCACCCGCGGTGCGCGGCGCCCCGCACCCGGCCCGGTAGCTCAGGCGCCCGTCTCGCCGAGCGTCAGTCTGGTGGGGCGGGTGCCGGTGACCAGGGTGGTCAGGGCGCGGTCGATGTCGCCGCCGAGGAACCAGTCGCCGGTGTGGTCGAGGCTGTAGACGCGGCCTTCCGCGTCGATCGTCAGCAGGGCCTGGCCGTCCGCCTCCTGGCCCAGCGGGCAGACCTCGGTGCCGAGGGCGCGGCCGAGGTCGGTGAGGGTGCGGGCCAGGTGCAGGCCGTGCAGCGGGTCGATCCGGAACGGGGTGGGCGCGAGGTGTCGGCCGGTGGCCGGCGGGCGGACGTGCAGCCCGCCGAACTCGGCCCACGCCTCGACGGCCGCGGGGAAGATGATGTGCCGGTGCCCGCCGGGGGACTCGTGGGCCCGTAGGGCGTCGGCCCAGGTCTCGGCCTGCCGGATGTCCCAGCGGCCCGGCGTCCAGCCGGCCTCGCGCAGCGCGGCGTCCAGCGCCACGGGGAACCGGGTCGCGGCCGTACGGTCGAAGGCGCGCATCACGTCAGCCTCGCTTCTTCGGCTGGCCGGCCTGTGCCGGGGCGGGGACGTCCACCGCGCGGACCCCGAACTGGATCAGCAACGGGGCACAGGAGCGGCAGGGCGGGGCGTACGAGCCGTGGGCCGGGTCGCCGTCCTCGCGGATGTGGCGTGCGGTGATCTTGGCGTGTTTCAGCGCCCGGCGGGCCTCACCCTGGGTGAGCGGCTTGCGGGCCGCGCGCTTGCTGCGGCTCGACTCGGCGTGGGTGAGGAACCGGGAGAGCAGGATCGCTTCCGGGCAGCGGCCGGTGAACCGCTCGCGCTGACCGCTGCCGAGCGTGTCGAGGAAGTCCTGGACCAGCGCGTGCAGCACGGGCGGCTGGTCGCCCCGGCCCGCGGTGCAGGTCAGCGTCTGGCCGCGGACGGAGAGCGCCGCCCCGACGGTGGGCAGGATGCCGTCTCGCCGGTGGAGTAACACCGGTACGGCGTCCCGGCCGTCGGTGTTGCTCCAGCTCAGCCGGGGGTCGCCCGGTGCGGACACGGCGTCGCCGCGATCCTGTGTGGTGTGCATGGTGGTGCTTCCCTCCAGGTGCAATCCCCCTGTTGCGGGGGTCAGCCTGCCAAATGGGACGCGTGGTGCGGAAGTCAGGTGTGCCCCGATGCGGGTTGCCGCCCGATACGTCACCGTCGCGTGACGGGTAGTCGCTGTGGGGGCGACACACCGTGCGTTTTCAGCCGATGGTCTGAGACAGTGCGACCCATGCGTACACACATCCGGCGCGCCGCGGTCGCCGCCGTCGTCGTTCCCCTGCTGGCCGTGTCGGCCGCGTGTTCCGGCGGTGCGGACGGCGGGGGCCCGGACGACGCCGGCGAGCGGGGACGGACCGGCGCCCGGGGCGCCGACCGGAGCCCGGGCGGCGAGGCCCCGCAGGACGGGCCGCAGGGCGGGGCGCAGAACGGGGCGGAGGGCGGCACCGGTGCCGACGCGGGCCCGAACGCCGGTGGTGGGGGCGGCAAGGAGTCGCGCACCGCGCCACTGGACGACGGCGCGCTGCGCCGCGCGCTGCTCCGCAAGGGCGACGTACCGGGGTACGAGGTGCGCCGCGGCCCGGCCGACGCGCTGCCCGCCGAGGCGACGCTCGCCGCCGACCGCCCCGCGTGCCAGCCGATCGCCGACGCGCTCGGCTCCCGCCCGAAGTACCCGCGGACGGGTTACGTCTCGGCCAGCCTCACCAAGGGCGACCTGACCCGCGCGCCCGGCGGCACCCTGACCCAGCTCCTGCTGGCCGCCTACCGCTCCGGCGACGCTCAGAAATGGCTGGCTGACCTGCGCGGGGCGGTGGCCGGCTGCCCCGGCTTCACGGCCAGCGACAACGAGGGCGACCACCAGTCCCTGACGATCACGCCGGGCGGGAACCTGGCCGTGGGGGACGCGTCCGTGAGTTTCCTCATGCGTGACAAGGCCGGAACGGACGCACCGGTGTCCATCACTGTGGTACGTACCGGGGACAACACGGCCACGTACCTGTCCGTCGGGACGAGCGGCAAGCCCACGCCGGTGGCGCGGGCGGTGGCGTACGAGCAGCACCGTCGCATCATGGACGCCGGGAAGCTCCCGTAGCGCCTCCTTCGCGGAAGATGGCAAATTTTCCTAGGGAATGAAGGGGTCTGTCCCGGGCGGCCCGGGGGGTTGCCGGGGGCGGTTCCCGCGGTTGCGCCACCGCATAGGCTGTCGGTAGTAGCCAGCAGCAGCAGGGGGCAACCGCCATGACGACAGGTCGGCTCGGGCACACCGCGCCACCGAACACGGCCTACGCCGGGCAGGTCGTGCACTTCCCGGACCCGGTCCGGGCTGCCCGACACCCGCACGGGGTCCGGGTGGACGAGAGCGGCTATCCGGACTTCACGCCGTACGCCAAGGCGGCCGTGGAGATCGCGGAGCCCCCGGACGGGTTCGGCGTCGACGAACTGCGCCTGACGGACTTCGTCTCGGCCAACGCGGCCCTGCACGCCGCGGGCCACGAGCTGTGGGACGGCGGCACCTCGTCGGTGGCCACGCCGCACGGCTGGACCTGGCACCACGTCGCCGGGACCCGCCGGGTGCAGTTGGTGCCGGTCGAGGTGAAGGCCCTGCTGCGGCACCACGGCGGCCTCGCGACGGCCGGCGTCGACCAGGACAAGCGCGGCACCAGGCCGCTCCAGGAGACCCGCCCGGTCCACTTCGGGCTGCCCAAGCGCGGCCTGTCGGTCACCGAGGACGAGGTGCTCGGCGTCGAGGAGGACCTCGGCTACCGACTGCCCGACGCCTACCGCGCCTTCCTGAAGGCCGCCGGCGGCTGCGCCCCGGTCGGCGCGGCGCTCGATCCGGAGCTCGGTCTCCTGGTCGACCAGCCGTTCTTCACGGTCCGCGACGAGGCGGCCGTCAACGACCTGGTCTACGTCAACAAGTGCCTGCGCGACCACTTCACCAAGGACTACCTGGGCGTCGGCTTCGTGCAGGGCGGCGTGATCGCGGTGAAGGTGCGCGGCGCGGCGCTGGGCTCGGTGTGGTTCTGCGCGTACGACGACGCCAGGGACCGGGACGGCTGGGGCGTGCAGGACCGGGTGGCGGAGTTGCTGCTGCCGTGCGGTGACGACTTCGACGCCTTCCTGCTGCGGCTCGCGGGCAACCCGCCGGAGTTGGAGACGGTGGCGAACTTGATGGTGGACGGCGGCTTCGCGTACGTCGTCCCGGTGGAGGGGTGAGCGCGATGGTGACCTTCGCGCAGGCGCAGGAGCGCGCGGAGCAGTGGGTCAACGGCGACGTCCCCCGCTACCAGCAGCGCGAGGTACGGGTGCGGGAGTTCGACCTGGGCTTCGTCGCCTGGGCCGAGGACCGCCCCGACGGCCCCTCACGGGCGGCCGGCACCCAGGGCGCCCGGCTGGTCATCGCCCGCGACAGCGGCGAGACCACGCTGTGGCCCGGGCTGCCGGTCGGCGAGGTGATCCGCCGGTACGAGGAGGAGTACGGGGCCGCAGCCGAGGCGCCCCCGGCCCCCGCCGCCCCCTCCGGCCGCCTCGACCTGGAGGCCACGTCGTTCCTGCTGACGCCCCCGGAGTGGCTCCAGGAGGCGGCGAACACGCTCGGCGGCGGCATCTCCACGCGCCGCCCGACCGGCGGCACGGCAGGTTCCGACGCGGCGGACGCCGGTGGGGCTGGTGGTTCCGGTGGGGCGGCTGGCGTTGCTGCCGGTGGCGCTGGTGGTACGGGGGGCGCCGGTGGTGCTGACGCCTCTGGCCGTACGGGCGGTGCCGCGAGTACGGGCGGTGCGGCCGGCACCGACAACTCGGCGAGTGTGGGCAACTCGGTGAGTACGGGCAATGCAGCGAGTACGGGCGGCGCGGGCAGTGCTGCCGGTGCGGAGGGTGTCGCCGGCGGGTCGGCGGCAGGGACGTCCGAGGGCGGCGCGCCCGCGCCCGGTGCGGCGGCCACCGCCCACTTCGGCCAGCGCGCCGACCGCGGGTCCGCCGCCGACGGCTCGGCCGGCTCGGCCGGGACGAGCGAGCGCAGCGGGCAGGGCGGTTCGGCAGGCTCAGCAGGCTCGGGCGGAGGGGCCGCCGGTTCGGCCGGCTCGCTCGGCGCGGGCGGCGCGGCCGGCGCGGCCGGTGCTGACGACGGTGCGGACGAGATCCCCACCCAGCCGATGGAGCCGCCGACCGGCTCCGAATCCGATGGTGCTGGCGCGCTCGGGGCACCCGGTGTGCCGGCGGCGCCCGGCGTCCCCGCCGCGCCGGCGTTCCCGGCCGCGCCGGGGTCGGCCTTCCCCGCGGCGCCGGGCTCCGGCTCCGGGCCGGCAGGGCCGTCCTGGGAGGACACCAACCACGGGGGCGACGACGGCGACCGTTCCGTCGCGCCGCCCGCCACCGTCTTCGCCCCGCCGCTCGCCTTCGACGACGAGGAGTTGCCGGCGCCGGGCGTCGCGTCCGAGGCGAAGACCGAGCTGATGTCGGCGGGCAGCGCGCTGCCGCCCACCGCCATCGCGCCCGCGATCGACGGCCCCTTCCCGCCGCCGGACGGCCCCCCGGCCAGCGGTCCCGGCGTCCCCGGCCCGCCCGGTGGCGCGCCCCACGCGCCCGGTGCCGCTGGCGCCGCGCCGGCCATGCCGCCCGGCCCGCCGACGCCCCCGCCGCCCGGCCCCGGCGGCCCGCTGCCGGGAC